>CACZMV010000006.1 GCA_902782305.1 uncultured Prevotellaceae bacterium
CAAAGGTACGAATAATTCATAACTCCTGCAAATAAAAGTGCCAAAATCCGCCTTTTTCGACCCTCTATTTTTGCCCTAATTTTGCAAGAAATTAAAATGCATGAATTGCGACATAAAAATCGACATCGAATGTGACTTTGTGACTTGTGACTTGTGACTTTAAGCCAATTTGAAAAAAGCAGAGAAAGATACAATACTTATATATAATATATATATTATATATAAGTATTAATTATATTAACAATTAATTCTTTACATTACTCTTACTTTATCGTCATACCTATTAGAACAATAAAAAATACCTTAAAGTCCTAAAGTCACAAGTCACAAAGTCACAAACTCGATAAAGTTTGGTATATAGCCAAAGAATGCTTATCTCTGAACAGCGTTCTTAGATACTCTCGCTCGAAAATACTCAAAAACATTTGGATTTTTGCTCGCTTATTCGTATCTTTGTAGGCACTAACATAAAACAAGTTATATGCCAGTTGACAGACAAGTACTATTGAGATATCGGGTTTTGAACGAATGTTTCAGAAACAGATATAGGGAATATACCATTGATGACCTTGTAGAAGAATGCAACAAGGCAATGGCAAGGGAATTCGATAGCACATCAAGCGTGTCAAAGAGAACCATACAGAATGATATTGCCAATCTCCAGTTCCCACCTTATAATATAAAGTTGAGAGATGATTTTCGCAAAGGCAGACAGAAACTATATAGGTATAAGGATACAAGCTATACTTTACCCCTCTATCGAATGAATGATAGTGAGCGAAACAAGATAGAGGATGCCATCTATGTGCTGAAGCAATTCGAGGGCGAGCCCCAATATGACTGGGTACGCACATTCCTGATGCAGATTGAAGGCGAGCAGTTTAACGAAAACACTTCTCCGGTAGTCTCTTTCCAGACGAATCCAGATCTAAAGGGCATCACCCATTTTGGTAAGTTGCTGCAAGCCATTCTTACCAAACGCACTTTAAAGCTTACCTACACCCCCTATGGCAAGAAGACTTTTAGTGCCAACATATATCCTTATCATCTGAAGCAATTCAATGACCGTTGGTATCTTATAGCACAAGCAGAAGGATATTCAACGTTAGCCCATTATGCGCTCGATAGGATTGATGATTTCAAAGAGGTGGCCTTGAAATACAAGGAACCGGAAATTGATTTTAGCGAATATTTTGATGACGTTATAGGGGTTACTGTCCCTGAAGACACTCCCTCTGAAGACATTCTCATTAAGGTGACAGGCAAGCGTTTTAACTATATTCGCACCAAGCCCCTCCACCTCTCTCAGCGCATTATTGAGGAAGCTGAGGACTATGCCATTATTTCTATCAATGTCAAGGTGAATAAAGAGTTGGAATCCCTGATTCTGTCCTTTGGTGATGATCTGGAAATCATAGCCCCAGCTAGTTTCAGGGATAGAGTCGCAGAGAAAATTCAAGCAATGAATCTTAAATATTTGAACAATGCAGAAAACCTGCATAGTAAGTGAGTAATTTTGCAGGCGAAAATCTAGAATTATGAGTAAGATAAGTAAGATAGAAAGCATTCGACTCAAGAATCATTTCAAAAGTGAGTCAGGAGATTTTACTCCTTGGCTCGCAGAAAATCTTGACTATGTTTCTGATACCATTCATTTAAAGCTTGTCAATCCATCTACTGAGCAGACATCTGAGAATTTCCGTGTGGATATCCGTGCAGAATTGGAAGACGGCTCTGGTGTTGTAATAGAAAACCAATTTGGTGATTCCAATCATGATCATCTAGGTAAAATCATCACCTACCGTACTGCTTTCGATGCTAAAGTTGCAATATGGATAGTTGAAAAAGCCAAAGAGGAGCATGTAGAGGCAATTAACTGGCTCAACGAGACTGATAATGGTTGTGATTTCTATCTACTCGAATTACAACTTATCCGTATAGGCGATTCTCCATTGGGCCCACTTTTCACCATCAAGTCAGCTCCATCTAATGAGGCTCGTGAGAAGGGTGAACTCAAACGGCAAGAAACACGTCGTCACGAAATGCGCTACAAATTCTGGACAGAGCTGCTTAAGGTCTTCAAGGCAGACAAGACGATGCCAGCCTTCAAGAACTCTTCTGCTACTAAAGATAGTTTTATATCAAGTGGAACGGGTATTGGTGGTGTGCAATGGACTTTGTGGGTAACCAAAGACTTTGTACGTTGCGAGCTTCGTATTGATAAAGGTAAAGGAGCAGAAGCGGAAAACCTGTCTATTCTTCACAAACTGATGAAGGATAAAGAACAGATAGACAATGCCTATGGCCCTGGCTTAAATTGGGAAGAATTGGAAGGCTATCGTACTACTTCTATAAGAACAGAATTCCCTGGTGGCTACAACAACCCAGAAGAAGAATGGCCCAACATTATTGCTGCAGACCTCGAATGCACTAAGCGATTTATCGCTGCGCTGAAAGGTCCAGTCTCAAAATTAAAATAAAAATTGAACGATGCAGAAAACTTGCACATTAAATAAGTAATTTTGCAGCCGAAAAAACTACAATAGATATGAACTCAATTGGATTTAAGAACTTCCGCCGCTTTCAAAACTTCCCAGAAATAGATTTAGGAGATATAACAATTCTGGTAGGTGGTAATAACGCAGGAAAATCAACTCTTGTAAAAGCTATCCTACTAATGCGTGATTTTCTAAAGAGAAGAATAGAACGCGTTGGAAATTCAGAAAAGAAATTATTTTGGAAATATGCTCCACAGTTCAGTTTTGACACAGAGCATGTTAATGTTGGCGATTTTTATCGTGCATTTTGTCGCCAAAGTCCTGTAAAAGATAACACGATCACGTTTTCCATGAAAATTGACAAGTTTCGTTTTGTGGTTAATATACGTGGAGAAAGAAAGCCCGGCATTATCCCGCGTGTATCGATGATTGCTGTATCTGATGAAGAAAGAGATATCCATTTCGAATTTGACTTCTCAAAAGGTCAGATGACAATCCGTTTTGAATACGATAAGGATGCTTTGAATTATGATATAGATAAAACCGAGCAAATTGCAGGAAGAATAAATCGATTAAAGGATAGGTTGTCTCAAAGCAGGGATTTCGACGAGATTTCTAACATTAAGATTGAACTAGAAAACCTTGAAAGGATGAGTTCTTACGCAAATGCCTCAGGAATTGAAATTTCCGAGTATGACGAAATTACTATAGATATATCTTATTTCAAAGGTAATAATGTTGGTAATTTAGTTATTCCAGAATTAATTAGGGCTTTTGTTTCCTTCTCAGAAACAGGTAGTCTTGGCGACAAACGCTCGCGATATTATGCTGATAAGGTCGCCAAGAAAAATTTCATTAGAGGAAAGGCTTCTGAAATCAATCGCGTTGCTAACGAGGTTGAAAGAGTTTTAAATGGTCTAGCTGTTGAATATATTTATGCACATTCTGTATATCAGGATTCTGTTTATGCTAATTGTGCCAACTCTAGCGATTATACAAAACGTACCATTCACGAATTCTATACATCACGCATATCGAAAGGTGATGACGAGTTTACTTTAATAGAGAATTGGCTTAAAGAATTTGGTATTGGTAAATCTTTGAAAGTTGTACCATTTAAAGGTGATAATTACACCCTAACAATATATGACGGTGATAATTCAGAAGGTATTAACAATAAAGAAGAGGTTTTTCATGATGGTATAGATTTGGCGGACAAGGGTATGGGTTCTATACAGGTTGTAATCTTGCTACTTCGTATTGCAACTCTTATTCGTAAATACAAAGGTTCCTATCTCACTATATTATTAGAAGAGCCAGAGCAAAATCTTCATCCAGTTTTGCAAAGTAAACTTGCGAATCTGATTTTTGAAATCAATAAAATGTTTGGGGTGAAGTTTATTCTTGAAACTCATTCGGAATATTTGGTACGTCGTACCCAGGTTTTGGCTGCAAGACAATTATATGAAGAAGAGGTAGCCTTGGATAAAGTTAACGAATCAATTAAGGTTTATTATTTATCTCAAGAGAGAGGAGTTGTTGATATGTTGTTCTTGGATAATGCTAAATTTCAAGATTCATTCGATGAAGGCTTTTTTGACCAAGCAGCAAGAGAGTCTTTAACAATCTCCAGGTTAGAACGCGTAAATAAGAATAAATAGTATGCTGTCAAAGACTAAAATATATATTGATAAAGATTCCTTGGAGATAATCGCACAGGATTCTACAATCTCTGATAATTATTATAAAAATATTATTGAGATACTTCGGAGACATGCAGAATTATATCTTGACGTAACAGAGGAAGATTTGGATTTTATCCGAGACCCTAAAGATTTAAATGATCCAGGCGATATTTATACATTTATTGAAGGAAAAAGCCTCCCTTGGCCATCTTCGGCCATAGAGAATTTCGCGGCACTACATGATAAAGGAAAAACACCAGATATAAAAGCTAACGTCGTGTACATATTGAACAATAAGGAAAATGTAAAGAATTTAAGAGATAAGTATGGGGTAATGGCTATATTTATTGAGGACTTAAACGATGATGTTTTCAACTATTATTGTTCTCCTGATATAGACATGGATACTGTTCCCGGTAGTGCTGCCGAAAATGGATGGCAATGTATTTTGCGTGAAGAATTGAGCTTACTACCGCCTTCAAATAGTATCGTTGTTTCAGATAGTAATTTGCTTACAAATAATAAGATTGACAAAGCAGGTGTAAATCATTTTTGTGGATTGGTTAATTTGAAGGATCTAATAAATCTCTTGTTACCCCAAAAAAATTGATGTCCCTTATTATATCTTAATTGTATGTCCAAATACGTCCAAATTTGAAGAGGGCAAGACGAAAAAGCTTGTGAGAAGATGGGTTGATGAAATAAAGGCATTAAGAACATACTCAATAGTTGTAGAATTCATACTAACAAAAAAGACAGTACACTCTCGTGATTTGTATACAAATTATTATCAAGTACATTTAGATAAAGGTTTTTATGTGTTTGAGCCTTGGACTAAGAAAGTACATAAAGATGGAGAATCGCATAATGACATAAAGATATTTTCCTATTTATATGCTCCTTTTAAAAGAGGCAAGAGCGAAGTTGATAGTGCTGTTGTTGACTTAAAGGTTATACATAGTAAATATGATGCTTTCCTTAGAAATACAGGTGATTCAACGTTAATTGATTCGTCTATAAATCAAATTCAACAAAGTGATTTGTCAAAAAACAGAATATTATTCTAAACTATGCAGAAAACTTGCACAGAAAATGTGTATCTTTGCAGCAGAAAATGAAGACAAAGCGAAATAATGGAAGAACAAAATAAAAATTCGGTAAAAATCCAAATTAAGCAGGCAGGTTTTCTTGTTAGTGGAATTTTGCCTGACGCACAAGTTCAACAGGTTATTGTAGCGTTTACTATTTTGCGTCGCATAGATTGCCTTATCGGTAAATATGCCCCCCAAAGTGCTACGTTTTTTGCTGATAACAACAAAACATTGAGTGACGATCGACTTGCAGAGAAACTTTGCGAGATTTCTGGTGGTTATCCATTCTATAACTATTCTGGATACAACTTTGAGCGAATATTAATTTCGCCAGATTCTATTGAAGTGGTTATGAATTCTTACTTCCAAGGCTTTAGTGATAATGTTTTGGACGCTTTGGATGGAATGAATTTTATTCAAAACTTGGCTATACTACAGCGACAATCCAGATACTTGGTAGACCTGATAAGTTTCTTTGCACAGCAGGATATGTCGGAAAAATCATTGGATAATGAAGAGTTTATACAATTAATTTTTTCTTTATTCGATGACGGGGGCCGTGTGTTTGGTCAATTTTGTACTAAATATGAGCTCTCAAATCTTATTAGTGAATGTCTGCTTTCTGAAGATCTTCGTAAAGGCAAAGAAGATTATGTTTCAATTTACGATCCCGTTTGTGGTACAGGTAGTATGCTTGCTACCGCTGGTATTAAGGCAAAGTCATTTGCTACTCATCAATCAAATATCTGTTTGTTTGGCCAGGAAATATCACAATTTCCAAGTGTTGTTGCAAAGGCTTTAGTTTTGCTTTCTGGTAATGAACATAGTAAAGTATTTTACGGCGATACTTTAACAGAAGATAGGTTTGTAAATAAGCATTTCCAGTATATTCTTGCTGATATGCCTATAGGGGTACATTGGAAGACAATCAGAGAAAGAATAGAAATGGAAAGTATAGAACCTGCTAGCCGTTTTTCAATTGGACTTCCTGCGGTTTATGACAGTCAATTCCTTTTTATTGAGCACATCATTTCAAAGATGAGTCCGGAGGGGAGCCGTGCAGCCTTTCTTACAAATGCAGCAGCATTATATGCTGGTGATGCTCGTAGTGGTGAGTCTCGTATCCGTCGCTGGATGTTTGAGCACGATCTCGTCGAAACCATCATTGCATTGCCCGCAGGTTCTCATACTGTTGCTAGTATTCCTATCTATTTGTGGATTCTCTCAAATAAGAAGAACCAGGCTCAAGTTGGTAAGGTTCGTCTTATTGATGCTTCATCAATGAAAAGTAAGAATCGTAGAAATGGTTTTGATAACGAGATGGCCCAATTCATCGTTGATGAGTATCGATCGAGTATTATTTCTATGAGGTCTCAAATCGTAAATAATGAGAGGTTTGGCTATTTTGAGGTCGATCTTCTTGAAGATGGAAAGAGAAAGGACAGGGTTACAATATCCTTAGATACGGATATTCATGAATTCGTTGAAAAAGAGTATCAGCCCTATGCAAAAGGCAAAGTAACTGTAGACTATGCTTCAGTAGAGAAAGGCTATTCTGTACAATTTGAGAAGTTATTCGCACAAGAGAAAGTAGATGTGACATCATTGATTGACGCATCGCGTGATTTGTTGTCTGTTGTGGATTCAATAGAAGCAATAAGGGGGGATGTTGTTAAAATAATGCGACGATCTGAAACAAAAGCGTGGGATGAACTCCCATTGCGTGTTGCTACAGAAGTAGTACTTGGAGGAAACAAACCATCTGTAGAAGATTCTTATGGATTACCACTACTTTCAGTTTCATACTTAAGAAAACCATCTAACGATGTATCTCTTTATGAGATTACTCCCAAAACAAGATGCTCAACAAAGGATGATGTTATTATCATTGTTAAAGGCGAAAATACGGGTGAGGTGTTTAGAGGTGTTGATGGCATATTGACTTCTTCTGTAGCTGCAATAAAGTGCATTGACAAGGATGTTATTTTCCCTCAGTTCTTTTATTATTTGTTGAAAGGATGCGAGAAGAATCTAAGATCATTAGCAACTGGTGCTATAATAAAGTCGATTGATCTTAAAACAATCAAGAGCTTTAAGTGTGCTATACCACCCATGGAGGAACAAATTAAGATGGCATCGTATCTGGATGATATTGTCGGAAAAATCGACGACATTATTAATGCCGTTGGTGGTTCTGAAAATGTTTTTTTATCCTATAGACAGACTCTTATTGAGAATGTGATTCGTGGGAGAGTCTTGATTAAATGATTCTTCCTTAACTATGCAGAAAACCTGCACTGCAACTCTGTATCTTTGCACTCGTAAACTGAATGTTGAACTTAAATTTGGTGCTTATGACAGAGTTGGCAAAATGGGCATGGTTAATACTTCTATGTATCCTGTTTCTGGGGTGGTGGACGTTCGTTATCATAGCTGTTGATATCGTGGTGTTTATACTTGTAGCTTGGCTTAAACCAGAATGGTTGAAGAATTTCTAGCCATGGCATTTGGTGAATACGTTTTTATTTTGTATCTTTGCATAACAAATTCAAAATGATGGTATGAATAACGAAAACAACATAAAAGAACAGGCTCGTGACATCATGCATTACGAAAGTAAAATCTGGGAGATTGCCGATCTTCTCCGCTCTGCTAGTATCAAACAGAGCGAGTTTCCAGATTTCATGATGCCATTCTTTGCGCTGATGATGCTCGAAGGTCGTATGCAGAATGCCATCCAGAAGGTTAAGGACGAAGAGGGTACTACACCAGAGGACGATTCGGAGGACTTCAAAGAGGCTTTTATAGAGATGAACTGTGGATACAATGATTATATTGTGATGCAGGGTAAGACCTTGAAGGATATCTGTCAGAACGATACTACCTTTGAACAGGATTTCTATCGCTATTTGCATGAGTTCGATGATGTCCTGAAAGTATTGCTGGGTATTGAGCGTGGCAGTAATGAGCAAAAATACCTGAATATGGATGGCAAAGTAGCAGAGCTTCGTGCTAAGAGGATTCTGATGCAAGTGGTAACAGCTTGGTCAAATATCGATCTGTCGCCATACGACAACTCTGCCATCACAACACTTGAAGAGCATATCAAACGTAAGTGGGCTGATATTTCTGCATCAACAGCAGGAGAACAGTACACCCCTGACGATATCATCTCGCTGATAACGGATATTGTCGCCACAAAGGTTTCCAAGCCTAAGAATCAGATTATCCATGTCTATGACCCTACCTGTGGTGGTGCCAACTTGTTGTTTGGCGTTGAAGATCGTCTGAGGGCACAGGCTGGCTATCAGAACATTCACACCTGGGGTAGTGAGTATAACGACAAGCTTTATGCACTGGCTGCTATCGAAAGTCGTTTTCGCAACCACTCTAAGATTAGCTATGGCAATACGTTGACAACTGTACCCTTCCATGATAAGCAGTTTGATGTGATTGTGGCTAATCCTCCTTATGGTGACAAATGGAGTGGATTTGAGAAGGAAATCAAGAATGATCAGACGGGACAGTTTGCTGGTGGTCTGCCTGGAATAGGCGATGGTCAATTGCTGTTTATGCAGCATATCCTTTGGCAGCTTGATTCCGAAGGTATCGCTGTCGAGGTGCATAATGGCTCAACACTCTTCAGTGGTGATGCAGGAAGTGGTGAAAGCAACATCCGCAAGCATATTTTTGACAGAGATTGGGTGGAGGCTATTATCCAGATGCCACAAAACGAGTTCTTCAACACAGGTATCTATACCTATCTGTGGATTATGAATAAGAAGAAGCCTTTGGAGCGTAAGGATAAGGTGGCTCTTATTGATGGTAGCAACCTGTGGACTCTGTTGAAGAAGTCGAAGGGCGATAAGCGTCGTGAGATGATTCCTACTCAGCGCAAGGTTATTGTTGACGCTTTGACAGCCTTTGTTCCTAGTGATATCTGTAAGATATATCCTCGTGAATACTTCTACTATAATAAGCAGTCGTTGACGCTGACAGAGGTTGATGATGAGGGCCACTATGTCAGTGAACCCATCCTCTTAAAGGATATCAAGAGCATACAGCTGAATGATGAAGTGATAACGTCGCTCACTAAACTTGATCCAGTTGAAGGTAAGGCTTTGCAAGACAAGCTGAAGGCTGCTGATTTGTATGAGGACAAGCTGATAGTAACTCTTTCAGATGGTACCAGCTATCATTATGATAATGATAAGGAGACCATGATTTGTGAGAATGCTGACGAATGCAACTCGTTAGGCTGTGGCATCTTCAAGTTTAGTCTTTCCACATCGAAAGGCAAGAAGAATCTGAAGGTAGAGATTGTTACTCGCACCACGAGTGACTATGAGATTATTCCTCATCATTTTGATGATTTGGAGAATAAGCGTGAGATAGATGCCTTCATGGCGAAATACGTCTTCAAACCTTTCGAGCTTGGTAGTAATACCATTGGTGTGGAGCTCAATTTCAACAAGGAGTTCTACGTACCAGAGAAGATTGAGAAGGTGGAGGATGTAATGGCTGAAATCAAAGCCTTGAATAACGAACTAATGGAAATTGAGCTATGAGCACAGAGTTGCAGACATATAACACCCTTTTACGCCACATCAAACAAAGAGTAGCTCAGGCCCAACAGCGTGCCATCTATTCAGCAAACGAAGAGATGCTGCGCATGTACTGGGATATTGGCGAGATGCTTACAAACAGTCAAATGGCAGACGGTTGGGGTCAGAAAACCCTTGAGCGATTGTCTGTTGACTTGAAGAACGAGTTCCCTGCAATCAAGGGATTCTCGGTGCGTAACATGCAATGCATGATGCAGTTCTTTAATGAGTACAATTCAGAACTGACCATGGTGAAGAAGGTGGAGAATCCAATTACGCAATCGGCAATTGCGCAATTGAATAAAAATGCAGAAACGGATAATTATCCAATTACGCAATCGCCAATTTCGCAATTACCAACATACAATTTCGAGTTGCCTATAAAGCATCTTTCATGGACTCATAATATAGTGCTTATCCAGAAAATCAAGGATATTCGCGCTCGTTATTGGTATATGGTGCAATGCATCAAGTCGAATTGGAAAGTGGATTATCTGAAGGAGGTTATTTCTCGAGATGACTATGGCAAGCATGGTGCATTGGCGAATAATTTTTCAGAGACACTGCCTTCTAACGAAGCTCACGAGGTGACATCGATGTTAAAAGACCCCTACATCTTCGACATGTTGACTTTTACAGAAGAATACAATGAGCGCGATGTAGAGATTGGTTTGGTGAAGCATGTAGAGCAGTTCCTGGTAGAGATGGGAGCTGGCTTTGGCTTTATGGGCAGGCAATACCACATAGAGGTGTCTGGCGATGATTATTATATTGACCTGCTGATGTATAATTCGTTTATGCATAGGTATATGGTGGTTGAACTGAAGAATACGGAGTTTAAGCCTGAATACATTGGCAAGCTTAATTTCTATTGTTCTGCAGTTGACGATATTCTTTGTCGTGAGGGCGATCATCGTACGATTGGCTTGCTGCTTTGTAAGACAAAGGATAAGGTAAAGGCAGAATATGCCTTACGTGACATTGTGAAGCCAATTGGTATCTCTGACTATGAGTTAGGGCAAGTCTTGCCAAATGATTTCAGAGGCAGCCTGCCCACCATTGAGGAGATTGAAAGTGAGTTTGAAGAAAGGAGTGAAGAATGAGATTAAAGGATATAACCACATTAAATCCCCAATATAGAGGAAAAGAACTATACAATAATGTATCGTTTGTTCCTATGGAGAGTCTTCGCAATGGAAGTATCGATTTAAAAGACATTTCTTTTGCAGAAGGGAAGGGTAAATATACCTATTTTGGTAATGGAGACTTGCTTGTTGCAAAAGTTACGCCATGCTTTGAAAATGGAAATATTGCAATAGCAGATAATCTGGAACAAGGCGTTGGTTTTGGAAGCTCTGAAATATTTGTTCTTCGTATGAAGAAGGGTTTCTTAAATTCTTATTTGTTCTATTTGTCTCAAACATCAAAGTTCCAAGATGCAGCTTGTGCTACAATGTGTGGCGTTGGTGGGTTAAAACGTATATCTCCATTATTTATGCGCACATATGAGTTGGATTTGCCAGTTTTATCAGAACAGCAAAGGATAGTGGAGAAGCTTGATGCACAGCTTTCTTCGATAGATAAGCGCATATCAGTATTAGAGCAACAACTAGATGCTTATGCTCGATTAAAGAAGAGCGTTATTCATCAAGCTGTAACTCGTGGCCTTAATCCTAATGTCACCTTGAAAGATTCTGGTATAGAGTGGATAGGAATGATTCCAGAGCATTGGGTGACAAAAAGAGTGAAGGATGTTTGCAAAGTTGTTTGTGGTGCTACTCCAAAAGAAGATCAATTATATTGGGATGGTGATATTATTTGGATTTCACCTTCTGATATGACTGAATTCGGTGAAATTGAAAGAGGAGCAAGGACAATTACTAATGATGGATATCAATCTTGTGGCACAACTTTAGTGCCTAAAAATTCGATAATAATGTCAACTCGTGCGCCTATCGGGAAAACAAACATTGCATTAAATGAAATGTGTACCAATCAAGGCTGTAAGTGTTTGACTAGCAAAAGTCTAAATATGAGATATATGCTCTATACTATTTGGAGTAAAAAAGAAAATTTCCAAGCATTGGGTAGAGGTACAACTTTTATTGAATTGAGTACAAAAGATTTGTCATTATTTTGCTTGGCACTTCCTCCTCTCTCTGAGCAACAAGAAATCGCCAACTATCTCGATGAGAAATGCGCGAAGATTGACGCTGCTATAGAAAATATCACCAAACAGATAGATGCTTCGAAACGGTTGAGAAAAGCCATTATCAACGAGGCTATATCTGGATAAGTATATACGAATTAACTAAAAATCTAAGAAATATGGACGAGGGCCAGTTACAGAGAAAATACGTGATGGAATTCTTCTGTAGAAAGGAAGAAGAAGGAGGCTTGGGGTATCAGAATGTACCTTCAAGCCAGGTTAACCCTGACCTCTTTATTCCATCGGACATGGAAGCCTTCTTACGCAATAGCGACGAGGATATGTGGAACCGTATGGTTTCTCATTACAAAGGTAACAAAGAGGCCATGTTGGCAGATTTGCGCAAAGTGATTAAGGCAAAATTGCTGGCATCAAAGAATGTGGCTACTTTTCTTAATGGTAATAAGACCATTGGCTTCGCTGGTGAGTCAGTGCCCTTGTTCTATCCCTCTGGCTCAGTACTGGTAGGAGATGAGGAATTTAATAAGAATATATTCTCAGCTGTTCAAGAGTGTACCCATGTGTTCTACTACGAGAGTGGCAGAATAAACAGCATCAGGCCTGATATCTCTTTCTTCCTGAATGGCATCTTTATAGGCTATCTTGAACTGAAAACGGTTTTAAAGGGTCAAACAGCCAAAGAGCATGGAAGACGTAAAATAGCCAAAGATTATCTCTCGACCATCAAAGGAATTGCTGAGCGCAGAAAATCTGGACCAGTGGTTTACAATGAAAAGGTTCGCTCAGAATTGATGGCTATCTATGAGAAGGCCATCCACCTGACGACTTCAGATATCAACGAGACTTATGTCATTCGTGGCATTAGCAATTTCTTTGATAATGCCATGCAGGATTTCATGCAGGAGACTCCTCACACCATCGATGAGATGTGGGATGATATCTTTAAAGTGTTTAAGATTTATCCCATAACATCGCCACTATTGAAGGAACAAGAGCGTTTTGAGGAGGTGATGAAAGCACTCTATAGCAAAAAGATGATAGAGAAAGAGATACTTTACTTTAACTTCATAGAGTATAAGTATGTCAAGAAGAACGGGAAGCGTGTACGCACGTCGAATACCGGACACTTGATATCTCCACGCCCAAAGCAGAAGTTTGGTTGTGACAAGATTATGGTTAGGATTCAGGAGATGTTAGACCATGAAAAAGATCCTAATTACTATACCAATAAACTGCGCAATGAGCTGATAGCAATTGGTACACCTGAGGCAAAGATAGAGGAGATTATCCATCTGCGCGATCGTTATAACAACAACAAGTATGTCTACTCGCTATTGATGCAGTATGCTGCTGGATTCGGCAAGAGTAACATTATTGGCTGGCTAGCCCTTCAGCTAAAGGACTATCGCTATAATGGCGATTATGCCTATAATAAGATTCTGCTGGTAGTAGATCGCTTGCAATTGAGAGACCAGCTTGATACCATGATGATGAATATGAACATCGACAAATCGATGTTTGTAGAGGCTACTGATAACGATACGTTTGTAAGGGCTCTCGATGAACAAGAACGCATCATAGTGGTGAATATACAGAAGTTTCTGGAGATGCAGAAAGCCATCAATGAGTCAAAACGCAAATTGGCAAAGATGCGTGTGGCCTTCTTGATAGACGAGATACACCGTAGCCAGACAGGTGATGAGAATCAGGAGATGATAGACCTCTTTACCAGACTGCAACAGACTTTCGAAGCTGATGGACAGACTATTGCCAAGAAGAATCTGTTGGTAGGTTTCACAGCTACACCAAGTGATGACACTTTAACCCGATTTGGTGAGTTCCGTAGTGCAACAACCATCCCCATGTGGACACCTTTTGATTGCTACAGCATGAAGGAGGCCATAGCTGATGGCTACATCCTTGACCCAACAAAACATATCGTCACTTATACAGTGCCAGTGAAATTCTGCTTGCCAGCAGAATTGGAAGGAAGGGATGACATCTATATCAGACAGAATAAGCAGAAAATCTATGCATTCGAACCTCGTATGAGGAAGGTTTCTGAATTCATAGTAGAACGCTTGGTTAGTCTTGTATATGGTAAGATTAGGGGTAAGGGTAAGGCCATGTTGGCAGTATCGAGCATACCCATAGCCATCAAGTATTTCTACATACTACGTAAACTCTATGCAGAAAAGTGCAAGGAGAAGAAATATGAGAAGTATAAAGATGCACCTATTTATATTGTCTATAGCGACAGTCAGGAGCACGAAAACTGTAGTACGTTAAACAGTGGTCTGAATGAAGAAACTGTAGTATCGAACTTTAAGAATGTCGATGACAATGGATTAATCATCGTGGTTGACAAGCTACAGACAGGTTTCGATGAGCCTAGACTCCACACTCTTTTCCTCGACAAGGAAATTACAGATATCAATGCGATACAGACCATCAGCCGTGTTAATCGCACCTGTAAGTATAAAGAAGAGTGCCATGTGATTGACTTCTCTTGGGAAGGCGTGAACAGGAAGAATATCAAAGCAGCGTTTAAGAAATTCTGCGATATGGCTGTCTCAGATTTTAATCCTGAGGAAGAAGCCAGAAGAGTTGTTGCTTTCTATCGCCTGATGTGCGAGAGTGAGCCATATAGAGGATGGTATTCTCGCTATCTCCTAAAACGTGAGGAGCCTTCATTTGTGCTTGACATGGAAGATGGTTTCAGAAGATGGATAAAGAAGTGTTTTGAAGAGGCAGAGAATGCTCGTAAATACAATAAGGAAAACGAACTTAATCCTGGTGACGATGACTATCAGGACGAGACAAATGCAGCCAGTGTGCTTAGAGGTATTATTGGTAGTTATGGCTCTGCCATCAGGGATTTGCAGGACGTATTTGAGATAGATGATAAGTATTACGATGAAGTATTCCTGTCATTCTGGGCTATCTATTGCCACATATATCGTCAGGTTACCAAGAACGATGAAAAGATTTATGAGTACGATGTAGTGGATAGCGATGAGCTACCAGGTATCACCATGACAGAAGACGATGATGACGATGATACTGGTCATGGTGGAGGTGGAAGAGGTGGTATCGTTGTTCCTACATCACCCAAAGCCAAATCAATAGAGGAAGTACTGAGAATTCTTCGCCAATTAAACGAGAAGGAAGAGATTAAGGCATATCTGGCAAGGATATGGCTTAAGGAGATTGGCATCATGTTCGATTATATTAAGTCTGATGAGGCATTTATTGCATACATCAAAGACTCTAATTACTCTGATGAAGACAAACAGCAAGAGTATAAGAAGAGGCAGGACAAGTATCGTAGGGGATTACGAAACAGACCAGATTTTGCCCAAGTAGAGTTGTTTAAGCAAATGCTGAATGACAATACTGAGCATCTGTTTGCTATCTTCATGAGAGACTTCAAGAATGTTGAGAATGGTAATTCTGATTTCAATTACGATACGACAGAGCATAATACGCCAGAAAATAGCGATAAACCATTCAATCTGAACGAACTGTTGAAAGAGGCTATGCAGAAGATACGCCCAGATTACAATGAGGCGTTACTCAAAGAGGCGTTAGTGGAGCAATATGCTAGCGACTTTGATGATCTCAAAAATAATATCAGAAGCTTAGATGAGGTTGTCGACAATCTGATGATGGTTTTGAACAAGAAGACACTTGATAACTATGATGGTATCAACGAAATGCTAAAAGACACTCTTAATACACTACTAAGAGCCCTAAAGCTGAGCCCGTCAGAAAAGCGCCAGTTGCTTACCACTTTGCTCATTAAGTACGAAACCTACCTTAAGAAGCTGTATTATCTGATTAAGGGGAAAGAGGTTCCAGCAAAGGAAGAGGGTAAAAATGCAACTCTGGCAAACGCCATATTCGCGATACCTTCGCTTAAAAATCTGATGTACAGTACAACACCTGCATATAAGGTCTTCAATGAAAAACTCAACATACTCCGTGATTTGAGAAATACGGAGTCACATGGTTCGATTAGTATCTCTGAGGAAGAAATTGATGCAGCTATCCACGTAGTGATTGATATGTATCTTTTTGTGACTGCAACCAATATCACTGAACTTGAGATGTCTGGTCACTATCCGGACATTGCTGATATGGTAAATATAAATAAAATGTTTGTTCAAGAAGACAATGTCGGAATGGCTGCTGAACCCCAGCAATGAAACGTTTTTTAAAAATACAATGAGACATTAAATCATATGGCTACATTCGCAATATATAATTATCAATTCGCCAAGATTATACGGCGTGCGAGAGAAGGGCGTCTATTCCCCAAAGACGCTGTAGAAATGGATGCAGAGGAGGCTTTCCCTCAGCGTCAACAGATTTTTGGGGCTTTGTTGGAAAATGACTATAATGCAGAGCAGGAAATCAACAAAATCAAGTTTATCAACGGGAGAAGCGACAAGGAGTTTATTCACAGACACTTGATGCCACCAACAGACGATATTGTGGTGATGAGAATGGCCAATGTACGTAAAACATCCTATGTTAACAAGAACTTCAACGAAGACCATATTGAAGATTATCAGAACTGTATAGTAATTATTGATAATCGCCCTGGAATTCAGCGAATTCTGATAGAGAACAAAAAGCGTGCATTTCAAGATGTAAAGCAGGTGGCTAATATCCTTGCCTTTACCTTTGATCAACTACTAAAGCCATTTAGCTTGAAAATTGAGTTGATGCACTTACAGGAGTCAAAAAAGTTCTGGCAATATGTGGAGGATAGGCGTTCTTATCCTACAGGCTTCTATAGGGTAAGCTTTCATCTGCCACATCTGAATCTGGAGCGTTTGAGAAAGGTGTATGACAGTGTGTTGAACCAATCACGCGAATCATTCAACAGCGATTTGGATTGGTCGTTCAAGGCTAACGAGGGAGGACAGATTCACTTCGACAAGAAAGACGAGCGACAGAAGACACTTATCGAATATATGATGGAGGATGTGGGCAGTAATAATATTAAGCTATATCCGAACCAAAACAAGCGTAAGGCTATTATCGTGGGCAGAGATTCGTTTGCTGCTATCGGTATCAGCGAGAGTACCATCAAACGCTTGATAGAAGACGTGATGACGGGTGATTTGTTTGGTAGTGCAGCACTAACTGAAATCAAAATAAAGACTAAGACAGGCATTGATCCCTAAACTATAGATGTATGCTTAAAATCCTTTCAGAGAAAGAACAGAAACAGTTTCATCACCGCTATCGTAACAACGACTTGTTCCGACAGTGGTCTGGTATCTTGTGTCAATTGGAAAGGGAAGCTGGCGAGATGGATGCTGTATCGTTGTGGTTTCTTGCAGAGAGTTGCCTTCAGCGATTGCGTAATCTGCAGCAATACAGAGACGAGGATATTCCGTATATCTATAATGAGTTAATAGATAAATGTAGTGTTTTCGTTAGAGGTGCTGAGAGCATAGAACGAAGTCAGGATGAAGCAGAACGCTCCGCTATAACAGTTATGTGCGTTATGTTGACATCGCTGATGAATGCAGTTGAAAAAGGCCATGAAGACGAAGAATTTGACAATAAAGCTATGTGTGTAGCTATTGCCCGATTATTGCAAGAGAATGGCTATTATACTATGCTAATGCACGCTTTCTTTGCCAGAAAAACTGGCAATGATGGTAAGAAGGTAATTATTACTCCAAGTGACCCGATGAAGGAAAGAACCATTCTAGAACACATGGACGAAGAGGCCAAAAGGGAAATAGACCAGATGGTAAAAACCGTTATCGTTCGCACTCAGGGACTGAAAACACTATTCAGTAAGTATTGGACAGTGTGGCAACCATTATGGCATGATATATGTTCGGATTCTGAGATGATTTTGATGATGAAGAAAAAGGAACCACGTACATCTGATTGGGATATTAATCAAAAGATGGTGTGTAATGTCGTGGGTATGTTCAAAAGCTATGCAAAGCTAACGGAATCTGTACAAAAAATAAACGACCTACTTTGTTCCCAAAACATGCGTAGCTATATTTCGAATCATGTTGATTTTGGTAGTGCAAATACGGTGTTCACGAGTGAACAACATGATAGAATAAAAAAAATGATAGAAAAATATGTTCTATCAATGAAAGATAACTAACTGATTTCCAATTGATAATTTGCTGATAGAAGATTGCCAAATGCTTGGCAATCTTTTTTTTTTAGCTTCCATAGCATCATTGTACTTTTGCAGCGTGAAAAGGTTTCAAAGCCTCGAAGCCACGCAAAGGATAGTCCTCGCGTGAACATTATTAAAACAAAATTTATATGGCTAAAAAAGTTTATTTAGTTGATTCAACAGGTTATGAATTCTTTATCTGTGAATTTGAAGGTATGGGTTCTGACAACAGACCTCGACTGACGATTATGACGCCAGGAAGACCAGTAGAGAACTTCTTGACGCATCTGGACTGTTATGGTGAAGATTATAAGGACTATTATCTCCTTGGCGAGGAAGGCAAGCAAGTTGATGCTACGTTGGTGGTTGAGATGATGGGGCAGATATTGATACGTGGTTTTGATTCTTTCCACAAAATGGCCTTAAGGATGGAAGAGATGCGAAAGAATGGCATCAGTTATGATAGGGAACTTCAAAAACTGCAGATTGTAATACATGAAGTAAAAACCAATGGTACAGGGGATGTGAGATATCGTGTTGACATGTTCGTTGGTGAGGATGGTCGTGTCTTAACTGACAATACGAAATATGATGATATTCATGATATTATCAGAAATTTGAGAGGATTCTTCTACTTTATTGAGGAACAGATGTGCATCCCGCTAAGAAAGATATTGCATGTGGAGGAACATCTTAAAAAACAGTTCAAGCGCTATTGTCCCACTGTATTTGACGAAATAGATTAAAATTGTTGAACCCTGAGTTGTTGTGAGAGTTACCATGGAGAAAAGTCGACTGCCTCAACACTTCTCGCAAAGCTTAGGAACAATGAAAGAGATTACTTTAAGAGTAACTGACGAGATGGCTGTGATTATAGAACAGCTGGTGGAGCACATGCCTGATGTGGAAGTGATGGATACTGGTGAATGTCCGGATGACGACCCCCGTGATATATGGTTCAAGCAGGCCATCATGGAACTGAAAAACGACAAGGTGATACGAAGACCAAGGGATTACGCTTGGATCATGGCTGCACTAGACCAGGATATGATGGCTGACTACGAAGGTTTCATGTCGCCTCAGGCTTTCATAGAATATATGGCAACGATAGGACTGACCATGCTGCCTGATAGGACAACCTTGTTCAGGGCCTATAACCTGATAGATGGCGAATATCCTAACTGGACCTTTGACGATGAACCTGACGAGCAGGAAGCAAGGAGGCGAATGAATGTTGTAGTGCGATTTAAGAGTGCATATTATAGGGCAAAAAGGGCGAAATGCAACAGTTAATGCAACAAACCGTTCCCATTGCAACAGCCATTGCAACACGCGATGAAACGGGCTTTGAGGGGTCTGGGAAAGTTCATACTTTTGCAATGTCAAACAGAGGAAACGACGTTTAGACAAGAGATTTTTGACTTATTGGAACAACGGACACACTCGGAAGGCCGAGGAGGACATTAAACATTAAATTTCAGAAAAGATTAAAAATTAAGATGAAAAAGAAAATTAGTAGTAACGTAGATGTGATGCTGGTAAACAGATATGGCATCACGGTGAAGAAGTGCTGCGCTTCGTGCCAGCACAAGTGTCTGGATGATTTTGCCAACCGCAAATGCGAGCTGACAGGACATAAGGTCAGGAGCAAATACAAATGCGACGATTGGCAGATGTGCGAACAGTTGGAATTGATGGGCTGCGAACGTGGAAGAGTGCAGCGCAGGGAATACCAACTTACTCTGATGGAGGTAAGAGCCTCCGAAAGTCTGGCGATGCAGAGGGGATTGACAATAACCCCGAAGAAGCTGGAGGATATTCAACAGGAGTTTGAGACGGAACACGGATCGAGATTCCTGATACATTAAATTTTAGAAAACATTAAAAATTAAATTTCAGAAAGGAAAAAAAACTATGACTAAAATGAACATGAAAATTAAGGTGACTACAGTGCAGCATGGTTTTGCACTGGAGATTGGAGAGAAGGGCTGGTTGTGTGAAGACGAGCTGGAACTGGCGGAGGCAGTAGCCTTCAGAGTGGGAATGGGTTGCACGAAGCCCATGTCGAAAAAGAAAATGCGTATGCTGCTTCGTGCGATGGCATACGGGAAATTAAAGATCAATGAAGAAAGAAATTAGGGGAAATTGGGGAAAATTAAGCTGCGCGTTCAGTGAAGAATATCGGGGGAAATAAATTTCCCATAATTTCCCAAAATTTTATTCCAAACAAAAAAACATTAATTTAAGAACCTTGAGTGAAGCAGAGGGAATCAATTGAGCATCGCAGGTGTGCGGTGTAAGGCCTAATCTCAAAGTGGACCTCAGCAATCAATTTTTTCGATAAGCCAAATGACCAAAGTCAAACTCGTTTGAACTTTGGCATGGCGAGAAAAATTCGATGTAAATCAACTCAAGAAGACTATGATTATCAAAGTTAAAGTAGACGACAAGACGTATGCCCGTATGACAGAGGGCAAGCGTGTGGAAGGTACCATCGGATATAACGAGTTTACCAAGGAACACGACTTCAATGCGTTTAAAAGAAAATCTAGAGAACCAGGGTACGAAAGACCAAAGGATGAATCGCTGTATGAGACCAGCAGTGGATGGTTGAAAGCGAGCATCAAGAAATTCAAGATCTTCGTAAGCGTGAACCGCTCGATGGGTCGTGGACGCAGCAGTGCAGAACTGATGATGCAAGCCAAGGAATTGACTGACTGGCTGAAGAACACGAAGGGTATCGAGGAAATCATGGACGAAGCATAGTATGTTTTGTACACAAGAAAATCAATTTGTTTCTCCAGCTGTACCCGGTACGCTGGAGAAACTAAACGAGATTCTGGATTCGCCAAGGGTGAAGTGGAAGATTGAGACCATCAGGGCAGTAAGAAAGCCAGAAGCCATCAAGCTGTGGGCCAGCAACACCGAATTTCAAAAATTCTGCCTTAAGGAAGCAGCGAAGAAGAAGGTGGGCGAAGCTTTTCAGCAACTGACAGAGGAAGAGAAACTGGTAAGATGGGCTACAGCCTTGAAGGAGTCGCTACCACCACTTATCTTTGGAGCCAGGGACTTTGACGAGACGCCCCTGAAGAAAGACCCCAGCAGAACGATGAAACGCAGGGTGCTGGCAGGCATCCACCTCAGCGGTCTGTTTATGTTCGACGTGGACCATGTGGACAACCCGCATGAGATATTCGAACGGACACAGCAAGAGGGATTTCCTTGGGAGGTGGTGTTTGCGCACCTGACATCGTCGGGACAGGGACTGCGACTGGTGTGCAAGGCCCGTGTGGAGATTGGCAACATTGCTGATAACCAGATAGCACTGGCCAAGGAACTGGGCGTGACGCCCGACCTGAGTTGTATCGACGCATCAAGAATCTCGTACGCACCTATGCGTGAGGATGTGTATTTTTTGAACGAAGATGAACTATTAAACTATTACAATGAGGAGTTTGACAAAATGTATTGCGAGGCTTATCGTAAGGGTAGTACTGAACCTACGAAAGCGCAAGCGCAAATGAGAAATGAGAAAGGAGAAGTGAGAAATGAAGAGGACGATGATGGAGAATTCGACTATCACGGAGTCAGCTACGCCAAAATCTGCGAAGTGTGGCAGGAAGCGCAAGGTGGTGCGCCAGGCGTGGGAGATCGCCACCGAACCATGCTGCAACTGGCTCTCGACCTTAGGTATATCTGCGATAACCAACCGGAACTGGTGTGTAGGGCCCTTAAACGGTGTGGATTTGTGCAGGACGTCATCCGAGAGCGAGGAGAAGAAGAGGTCAGAGGAGTTGCTGATTCGGCTTGTGAGCGAAGAATGTATAAGGACATCCCGAAAAGGATGCAAGGGGTTCTTGCGCGTGCAGGTATACAACTCGGCCAGTCAGCAACAGCTGAGCGACCTGTGGCAAGCGCTGACATCCCTTACGAGCAGTACGCTCAAAGGCTGGAACCTCTCCTTAGCGCTCCTTATGCCGAAGCCTGTAAGCAAGTAGACAGGCCTAACTGGCTGGGGGCTGTCTTTGCCTCGGGAGCGATGTATTGCACGCTGCTGACACGATGCTGGTACGAGCACTTCAATGGCGCCAAACAGCGACTGAACCCGCAGGTACTCATCATCGGTGAGCCTGCTACGGGTAAGAGCTTTGCCAAGGACCTGGACGACCAGATTATGTGTGTCATGCGCGAGCAGGACAATGAGGTTCGTGCGCAAGAGACGCGCTACAAACAAGAGCAGAAAAAGCGTGGAACGTCATCAAAGGCGCAGAAGCAGGAAGCACTGGTGGAGCCTGAGGGTATGATTCGTTATCTGCCTACCAAAACCTCAAACAACATCTTCTTCCGAAGATTGAAGAGGGCCAAGGAGGTGGTAGATGGCGAACAGATGCCCTTGCATCTGTATATGTTCGATTCAGAGCTGGACAGTAGCATCACAGCACAAAGCGGTGGCTCATGGATAGGTAAGCACGACCTGGAATTGAAAGCATTCCACAACGAGCTATCGGGTGTCGACTATGCGAACAACGACAGCATTAACGACATTCTGCCCATCTACTGGAACTCAGTCACGACAGGTACGCAGATTAGCCTCTATAAGAAGTTCACACTCAGGAATATCAATGATGGCTTGTGCAGTCGCGTCTGCATCTTCCCGATGAAGACGGCACGATACCTAATGATCAAGAAGAAGAACGTGGACTGGGAGGCTAACGAGGCCATGAAGCAGTGGGGCTATAGGTTCGAGAAGTTGCATGGCGAACTGCCTCTGCAGCGACTGACTGACCATGTGTATGACCTCTGCGAGCTCAGTGCCCAAGAGGCGGAGGCTGCGGATGACCATGTGCTGGACTACCTCAGAAAGCGTGCGGTATTCTATGCCACGTGGTTGACCATCCCTCGCATCCTGGCTCGCCAGTACGAAGAGTTTAGGAAAACGGGGGAACTGGAAATCACGGATGACGACCTGAAGTTTGCGACGCTGATCTACGACGCAGTGATCTACTTCCAAGACCACTTCTTTGGTCAGATGTTGCAGGACTCCTGGGACAATGCAGCCCGCGAATATGTGCCACGACGCAGGAATACCAAGAATGCAGAGGCATACAAGAGTCTGCCTGAAACTTTTGGGGTGAAGGATGTGATGAGTATGCTGGATATCGAAGATAGTCCTGCGAGAAAACAATGTCAACGTTGGCTGACGCATGGCTTCATTGAGCGAATTAAACAAGGGAAGTACAGGAAAATTATTAAAGATTTGATGATTTAAATGAGAAATGAAGAAATGAGACTCTCGGAGCATTTTTTACTCCGAGAGCTTTGTAAAACGAAAACGGGAATTGAAAATGTTCCGAACGAGGAACAAGTGAATAATTTAAAGCGAGTGTGCGGTTGGCTGGAAAAGTTGCGCAAGCGATGGAACGACCTGTATGGAGATGGGGATGACCCCATCATCATCAACTCAGGATTCCGTTCGCCGGAAGTGAACAAAGCGGTGGGCGGAGCCACGCTGAGCAATCATCTTACGGGGTGTGCAGTGGATATCCGATGCATCGGCATTGAACAAGCGTTAAGGTATGCAGCCATTCTGTTAGACATCTCAGACTTGAACCACGAGGATTATGATGAGCTATTGATAGAGCAAAAATCTCATGTCATCTGGATTCACTTTGCCGTGAAACCGAGTTGTAACCGCAGACGTACGAACTTTAAAAGATGAAAAAATCGGGCTGCCATTTGGTGGCCCGACTTTTTTTTTGTACCTTTGCAAACAAACTGAAAACCATAATATATAATGGACGACGAAATAAAAGACGAAATGGTGGAGCAGAGCACTGAGGAAGGAAATGCCTCAGAGTCGCACTCTGACTATCAACCTGTGAACCGATTTGACGCAGCAGCAGTGCATCACCTGAGCGGCATGTATCAGAACTGGTTTCTGGACTATGCATCGTACGTAATACTGGAGCGCGCCGTGCCCCACATCGAGGACGGACTGAAACCGGTGCAGCGACGCATACTGCACTCGATGAAGCGCATGGACGACGGGCGATATAACAAGGTGGCGAACATTGTGGGACACACCATGCAATTTCACCCGCACGGCGATGCTTCCATAGGCGACGCGCTGGTGCAGATGGGACAGAAGGACCTGCTGATAGACACGCAGGGAAACTGGGGTAACATACTGACAGGAAACAGGGCTGCTGCACCACGATATATCGAGGCTAGGCTGTCGAAATTTGCACTGGACACGGTGTTCAACGCAAAGACGACGGAATGGCAGATGTCGTATGACGGCAGAAACAAGGAGCCCATCACACTGCCCGTAAAGTTCCCGTTGCTGTTGGCACAGGGTGCCGAGGGTATTGCCGTAGGCTTGTCGTCGAAGATTCTGCCTCATAACTTCGTGGAGCTGTGCGATGCTGCCATCAGCTATCTGCACGGCGAAGAGTTCCACCTGTACCCCGACTTTCCCACGGGTGGCAGCATAGATGTGTCGAAATATAACGACGGACAGCGTGGGGGTACGCTGAAAATACGTGCGAAGATAGAGAAGCTGGACAACAAGACGCTGGTGATTCGCGAGATTCCGTTCTCGAAGACGACGGAGACCATTATCGACTCGATACTGAAAGCCATTGACAAGGGAAAAATCAAGGCGCGCCACGTGGAAGACCTGACGGCGTCGAAGGTGGAGATACAGGTGCAACTGGCTCCCGGAGTGTCGAGCGACAAGACACTGGATGCGCTGTATGCCTTCTCAGACTGCGAAATCAACATATCGCCCAACTGCTGTGTGATTGAGGACAACAAGCCGCAATTCCTGACGGTGAGCGATGTGCTGAAACACTCGACGGAACGCACGAAAGACCTGATCCGCCAAGAGCTGGAAATCAGAAAGGGCGAGCTGTTGGAGCAACTGCACTTCCAGTCGCTGGAGAAGATATTCATCGAGGAGCGCATCTATAAGGACAAGAAATTTGAGCAGGCGCCCAACATTGACGCCGTTTGCGAGCATATTGACGAAAGACTGACGCCCTACTACCCCACCCTGGTGCGTGAGGTGACGAAGGACGACATACTGAAACTGCTGGAAATAAAGATGCAGCGCATCCTGAAATTCAACAAGGAGAAGGCCGACGAGCTGATGGCGCGCATCAAGGCGGAGATAGAGGAAATAGACCGCGACCTGGCTAACCTGGTAGAGGTGACGGCACAGTGGTTCCAGTTCCTGAAGGACAAGTATGGCAAAGACCACCCACGACTGACGGAGATTCGCAACTTTGACACCATTGAGGCAACGAAGGTGGTGGAGGCCAACCAGAAGTTGTATATTAACCGTCAGGACGGATTTATAGGTACAGGACTGAAGAAGGACGAATTCGTATGCAACTGCTCGGATATCGACGACATTATCATCTTCTACAAGGATGGTAAGTTCAAGGTAGTGAAAGTGGCCGACAAATTGTTTGTGGGCAAGAACGTGATGTGGCTGGATGTGTTCAAGAAGAACGACCAGCGCACCATATACAATGCCGTATATCGTGACGGTTCGAAGGGCTACTACTACATCAAGCGCTTCAACGTATCGTCAGTGACGCGCGACCGTGAATACGACATCACCAACGGCACGAAGGGTTCGCGCGTGGTGTACTTCACATCGAACCCGAATGGCGAGGCAGAGGTGATCAAGGTGACACTGGACCCCGCACCCAAGCTGAAGAAGGTGTTCTTCGACAAGGACTTCTCGGAGGTGATGATCAAGGGACGCAGTGCGAAGGGTAACCTGCTGACGAAATACCAGATACACCGCATTGGCATGAAGAGCAAAGGACACTCGACGCTGGGTGGACGAAAGGTGTGGTACGACCCCGACGTGAACCGACTGAACTACGACGAGCACGGACGACTGCTGGGCGAATTCTTTGACGGCGACCAGATACTGGTCATCCTGAAGAACGGCGACTACTACCTGACCAACTTCGACCCGAACAACCACTTCGAGGACAACATACAGCGTATAGAGAAATATGAGGTGGACAAGGTGTGGACGTGTGTGCTGTTTGATGCGGACAACCAAGGATATCCGTACATCAAGCGATTCCAGATGGAGGCTTCGAAGCGCAAGCAGAACTTCATTGGCGAGAACTCGAACTCGCAACAGCTGTTGCTGACGGACACCTGCTATCCACGCTTGCTGGTGACCTATGGTGGCAACGATGAGTTCCGTGGTTCGGAGGAGATAGACGCTGAGCAGTTTATTTCGGTGAAGGGATTCAAGGCCAAGGGTAAGCGACTGACTACCTTCCAATTGGGCAAGGTGGAGGAGCTGGAGCCCACACGATTCCCAGAGCCCCCAAGTGCCGAAGAACCCGACTCTTCTGACGAGGAAGAGAATCTGGACCCTGATGCCGGCAAGAGCCAGCAGGACGTATTGGACGAACTTACCGGTCAGCTGACCATCAATTTTTTCCCCGATGAAGAGTAAGTTTCTCCTGATAGCCCTCCTCATGCCGTTTGTGGCATTGCAGGCGCAGACGAGCGACAGCACGAAGGTGATTACGAATAGCCAGATGATAGGTATCGGAGGCACGAATGTGCTGGACACGTATCTATCGGCAGAGCACTTTACAGGTATTGGCATCAGCTATCTGTCGCATACGGAGCGACAGAAGACGGGCAAGCTATGGAGCACCATTCTGGAGCATGAGGCGAACCTGTCGAGCGTGAAAGACCGTGCGAACAAGAAGCATGAGTTGGAGGGTGCGTACAACCTGTATTGGGGAAAGCTGTACAAACTGCTACAGATCAACGAACGGTTGGGCGTGCAGGTGGGTGGAATGGTGAATGCCTCGCTGGGATTTATCTATAACACATCGAACAGCAACAATCCGGCTCAGGCACGTGCGCATGTGAACGTGATGCCTACCGCAGTGGCTACCTATCGGTTTCAGTTGTTTAACAAGCCCATCCTGGCTCGCTATGAGGTGGGCATGAATCTGGTGGGTGTGCAGTTCTCGCCCAACTACGGACAATCGTATTACGAGATTTTCTCGCGTGGCAACTACGACCATAACATAGTGCCCACCACCATAGTCAGTGCCCCTGAGTGGCGCCACATGATAACCTTTGATGCGGCCGTCAGCAAAAAGATGACGCTGCGCATAGGCTATCTGGGCAATATGCAGCAATCGAAAGTGAACGGACTGCGCCAGCATATCTATACACATCGGGTACTCATCGGGTTTACCCGCCGTTTCTCAATCATCTCTCACGCCCTATGAAGAAATTTCCAGTATATCTAGTCGCACTAATCACTCTAGTATCGTGTGTCGACCAAGCCGAGCAAGACAATACCCCTTCGGGTAATTTCGAGGCGCTTTGGCAGATTATGGACGAGCACTACTGCTTCTTCGACTATAAGCAGCATGCGTATGGGTTGGACTGGAATGAGGTATATAATAAATATAAGGTACGCGTGAGCGATAAGATGAAGGAAGACCAGCTGTTCGAAGTGTTGTGCGACATGCTGAGCGAACTGCGTGACGGACACGTGAACCTGGTGTATTCTTCAGACTACGGACGCTATTGGGCTTGGCAAGAGGATTATCCCAAGAACTTCAGCGACTCGCTGGAGCGTAGGTATCTGGGTACCGACTATAAGATAGCCAGTGGACTGCGCTATCGGGTGCTGGACGACAACATTGGATATATTCGCTACGAATCGTTCCAAAATCCTATTGGCGAGGGTAATCTGGACGACGTGCTGTCATACTTGGCACTCTGTCGCGGACTGATTATCGACATTCGCAACAATGGCGGAGGCGAACTGACCAATGCGGAACTATTAGCAGCGCGCTTTGTGCACGAGAAGACGCTGGTGGGATATATGCAGCATAAAACGGGAACAGGGCACAACGACTTCTCTGACATGGAACCTCAATATCTGGAGCCTTCGAGGAATCTGCGCTGGCACAAGCCCGTGTGCGTGCTGACCAACCGTAGTGTGTATAGTGCAGCCAACACATTTGCCGTGATGATGCGCACCCTGCCTAACGTCACGCTGATAGGCGACCATACGGGTGGAGGAAGTGGTATGCCCATGAGCAATAGTCTGCCGAACGGATGGAGCGTCCGCTACTCAGCTTGCCCGATGTACGACCAGAACCGTCAGCAGACGGAATTCGGCATAGACCCCGATATTCAGGTGGGTATAGGTAGCTCAACGACGGAGGATGAAATCATTGAAACGGCAAGAAAATGGCTGGTTCAATAAAATTTTTCACTTTTCACTCTTCACTTTACACTTTTTTTAGTACCTTTGCAGCCGCGTTGACAAAATTGTAAATTGTAAATTGTCAAATTGTCAATTACAATGCGCCTGTGGCGGAATTGGTAGACGCGCTAGACTTAGGATCTAGTGTCTCGCGACGTGCAGGTTCGAGTCCTGTCAGGCGCACACAGAAAAAAAATGAAGGTCGATATCCTCACGGACGTCGGCCTTCTTCCTTTATCATGTACAAAAATTCTTATTTCTCTTCTTTCTTGGGGGTATAACGCACCGTCAGTGTGGGCGTATAGGTGTTCTCGAGAATGATGGCAATGAAACCATCAGAGGTATCAAAGTTGGCAACCTTGTGGTCGTCCTTCAGAATAGGACAATTAGGCCAAGCATTGAGCTCTTTCTCCAATCCGTCGCGCAAACGCTGCCACATGACACGCGTGCTGTCGTTGTTGTCGGCAATATAACTCTCCTGGATAACCTGCAACTGATTGCCCGAGAAAGCTGCCAGCACGCGGTAGGGCTTGTTCTCGCCAGCAAAAACAACGGTGCGACCGCTATCAGAAGCTGCGCTGTCAATGGCAAAGCCACGGGCAAGCATAGAGTCGACAAACTGATCGACGGGCGTGGTAAAAGCCAGTCCACGATAGTTAAAAGGTGCTTTCTGCTCAGAACAAGCTACGAAAGCAACAAGGCCCAACAGGAAAAATGCAAACTTCTTCATAAGCATTTATTTAACATTACCAACTTTAATGAGGTATTCGCCAATCTGAACGGCATTCAGAGCAGCACCCTTGCGAATCTGGTCGCCAGAGAGCCAGAAAGTAAGACCATTCTCGTCAGAGAGGTCCTTACGCACACGACCTACGAACACATCGTCCTTACCAGCAGTCTCGAGAGGCATAGGATAAGTCAAAGTGCTGGGGTCGTCGACCAACGTACAGCCTGGAGCTGCAGCGATAGCCTTCTGAGCCTCCTCAACGCTGATGGGGCGCTCGGTCTCAATCCATACAGACTCTGAGTGAGAGCGCAGAGAAGAAACACGAACACACATAGCCGAGCACTTGGCGTCGGTATGCATAATCTTCTGTGTCTCGTTATACATCTTCATCTCCTCCTTGGTATAGCCATTGGGCTGAAAGACGTCAATCTGAGGAATGACATTGTAAGCCAACTGATGTGGGAACTTCTTGATGGTCTTCACCTCGCCCGTCTCAACCATCTCCTTATACTGCTGTTGCAATTCGGCCATTGCAGCGGCACCAGCACCAGAAGCACTCTGATAAGAAGAAACGTGGATGCGCTTGATGTGTGAGATATTCTCCAGAGGCTGGAGCACTACAACCATCATAATGGTGGTACAGTTAGGATTGGCAATGATGCCACGAGGACGCTTCAAAGCATCTTCGGCATTACACTCGGGAACAACCAAGGGTACATCGTCGTCCATACGGAAAGCGCTGGAGTTGTCAATCATCACAGCACCATACTTGGTGATGGTCTCAGCAAACTCCTTCGAGGTACCGGCACCTGCAGAGGTGAAGGCAATGTCAACGTCCTTGAAGTCGTCGTTGTGCTGGAGCAGTTTTACCGTCAGCTCCTTACCACGGAAGGTATATTTGGTACCAGCACTACGCTCTGAGCCAAACAACACCAATTCGTCCATGGGGAAATTTCTCTCGTCGAGGAGTCTCAAAAACTCCTGACCTACGGCACCTGAGGCGCCCACAATTGCTACTTTCATAAGTCTAATTTTCTTGTTAATTCAATTTCCGGCTGCAAAGATACTAAATAATTCATAATTAATAATTCATAATTCATAATTATTTTCGTACCTTTGCACCAGAAATGCTGATTTTAAGTTCATATTTCCCCATAGAGAGTCCCACACTGATTTTCTTCGTGGTGCTGCTTATCATCTTGCTTGCCCCCATTATCATGGGTAAGTTGCGTATTCCGCATATCATCGGAATGGTACTGGCGGGCATGTTGATAGGCGAACACGGACTGAACATTCTGTCGCGCGACTCGTCGTTCGAGTTGTTTGGCAAGGTGGGATTGCTCTACATCATGTTCCTGGCGGGACTGGAGATGGACTTGGAGAGTGTGAAGAAGAACACGCGGCGATTCCTTTATTTCGGACTGCTGACGTGTTTTATTCCATTGATACTGACCTACGTAATGGCCATGTGGTGGTTGCACTATTCGTCAACAGCGTCGTTCCTACTGGGATGCATCATGGCATCAAACACGCTGATAGCCTACCCTATCATCTCGCGTTACGGACTGCAACGTGACTCCAGCGTGATGCTCAGTGTAGGGTCGTCCATGCTTTCGCTGTTCATGGCACTATTGATGTTGGCAGCATTGGCCGCATCGTATGGCGAAGATGTAGGCTTTGGCTTCTGGATAGGATTCCTGCTGAAGTTCTTCTTGTTCTATGCAGGTTGTATCTGGCTGATTCCGAAGGCCACACGCTATTTCCTGCGTCGCTATAGTGATGCGGTAATGCAGTTTATCTATGTGCTCTCCGTGATGTTCCTATCGGCAGCTTGTTCGGAAGCCATAGGTGTAGAGGGTATCGTGGGCGCCTTTATTGCGGGTCTTATATTAAATAGGTATATACCGCACGTATCGCCGCTGATGAATCGCATTGAGTTTACGGGTAATGCCATTTTCATCCCCTACTTCCTGATAGGTGTGGGAATGCTCATCAATGTAAGAACCCTGTTTGAGGGTACTCACATGTTGTGGGTGGTAGCCCTGATAGCTTTCTTCGGAACATTCGGAAAGGCGGTAGCTGCTTATTTCTCCAGTCTGTTGTTCCGATTGCCTAAATCGTCGGGCCACATGATGTTCGGTCTGACCTGTGCACACGCTGCCGGTGCCATTGCCATGGTAATGGTGGGTATGCGACTGGAAATTAGTCCTGGGGTGTATCTTGTGAACAACGAGATGCTGAACGGTGTGGTTATCATGATTCTGATTACCTGCATCGTCAGCACCATGATGACAGAGCATGCAGCCAAGCAAATCATTCTGCGCGAGAAAGCGCAATGGAATCCGAATAAGAAAGAGGCTGACGATGAGAAGATTCTGCTTTGTGTAAAGTACCCTGATATTGCACCTCAATTGCTGGAACTAGCCATCATGATGCGCAACCCAAAACTGAAGAGAGAGATGGTGGCGCTGAATGTGGTCTATGACGACAAAGCGGCCAACCAACACCGTGAACAGGGAATCAGACTGCTGGAGATGTTGCAGCAGCGAGCCAGTTCGATAGATGTCAGGATGCAGACGCAGGTTAGACTGGCTACGAACATAGCCAATGGCATCAAACATGCCTTCCGCGAGTTTGCCGCCTCGGAAATCATTATGGGTATGCACGTTCATACCGAGATAAACCCGAAGTTCTGGGGTGACTTCATACAAAGTCTGTATAACGGACTGAATAGGCAGATTGTGCTGACGCGCTTCGTACAACCTCTGAATACGCTCCGTCGCATACAAGTAGTGGTTCCGAGCAGGGCAGAGTTCGAACCGGGCTTCCACCGTTGGCTGGAGCGATTGGCGAGAATGGCCAGCAATCTGGATTGCAGGATACAATTCCATGGGCGAGAGGAATCGTTGGAACTTATCAGGGAATATATCAACAATCACCATACCAACGTCAGAGCGGAATACACATTTATGGCTCACTGGAACGAGTTGCCGAAGCTGGCTGAGCAGGTGAGCGAGGATCATATGTTCGTAGTGATTACTGCTCGTAAGGGTACTATCTCCTATAAAAACGCACTGGATAGGTTGCCTAACGAGTTGATGAAACACTTCTCTGGTAAGAATATCATGATTATCTTCCCTGACCAATATGGTATACAGAAGGAGGAGAGCATGACCTTCACGGCTGCACAGCACCAGGAGGAGAGCAGTATCTACGATGCTATTCTACAATGGATTAATAAGCACAGGAAATGATAGAGATAAAAGGCATAAAGAAAAGTTTCGGCTCACTGGAAGTGCTGAAAGGCATTGACCTCAACATTGAGAAAGGCGAGGTGGTGAGTATTGTAGGTCCCAGTGGTGCAGGAAAGACTACCCTACTGCAAATTATCGGTACATTGGACCGTCCCGATGCTGGCACTGTGTTCGTCGATTCCGTCGACGTAACCAAGCTGTCACAAAAGAAGCTGGCTGATTTCCGTAATCGCCACATTGGTTTTGTTTTCCAGTTTCACCAGCTGTTGCCTGAGTTTACGGCATTAGAAAACATCATGATACCAGCCTACATTGCAGGAACAAGTCATAAGGCTGCTAAGCAGCGTGCGGAGGAGTTGTTGCAATTTATGGGGTTGAGTGACCGTGCCCACCATAAGCCCAACGAACTGAGTGGTGGTGAGAAACAGCGCGTAGCCGTGGCCCGTGCTTTGGTAAACAACCCTGCCGTGATTCTGGCTGATGAGCCCAGTGGCTCGCTGGATTCAAAGAACAAGGAGGAACTGCACCAATTATTCTTCGATTTGCGCGATAAGTTCGGACAGACCTTCGTCATTGTTACCCACGATGAGCAGTTGGCATCTATTACCGACCGCACCATTCATATGCGAGATGGTATCCTTGAAAATCTAGAACCTCTAGATAATCAAGATGGTCTTGAGAATCTAGAAAACCCAGAAAAAACAGAAGAAGACAATGATTAAGCTTGGCGATTACAATACCCTGAAGATAGTAAAGCGCGTGGACTTCGGCATGTATCTTGACGGAGGCGACGATGGCGAGATACTGCTCCCTACCCGTTACGTGCCCGAAGGAGCGAAGGTGGGACAGAAAATTGAGGTGTTCCTTTATCTCGACCAAGATGAGAAACTGATTGCTACCACCTTGCATCCATTGGCCAAAGTGGGCGAGTTTGCATGGTTGGAGTGTGCCTGGACGAATGAATACGGAGCATTCTTGAATTGGGGGCTGATGAAGGACCTGTTTTGTCCGTTCCGCGAACAGAAACAGCGCATGGTGAAAGGACAGCGCTACTATGTCTATATCATGGAGGATGAGAAGACACATCGTCTGATGGCAACTGCAAAGGTGGAGCGCTATCAGAAGCATAGTGGCTACGAACGGGCACTGGATTTCTCAGAGGAATTGCTGCGTTATCTGCAAGAAAACGGTGGGCATTGCGATTTGGGCGACAAGAGTGATGCCGAGGAAATTGCCGAACGCTTTAAAGTATCAAAGAAGGTATATAAAAAAGCAGTCGGCGACTTATACCGTCGCCGACTGATCACTATTTCAGATAATGGAATAGACTTGGTTTAGAACTCTGCAGACTTTGGAGTACGTGGGAAAGGTATCACGTCACGAATGTTCTGCATACCTGTAACGAACAGGATAAGACGCTCGAAACCGAGACCGAAACCTGCATGAGGACATGAGCCCCACTTGCGGGTGTCGATATACCACCAGAGGTGGGTCATATCCATATCGCGGCGCTTAATCTCACCCATCAGCTTATCATAACTTTCCTCACGGACGGAACCACCGATAATCTCACCAATCTGTGGGAACAGCACGTCGGTACCCTGCATGGTAGGACCTGGAGCAATAGCACCCTTGTAGCCTACACTACCCTCACCCTGCTCTTCGTTCTGCTTCATGTAGAACGACTTGAAGGCACGGGGATAGTCGGTCATGATAACGGGCTTCTTGAAGTGTTCCTCCACCAAGTAGCGCTCGTGTTCTGAAGCCAGGTCGTCGCCCCAGTTGCAGGGGAACTCGAACTTCTTACCGTTCTTGATAGCCTCCTGCAGGATGTTGATACCCTCTGTATAAGGCAGGCGCACGAAGGTCTCCTTGAGAACACCCTCCAGACGCTCAATCAAGGTCTTGTCAATCATCTGGTTCAGGAACTGCAGGTCGTCTTTGCAGTTATCCAATGCCCAGCGTACACAGTACTTGATAAAGTCCTCTTCAAGGTCCATCAGTTCTTCCTGATCCAGGAAAGCAACCTCAGGCTCTACCATCCAGAACTCAGCCAAGTGGCGAGGGGTATTCGAATTCTCAGCGCGGAACGTAGGACCGAAGGTGTAGATAGCACCCAGGGCCGTAGCACCCAGCTCGCCCTCCAACTGACCAGAAACGGTCAGCGAGGTCTGCTCGCCAAAGAAGTCGTCGTCGTAGATAATCTTTCCGTTTTCGTCCTTCTTCAGGTCGTAGAGGTTCTTGGTGGTTACCTGGAACATGTTTCCTGCTCCCTCACAGTCGCTGGCAGTAATCAGCGGGGTGTGGAAGTAGAAGAAGCCGTGCTCGTGGAAATAGGTGTGGATGGCCATTGCCATATTGTGGCGAATGCGCATCACGGCACCAAAGGTATTGGTACGCAGACGCATGTGGGCGTTCTTGCGCATCACCTCGAAGCTCTGACCCTTCTTCTGCATGGGATAGTCGTTGCCACAGAGTCCATAGACCTCCAACTTGGTGGCCTGAATCTCTGAAGACTGACCAGCACCCTGGCTCTCCACGAGCGTACCCTCAGCACAGATGCAGGCACCCGTGGTGATGTCCTTCAGCAATTGCTCGTCAAACTTCGTGGGGTCAACAACCACCTGCACGTTCTTGATGGTAGAACCATCGTTCAGCGCAATGAAGTCAACGGCCTTCGACGAACGGTGGGTACGCACCCAGCCTTTTACACAAACCTCCTTACCATATTCTGTGCTTTTCAGCACATCAATTATCTTAGTACGTTTCATTTTTATACTATTCACTATTCTCTGTTCACTATTCACTTACTCATAAGCACCCATGCGCAGACGGTCAACTTCCTCCTCGGTGAGGTAACGCCAGTCGCCACGACGAACATTCTTCTTAGTCAGTCCGGCAAACTGTACGCGGTCGAGCTTGGTAACCTTGTAACCCAGGCTCTCGAAGATACGACGTACGATACGGTTCTTACCAGAGTGAATCTCGATACCAACCTGCTTCTTGTCGGTGTCGCTAGCGTATTCAATAGCGTCAGCCTTAATCTCACCATCGTCAAGGGTGATACCCTCGGCAATCTGCTGCATATCATGAGCAGTAACAGCCTTATCAAGATGTACGTGATAAATCTTCTTCTTCAGGAACTTAGGATGTGTCAGCTTCGAAGCCAAGTCACCATCGTTGGTCAACAGCAGCACACCCGTAGTGTTACGGTCCAGACGACCAACAGGATAGATGCGCTCAGAACAAGCGTTCTTCACGAGGTCCATCACGGTCTTACGCTGCTGAGGATCGTCGCTAGTTGTTACGTAGTCCTTGGGCTTGTTCAGCAATACATATACCTTCTTCTCCATGGTTACAGGCTGATCGTGGAACTTCACCTCATCAGTGCGCAGTACCTTTGTACCCAACTCGGTAACAATCTCACCATTAACGGTGACAACACCTGCCTGGATGAACTCATCAGCCTCACGACGACTGCAAACACCAGCGTTAGCCAGGAACTTGTTCAGACGAATTGGCTCATTGGGATCGAAGTTCTCCTCCTTATACTCAATGCGCTTCTTCATGCTATACTTAGCATTGGGATCGTAGCCTGGGGTATGCTGACGTGGACCCTTCTTATAAGGAGCTGCTCCGTAAGGCTTGCCATAACCACCCTGCTGGGGACGACCATAGCCACCCTGTTGTGGACGACCATAACCACCCTGCTGGGGACGACCGTAGCCACCCTGCTGAGGACGACCATAACCTCCCTGCTGAGGACGACCGTAACCACCCTGCTGAGGACGACCATAGCCACCCTGCTGGGGACGACCGTAGCCACCACGCTGTGGAGCATAACCTCCCTCACCCTCCTGAGGCTGATTGTAACGGGGACGGGGCTGATAACCACCCTGCTGTCCATACTGCTGACGAGGACGAGGCTGATAGCCACCCTCGCTGTTATAGTTGTTACGAGGACGATAACCTCCACGCTGAGGAGCCGCACTCTGTAAACCTGCGCCAAAGCCCTCAGGGCGGAATCCACCCTCGTCTTGATTCTGATTACGATTGAATCCTCCCTGTGCGTTGTAGGGACGTGGTTGATGAATACGTGGACGTGGTGAGCGTCCTGGACGATAACCCTGATAGCCACCCTCGTGACCTGCTGTGTTTTGCTGCTCGTTAGAGAGCTCTTCGTTTTTCTTTTCGTTTTCGAATTCCATAATTTTTCTTTTTTGTTTTTAAGGAGCGCCTCACGGCTCTCTGTTTGTGTTGTTGATAATATATTAAAAGTCTCTTAATTAAATTCCTGTATAATTCATTGGCGTAATAGCCATCAATTCTTCCTTCACTTCGTCGCTGACCTCCAAGCCCTGAATAAACTCATGGATGGTCTGCTCCGTCATTTTCTGGTTGGTACGCGTCAAAGCCTTCAGTGCCTCATAAGGATGCGGATAGGCCTCACGGCGCAGAATGGTCTGGATGGCCTCAGCCACAACAGCCCATGTGTTATCCAGGTCTTCCTGCAACTTCGTCTCGTTGAGAATCAGCTTGCGCAGTCCTTTCAGTGTGCTCTGGATGGCAATCATGGCGTGACCCATAGGCACACCGACATTGCGCAATACCGTTGAGTCTGTCAAGTCACGCTGCAAACGGCTTACTGGCAATTTCTGTGCCAAGAATCCCAGCACAGCATTCGCCATACCCATGTTACCCTCAGAATTCTCAAAGTCGATGGGGTTCACCTTATGGGGCATTGCACTCGAGCCTACCTCGCCAGCCTTAATCTTCTGCTTGAAGTATTCCATAGAGATATACATCCAGAAGTCACGATCCAAGTCAATGATAATGGTATTGATACGACGCATAGCATCAAAGATGGCACCCAGCCAGTCGTAGTTCGAAATCTGGGTAGTCCACTGCTCACGCTCCAATCCCAACTTCTCGCTGACAAACTGATTGCCGAACTCGCGCCAATCATACTGGGGATAAGCCACATGGTGAGCATTATAGTTACCCGTAGCGCCACCAAACTTAGCGGTAATCGGCGTATCCTTCAGTCCGCGCAACTGCTCTTCCAGACGATACACATAGACCATGATTTCCTTGCCCAGACGAGTAGGAGAAGCAGGCTGTCCGTGGGTCTTGGCCAACATGGGCACATTCTTCCACTGCTCAGCATAGTCGTTCAGCTGCTCTATCAGTTCTTCCACCATAGGATAGTACACCTGCTCCAGTGCCTCCTTGATAGAAAGAGGTACGCTGGTGTTGTTGATGTCCTGTGATGTCAAGCCAAAGTGAATGAATTCCTTGTATTTCTCAAAGTCGCCAATCTTATCCAGCTGTTCCTTGATAAAATACTCTACGGCCTTCACGTCGTGGTTGGTCGTTTTCTCAATCTCCTTCACACGGGCAGCATCCTGCTCCGTGAAGTTACGATAGATATCTCGAAGCGATTCAAACAGGTTATGGTCAAAATCCTCCAATTGAGGCAACGGGAGTTCACAAAGCGTGATGAAATACTCGATCTCCACACGTACTCGGTAGCGAATCAAAGCATACTCTGAAAAATATCCTGCCAATTCTTCTGTCTTGTTCCTGTAACGTCCGTCAATAGGCGATATGGCGGTCAGTGCGTCCAATTCCATTGTTTCCTTTTATACCTTATTTTATTATATATAGCTATACATTCTCTCAAATATGCTGCAAAGGTACGAATAAGTGAGCAAAATACAAAAGAAAAACTAGTTTTTATTTTTATTTTCGAACGAAAGCGCTCGGTTTACCGCTTTGCACCTTTAGGTCAAAGAACCTTAGAGACGAAGTCTCAGAGGTAGTGCAAATTGAGCGAAATACAAAATAAATGCCGATTTATTTTCAATTGCTGGTACGTGTACTAACAATTGCTGGTACGTGTACCAACAATTTTTTCTACGTGTACTAGCAAATTTTGTCACGTGAATGGCCCCAGAGTATTAATGTCAAATAAAAAAGGGACTACACGTGAAGTCCCTTTTCTATTTGTTTATTGCGTTTACGATTCGCGCTTCAGCAGGATGACGTTGGCACCCTTGCCTGCAACGTTAGGCATCTCCTCGCCCACATCGGCTCCAATGTAAGTGGGGTCGCAAACGGTGAACTTACGTCCATTAAGCATATAGCCTGCGCCTTGAACGTTCTCCTTGAACTCAACGGCCATTGCCAAGTGACCAGGATAGTAAACCAGTACGACATCCAGTCCTACGAGGTCGCGAACCAAGTGGGACAGCAGGATAGCGCGGTCTTCACAGTCGCAATAGGGATAGAAGAAGGTCTCCTCGCCAAAGAAAGCACGGTCGCGCCCCCAGACATCATCGTCGTAGGCATAGAGGAAACAGCCCTGATTAGGATTGGTCTTCTTGATATCGGTCTTACCCTCAACCCACCAAAGCAATTGCTGTACCTGCTCCAGGGGAGTCATTCCCTTCAGTTTGGCACGCATCTGGGGATAGAGCTGCTCTGTAATACCCTTCTCCAACGGAGTGTTGGCATACATCGCCCAACGACTCATAAAGTTGCCACCGGTATAAGAAGCGGGATAGGTATCGAAGAAGTCGATATAGTTCTTATTGGAATGAAGGGTGAAGCTGAAGTCTGGATTCTTCAACGAAGTGATGGTACGCTCGTTGACGGGTCTTTCTGCAAAGTCCTGACGTGCATTCATCTGCAGCGACATAGCACTCTCCTTGGGGAACTTGGCCTTGCAGATATTCAGTTTGTCGCCATCCTTGATATTCTCCAGCAGGTAATACCACTCGCCATCTACATAGAAGTAGGACTTGCCAAACATGTTATACTGGCTGGCCACAATCATGTAGAGCGTCTTTCCATCGTGAGCCATACGCATCTTATAGCCTGACTGCGAATAGAGGAAAGCCAATGCAAGGGTAGCCTCGTTGGTATGGTTGCCATAGAACTTATTGGTCAGCGCAAGCAACATCTGATAGTAAGCCCAGTCTGAGAAGTTATGAGCCTTACGCTCCTCCAAGCAGTCGTAGAGCATATTGTCGAACTGAGGCTTGGTGAACTGAGTGATGGCATCAGCTACCTCATCACCAGAAACACCAGGGAGGGTGAAACGGCAATTGTTGCCCATGCGGACCTTACACTCTGTGCCGAAGACATCGAACTTATAGTAAGGATTAGGATCGCTGGTCTGTTCAACCTTTGCCAAAGGCTGGGGTTGCTTAGTAGCTGGAGCGGGAGCGGGCACAACGGTTGCCACGGGAAGTATCTTATTCGACTTCTCACGCTTGGCCATCTTTTTCTTTTCCTTCTCCTGCTTCTCCTTTTCCTTCTGTGCCTTCTTATCCTTCTTGTCGCCGCCACCAAACAGCTTGCTGAAGAAACCTGCCGTTTCTTCCTCATAGCCTGGAACTACCATCGGCTCTACCTTTTCTTCCTCAGGAATGGCAACAGGAGGCTCTGCGCCAAACTCCTCCCAAGCCTCGCGAACAAACTTGGTGTACTCAGCAAGAGCCTGTTTACGGAAGTCAGCATACTCCTTCTTGGCCTTCTTCTTGAAAGCCTCGAAGTCCTTACGGAAGTCTTTCTTCTGATTCTGAGCCTGTGCAGGAACCACCAGCACAAGCATCAGCAACTGGAAAATGACTATCAACTTTTTCATAGTTCTGATGTTTTAATGTTCTTTTTCACAAGGTACGGAATCAACCTCCACCTCCAACAATGTGGAGTCCTTGACAATAATCTCACGGGTAACAGTGGCAGGATCGCTGTGGCGACGCGACTTCACCGTCTTGTCTTTGCGCAGCTGGGCAACAACAGACTTAACATAATCCTTGGTCAGCGTCAACACGGTATTGCGCTTGTCAGCCAGGAACGAATCCAACTTGGCCTTACCTGGGGAATTGATGACATACTGCTTGTCGCCATCCTCAGCCAACAGCGTAATAGAGCCAGTGAAAGATACATTCAGCGTAACGTCGCCCGTAAGGACATCGCCCTTATCCACTTGGCGCTTTCCCTTGGCGTCAATCACCTCAACACGACCACTTACCTTGGAAACCACATACTTGGCTGCCTCGCCCTTGGCCATTGCCAACATGGGAATGAACAGAAGTATGCAAAACGCTAATAATTTCTTATGATTCATTTTTCTTCTCCTTATTAAATACACTTAAGGTCTTAATAACATCATACAGATTCTCTGCCATGTAAATAAGTGCAATAGACGACATGGCAAAGGCCAGACTGATGCTGTAGTTGTAACTGCAGAAGAGGATGAAGGTAATCCAAACTATCAGCGACAACCATCCTGCAATCAGCAGACCTCGTATCAGTGAGGCTCCGAAGATAACTCGGAACAACGTCTTCTTCTTGGTAGTGAAGCTCTTATAGTAAGACAGCAGGATTACAGACAGGAATACGATGATGAACGAGGCCACCACTGTAACGCCTGTAGAAGCGTGCTTAATCTCAGACTGACGGAGCATCGTTTCTGCAGCATAGGCCAACAGCTCAACACCAGCAATCTTGCCCTGTGGGGTATAGTGCATGTCGCCTTCTTCAGTCATAGCACCGATAAGCACCAGATGATCCTCTATCCAATCGCGATTCTCGAGAATGGAATCGTAAGGCACGATATGATACTCCTTTGGTGAGAAGTTGATATTGATATTCTTCTCAGACAAGGGCACTACCTCCTGCTCAGCATAGAGGTCAACTACTTTCTTGATGAACGATGGAACCACCTTGCCACCAAGTTCACGTCCGACGCTGACCGCACGCTTCATGCCACCATAGAGTTGGCGAGGCATGTTGGTGAAGCCTTCATTGACACTGTCGCTGGGCGTAAAGAATGAATGTACCGTCTCGCCCTCCATGCTCTCGGCATCAATAATCTTATAGGAGAACACGAAGTTATGAAGCTGCTTAACGGTATTTTCCAACAGCGTATCGCCTTCAAGGTCTTCTTCCTTGTAGCCTTCGAACACCACATCGACACCCACTGCCTTGGGGTGGAGTGCATCCACCTCCATGAACAACTGGGCAAAATCGCGGCGTTTTCTCAGCTCCGTCATATCGACAATAGTCACGATACGACTGGATTCCCGTTCGCCTGTGTCGAGCAACTTGTAATAGAAGTCAGTAAACGAATAGTCCTCCAGGATTTCAGCCACAGGGTTGAAGACTTTCAGGTTGAAAGCCGCCAGCACGTAGATTCCCACGATACCAAACGCGAGACACGTAACAGCGAAGTATCTCCAGAGTTTATCCATTAATCCTTACCGAAATAAGCTTTTAACTCTTCGCTCAGCTCCTTGCCTTCTTTCTCTAATTCAGCACGAACGGCCTCCTTGGCAATCTCCTTGATAGAAGATACTTTGGTTACCATGCGAACCATCACTTCCTTATTCTTATTCTTCAGTTCGCGAGTTACTGTCAAAGGAGTCTGCACACGACCCAGCTTCTGAGAGAAAATGCTCTTATTCTCAACCAGTGTCGTAGTGATAGAGGCAGCCTGATCGTCAGCCAGCATCTTGTTGGCAACCATGTTGTCAACGATACCCGTAGCCTCAGAACTGATCTTGCTGGCGATATTCATACGAGCCAGCTCTGTAGCCTGGATCTGGGCAGCAGCAAAGTTCTCTGCTATAGAACGACCCTCACCATCAACATAAACGGGTTCCATGTCGTCGTCATAGTCTTCCAAGAACATATAAAGACGGTCAACCTGCTTCTCCAAGGGCAGTCCACCAGGAGATACCGTCCAACCTTCCTTTTGCAAACGCTTTGCCTCCTTCTTAGCATCCTTAGAAGCTTTCTCCTTCAAGGCGGCCTTGTTTTCCTTTACCTTTTTCTGCAAAGCATTCTGAGCAGATACTCCCATTGGCAAAGAGAGCATTACCAATACGGCTAAAAATTTCATTGTTTTCATAATTCTATCATTTTAATTAGTATACATTATTCACTATTCACTGTTCACTATTCACTGTTCACTAGCGAAGCGCTTAAAAGTCACCGGGTTCATAGAGTCCGAAATTCGGATCTTTCTCCGGTTGCCATGTTCTCAGTTTGATAAGCGGTTTCTTAGGTTCATTGATATCTACCAACAGCATCAGATAGCCTTTATCGCCGTAGGTTGACGAATAGTAGTCCTGCTGAATCTGGATACCATACGATTCGCCACCAGCACCCATCTTCTTGACATCATTGTCGGAGAAGCGGATGTTCACAAACTCGTTGCGCTCGAAACAGCGCTTCAGAGAGGCCAGATATTGATCCTTCGTCTGACGGTTCATCTTGATGATATGATTACCCTCTTGACTAATAGACGATTGATTCTCCCTATTTGTTACACTGTTGGCCTTACTAACAACCGAACCCGTGATGATAACGGCATCATCGTCGAAGATGGAGCGGATATAGTCCAAGCGTTTCAGGGCGTAGGCCGTCTTGTAGTTCTCGAGGAAATTCATGATGGCCAAGCGCGACTTCTCGTCCCAAACACCCTTGTTCAGAATGTCGTCCTCAGCGGTCTTACCCAGTCCAAAGGAGATGTTATCAATCTTCTGTTCCTTATTAAATGTCAGCACAATATCCTCGACAAACGTAGCACGACCACCAGAATTAAACGAGAACGACATGCGCAGTCCACGCTCAACGATACCATCTTCCGACTCCAAGAAACGGATGTTCTGCGAATCAAGCACCTTAGCCTTACCATATTTCATCAGTTTGGTGAACATGCTCCAGCCTACCGATGTAAAGAGGTCGCGAGCCGAGTCGTAGTTCTTCTGCTTCACGGCAGCAACCATCTTCTCAATGGCATTCTTATAGGCATTGACATTTTTCTCGATAGGCTTGGGAGGAGCTATCGACACCTCATTGGTGGTGAACGACTGACTCTGCATCATCTCCATACGGGCCTCGCGCTCCTTCTTCTTCTCATTGCTCTTCAGCATGACGTTGGTATAAGCCTTTGGCATAGGAGTACCCTTCACGGCATTGAGCACCATCTCGACTTCATTGTCAATCTTGGCCTCACCGGCATATTCGTACTCATACTTCATCTGCACTTGTGAGCCATCGAAGCCTGGAGCCAGTTCCAAGACGCCCCAGCCATCCTTGGCACTATAGACAGCACTCCAAGTCTGTCCGTCCCAGAACTTATAATCGACACTATTGACGGGCTTACCCTTATAGGTGATGGCCAGACGGATATCATTGCCTTCGCGACTGTCGTAGATGGTCTTCAACTCGTAGAAGGTGTCGTCAATCTTCTCCTTACACCAGTTGGTGCAAACGTGTTCCTTACCGTCCTCGTCGGTATAAGTCACCTCATTGGGATACTGCAGCGACTTCAACAGCGTCAGGGCCCAGTAATAGTTGCGCAACACATCGTCTACCTTACCCTTCTTCTCTGCACGCACAGCGGTCTCAATCAAGTCGAGTGCCTTACGTTTGCGGGCCTCGAAAATCTTCTCAATCTCCGACTTTTTGATCCAGCGCACCACATAGGCATCGGGCTCATTCTTCAGCACCTTCTGTTGGGTGTTGGTCAGCGTAGCCTGCGAATAGGTGCTTACTGTCTGTGAGAACTGCGACTCCTCATTCAACTGACCATTGCTGTTCTGTGTCTTCAATGAGCTGTGCGACTCACCCTGAACGTTAGTGGCAATCTTACCAATAAGGTTAGCCAGCGCCTGTTTGTCAGCCTCCGTCACAGTAGAGCCCCAGCCTTCACCATAGATGTAGTCTTCGCTGTCCCTGACCTGCTCCCAAGTTTGTGCGGAAGCAGTCAGAGCAACGAGTGCGAATAATACGAAAATCAGTCTTTTCTTCATTCCTTATTTTATAATTACCTTCTTACCATTTGTGATATATACGCCCTTCTGAGTTGGCTTGCCTTGCAGCTTGCGTCCATCAAGGGTATACCATGCTTCACTGTTCACTCTTTCACTATTCACTAGCGTAGCGTCGATGTCTGTAGTATCGCCACCCAGGTCTCCAACGATGAAGTATGGAGGAGCAGGGTTAGAGCCCTTATGCTCCACATAAGCCTGGAAGGGGAGTAAAGCACGATAGTTGCTCTCGAAGATACTGCCTTCAGGATAACCATTGCGCTGCTCACCAACGTTCAGGACGTACAGGTTGTTCTGAGCTGCAAGACGCTGGAATACAGGAGCCATCATGTAATTAGCGCTTTCATCCATTATTATCTCCGTTACAGGAACGGTGACATTAGCAGCCGAGAAAGTGACACGACCTGCCAAGTTGTACTCAGCAATGTATTCCTCAGAGTTAGGCATACTGATGAGATAAGCCGTATTGGCCTCAATGATTGAATCACTCTGCAAACCATCGTGGGTCAGGCGGCGTAACCAGAAGTGAGTATTACTTCTATTATTACCAAAAGGAGTAATCAGACCACGAGTCTCATGCATGATCGTCTGAACGTTGAATGGCAAAGCGATAGTCTCCCAGCCACGGCTGACACCAATCTGGGTCTGCTGCTTGAACTCGCGTGTATAACTGATAGCCTCTGCCGTGAAGGCCTGCGGACAGTAGAAGTCATTATTGCCCTGTGCCACATCGGTCAGTACGATATTCTTCGCAAAACCATCGACAATGATGTTATTGCGGTCGGCAGGAGCCAAAGAATCAGATTTGACATAAATAAGCAGGTTGGGATTAGTGATAGCCTGCAAGTCGCTATTGGCCATTGGTACGCTACTGTTATAGACAATAGCAGCAATTGACTCAGTTACTGTGCTGACACCGAAACTCTCCAGAGCCTCAGCTACCGTAGTATTACCTTCAATCGTGAGCACACCATCAACGAACGTAGCTTCCACCTCCATCATCCTTTCAATCTCATAAGCACGCTCTGAGAGATACCTGGCCACTTCTTCCACCCTGTCCTTAGTCTCCGTACGGTGCTCGTACATGTCATAAGATGCCGCAATGTCTTCTTCGAATGAAGCCACTTCCTGATCGGGAACCTTTGCGCTATGTCTTGCTCTATCAGCAACACTTGAAGCATAGGATATCACTTCGCGAAGTGTCTGCCATGAGGTGTAAGGATAATCTAAGGTCCGTATTTCAGAGTTATCCATAGCTTGCTTGGCAGCATAAGCCTTGATAGTGACGTCACGCTGAATAGTCAACGGATTATTATAGTGGGCATAGTCGGCATCAGTAATGACACCATCACCATTTATATCGACATCAGACAACCAGTAGTAGATGTCAGCACCTTCCGTCGTCGTGCTGATAGTCAACTCGTCGTTCTGCCATGAGAAATTCGGAGTAGCAACGGTACCTGTAGGTGTCATCTGAGCTTCAATCTGGGCACAAAGTTCATTGATACGTTGTGTAAAGTGGGTAGCCTCAAAGCTGTCCATCTGGGCGCGATTGTTGTAAATCATGTCACCCTCGTTCAAAGCCCACTGCAACTGCTCTAATAATTGAGTATCCACATTGGGATTGCCCTGAGCACGACTATAGAGGTCAACACCACTTGTTACAGCAGCCTTCAGATTCACCCATGCCTCGTAGTCATAGACCATCGTAGTGGTGTCAGAAACGATTGTTCCCGTTGCATTATCAGCAACAGCAATGGCCTTCACTACCGCAGCCATCTTCAACTCGAAGGGATGCTCATAATAAGTAGACTGCTGTCCGTCAGGTGTTACTATCAAGCTATTCTTCACACTATCTACCACAGCCTCAGCCATAGAAGGCAGTTCGGCCACCTTATAGAAGATGCTGGCATTCTGCGTCTCAGTTGTCATTGCAAGGTTGTCACCCTCAAAGCGGAACTCAGGTGCAACTACGTTTGTTGACGCATTCTTATCCGTGAAGTAACCAGGATTGTTCTCACCTCCGTCGATGTGAGCATAAGTGTAGTCAACGTGATTTTCATTATATAAAGTGCCTGCACCACCAGCAAGATTTGTACATCCAGCAAACGGATCACTACCCTCAGTAACAGAGGCTGTTGACCATTCGCTACCTGCATAGATGGTTGTCAATGAAGAACAATTGAGGAACGTCTTGCCCATGTCTGTAACTTTGGCCGTATTGAAGCTACTCAAGTCGAGCGTTATCAGACCAGTGCAACCTGTGAAGGTACTAAACAAATTGGTTACATTTGCAGTATTAAAGTTTGTTACATCAAGGCTAGTCAAATCTACACAATTAGCAAACATATTACCCATGTTCGTCACATTAGCTGTATTGAAATGGCTAACATCGATACTGCGTAAAGCTCCACAACTTTCAAACATAGCCGACATATCTGTCACCTTTTCAGTATTGAAATGGCTAACATTGATGTTATCCAAAACCCTGCACCCCATAAACATACCGCTCATGCTCGTCACGTTATCTGTTACAAGGTATTCAATTCCAGTAATAGACATTAGCTCTGAACAACCATAGAACCAGTATGCTGTACTGGTTGGTCTACAATTAGCAAATGAAGCATCGAAGTTAACCGTCAGAATATTACCACGGTTCTGCATCCACTGCTGGTTTTGCATCATCTCATCCAGTCCAATAGCATCACGATAAGCCGACTTGTTTCCATCATAATAGAGGGTCAGCACCATATTGTTATCGCTCAGCACGCCATACGCCTCGTTGTACGACGCATTCTTTTCTGTGAAATAGCCAGGATTATCCGTACCTCCGTCGATGTGGGCGTAAGTATGGTCGGTATGGTCGGCACTATAGGCTGTGCCTGCCCCACCTATGAGATTAGTGCAATCTTCGAACATTCCTGTTCCATCTATAACATTCGTAATACTCCATCCGCTTCCTGCAAAGACGGCAGTTAAACCAGAACAGCCAGAGAACATTCGAGTCATGTACGTGACATTATCTGTATTAAATCCACTCATATCAAGAGTTGTAAGACTACGACAACCATAGAACATAAAACTAATGTTCGTCACATTGGAAGTATTGAAGTTGCTCACATCGAGACTCGTCAAACCAGAACAGCCATTAAACATAGAATTCATGTCTGTCACATTGGAAGTATTGAAATTGCCCAAGTCAAGACTCGTCAAACCAGAACAACCATAGAACATAAAAGACATATTCGTCACATTATCTGTTTTGAAGTTGCTCAAGTCAAGGCTCGTCAAATTGTACAAACTTACAAACATAGCGCTCATGTCCGTCACATTATCCGTCTTGAAACCACTCACATCAAGAGTTGTCAAACCAGATCTAGAGAACATACCAGACATATTCGTCACATTTTCGGTATTGAAACCCGTCACGTCAAGACTCGTCAGACGGGAACAGTCACCGAACATACTACTCATATCCGTAACTTTGCTAGTATTGAAATTGCTAACGTCAAGGCTCGTCAATTCGAAACATCTAAAGAACATAGACCGCATGTCCGTCACGTTACTGGTATTCAGATACTCAATACCACTAATGGCCGTCAGATTATTAAATCCACTGAACCAGTATGCCGTACTTGTTATGGTATTGCAGTTTGCAAACGAAGCATCGAATACGACATTTGTAATAGATGAAGTGAGGTCATGCCAACCTCTATAATCCTCGCTATTAAACGGTCCTACAGGCATACCGCCGCGCGCCGTCATCTGCTCATCATAGTAGAACGTCAGGACAGTATTGTCTTCACTCAATGCAGCATACGCCTCAGCGTCAGTCGAAGTTTGTGCAAACGTCACTGTAATGGCGATATCACCGTACACACCGGGGATTGTGTAAGAAGCCGCAGAATATTCTGTTGCGGGAGTAACTTGTGAAGTGACATCCAGTGAGTCAATCTTCACTGAGGCCAGCTGGTAGCCTTCATCGGGGAAGAAGAACATCTCCAGCGGTTCGCCGTCAGCCACATGCACATCACCCTTGTCACGGATAACATCAGCCATTCCTGCACTCACCTCACCATTTCCCTCAACAGTAATCAAGACGTAGTGAGTAGAAGAAGCATCCTGTTCGCTCAGGTAACCAGGAGCCGACGTACCGCCGTCGATGCGGGCGTAGGTGGCTGTGATATATTCGGAATTGAAGGTAGTGCCTGCTCCGCCTACAAGATTGGTACAGGCTTTGAACATATTCTCGCTGTTGGTCACGCTTTCCGTGCTCCAGTCGCTGCCTACGTAAATAGTAGTGAGAGCCGAGCACTCGTTGAACATGTACGACATGTTTGTCACCTGACTGGTATTGAAACTGCTCAGATTGATGGTGACGAGCGATGACGACTGCTCGAACATCGAGTTCATGTCGGTGGCCTGTCTGGTATAGAAGCTGCTCAAGTCAATGCTGGTCAGCGATGAGCAATTGCCCAGCATGCCGGCGAAGTTGGTGACGTTCTCTGTGTTGAAGAAGCTCAAGTCGAGCGAGGTCAGCGCAGCACAGTAGTTGAACATGAAACTCATGTCGGTCACCGCCTCTGTGTTGAGGTGATCCAGCCCGCTAATCGTGGTCAGCGAACGGCAGTAGGCAAACCAGAACGAGGTGCTGGTGGGTCGGTAGTTGGCAAACGAACTGTCGATGGTCACCGTCGTGATGTTCTCGCGGTTCATCGACCACGCCTGGCTTTGCATCAGCTCGTCCATCCCCACGGTGGCAAAGCCCTCAGTATGGCTGTTGCGGTTCTCGTCGTAGTAGAGTGTGGCGGTAATGTCATTATTCTCACCGCTCATCAGCACAGCATACGCCTCAGAGCTGGTTTCATCACCAGCAGTAGTACCCTGTGCCCACGACATGGCGGACAACAGGGTACATAATATGGTTAATAGAATTTTCTTCATAGCTTCATCGTCTAAAGTGTACACTATCGGTTACCGTCTCGGAGCCAGCGATGGATCGGGATTATCGCTCTCACCCGGCTCTGTTGCTGACGACGAAGTGGTAATGGTTACCACATTAGGACTATAGACGAAGTTGTCCTGTCCCGTCTTGCTAAGTACATAAGCACGAACATAATAGGTGGTAGTGGGCTCCAAGTGCTCGATAGTAGCCAACACGTTCTTTGTGTAACCACCGCGACCAACGGTCACAACCTCACCATCCTGACGGGTTGGCATACGATTCGTTCTGCTGTAAACCAGTCCGTAGTCAATCACCTCTTCGTCAGAAACGAAACTGAAGCGGAACTCTGCGCCCGTATTGCCAACATACAACGAAGTCAAGTCACCAACGACGGTCTGAGGCTCTGGAGTACCTACGCCAGCCTGCTCAACCAATACGATGCACTGCTTGGGATCCTTGGTACCAGAAATGAAGACAACCGCTGTCAAACGAGCTATCGTGCTGGTGTTCTGATCGCAGAAAATGCGAACTTCACCATTGCCAACACCCGTTGAGCTACTGTAGTTCTCATGCTCGTGATGATCATACATAGGCTCCAAATGCAGCCAATCAACAGAAGAAGGAATGTAGGCATTCCACTCAGCATTGCTCTCCACACGAATCATCTGTTCGCCACCTTTGGCCTCGAAACCAGTCTGGTCGATGGGAACATTCAGATAGATATCGTCACTGTTCATACCAGCCTGTATCACCTGAACCTCGGCACTGCTTGAGCCATAAAGGACAGTGAAAGAGGTAGAACGGGCAGCATCAGAGGTAACACGGTCGGCTGTTACGTTGATGGTCGTAGCACCCGTAGCACCTGTTGTCTTATCCAAGTGGAGCCAGTTGATGCCAGCAGGAGTCTGGATATTCCAATTATCGTTACTGGTGATAGACATCAAGTGTGCACCTGCAGGATTAGCAGGGAAAGAGATAGTCTTGGAAGAGATATTGATTGTGGGGTCGCCACTCTTCTGACGGAGCGCTATCTTCTGATGGAGTCCACCATCGGAAGTCAGCATGATAGTATCCAAACGATCGAATATCGAGGTATTCTGGTCTGACAGAATCACCAGCGTTCCATTGCCCGTACCACGCTGTGGCTGTACGGTCAGTGAAGGCCAGGGATTATTGAGATCAGGAATCACATTCATGGTCCATGCACAGTTTGCAGTTACCGTCACTGCCTTTTCTTCGTCACCAGAACGGAGCTCAATATTTCCGCCCTCAATCTTTAGAATTTCCTTTGTAGGCTTGTAATCCAACTGGTCGTCCGACTTACAACCTGTCAGTCCTGCCACGATGGGTAATGCAGCCAGTATGGCTATGATATTTCTTGTCTTCATATCTTTCAGTCTTTATATATAATAAGGTATAGATTAGAAATTGAAATTGAAGATGGCACCTATAGTTACCATAAAGCCACCAGCCGAGATGTCGCTATTGTCAGCGATACGCTCAAAGTTCTTATCCTTGCTGATTCCAATAGAATAAGCAGGATTAGCAAAGAGGTAGATTCGCTCCATTGGGGCGAAAAGCAGTTTTGCACCCACGGATACACAGTTGGCTATAGCTCCGTCACCAAAGAGTTCTACTCCATCTTGCACAGTTCCAGAGAGACGTTCCATCTCATAGCCCACTTGTGGAGTAATGCCTATACGATCGGTCAGTTCAACCTGATAACCTAGTTTAAAGGCCAACGTAGAACGCTTGTAACTAATAGAGCTTTGATATGTATCTTTGGGAATATACGTTTGGGTAATAGGGTCTTGAATAACATTATCAGTATACCAATAAACTTCCTCTGACTTGCCAAAACCGAAGGTATAACTTGCCTGCAAGTCGAATTTCTTATAAGTAACACCCAACAAGCCAGTAACACCGCCTAAAGAACGGATGCTATAGCCTGCACCGAAGTAGAAGGCCATTGGCTTGATGTACTTAACACGCTCCATCGAAATGGTGTCGCGAGTGGTCTGGTTATGACGGACAATATATTCCAGTCCGCTCTTGGCAACATAACCCTTGCGAGTCAGGTTAATCTGATAAGTACCAACGGGCAGAGTATGTGATTCCGTCAGATCAATAGGAGTGTCACCGTTAATCGTTGCCACCGCATTGCGAGGACGGGTATAAAGGCTCAGACGACCAGTATGAGGTGTAGGTTGCGCAGCCTGCACAGTGTTCTGCTTCTGTGCAACCACTGTAAACGAAGTCTTTTCAGGGTCGCAATCGGCCTTGCGCGTCTCTACAACGTAAGAACCTTCTCGCAACTGGGTCTGCCAAGTGCCATTGCCCACATTCTTACCCTCGAACCATATTTCAGCACGGTTATCAACGTTTATCGTCACATCACCAAAGTGATCGGACATATCACGCTGCTCGACGTTAACCAGACGAAGGCTGGCATCGTCGTCAGTAGTAATAATGAACGAGGTCTCACCCTCGAAACGGTCCTTCAAGGCACGAACGGTATGACGACCATAGTTCAGATACTTGTGGTTAATGGGCGACTGGCCCACGTTTTCACCATCAATGTAGATGGTTGAATTAGCCATCTGCGAGTTGATGGTGACATAGCGACCGATACCGATGTCCAGGTACATCTCGTAGGTTCTGGCACCATCGATAGTTACAGGATAATAGTACTCACGCAAAGAACCATAGTTTCTGTGTCGGATAGTGAGTTTCTTCGAGCGACGAGGCACATAGAGCCAGATTTCGCCATCGTGATCCTCACTGGCAACAATACCCAGCGAACCACCATCAAAGGTGAATCCGCCCTCAGGAGCCTGAATCTTAATCAAAGCAGCTTTCTCGCCGTTTTGGTCAAGCTTTTGTGTACCATGCGTGTTCGCTGTCATGTCTTTCTCCAGCTTTTCGAACTTAAGAACCTTGATATTCTGTGCGTTCAGGCACATGGCCAAAAGAGCTGATAATGTTAGGAGTGCTAGTTTTTTCATATCATTGTAATTATAGTTATTTCACATCTTGGGGCAAAGATAATGATAAAAAACTATAAAACCAAACAATTTGAATAGAAAAAACGCTAATGTGACGAATTTATCACATTAGCGTAGGTTGTGGGCGTTGACGGATTCGAACCGCCGACCCTCTGCTTGTAAGGCAGATGCTCTAAACCAGCTGAGCTAAACGCCCTTTCTTTTCAAAAGCGGTGCAAAGGTACAAAGAAAAATGAGAAATGAGGAATGAAGAATGAGAAATTTGCCTTTTGTTAGCATTATTTAACAAAGCAAAGACCGTTTCGTCTTGCAAAACCCTCATTTCTTCAATTTTCATTTACATTTCTCATTTCTCATTCCTCATTCCTCATTTCTCATTTCGACTTACAGTCGATACAAGTCGCTGGCTGCCATCAGCTCCACCTTCTTCTCAGCCAGGATTCGCTCGCAACTCTCCAAGTCGGTAGGACGAATAATGACATGAGCCACATCGCCATTGGCAAACGAATACATATACTCGATAAAGACACCAGCCTCCGACAGATATCTCATCACCTTAGCCAGCGAACCACTGGTGTTAGGGCATACAAAACCGATGACATCAGTGATTTTCACTGCAAAGTGGGCTGCTTTCAGCACCTGATAGGCTTTATCAGGATCGCTGACGATGCAACGCAGGATTCCGAAATCCGAGTTATCGGCAATACTCATGGCAGAGAGGTTAACACCTGCCTCGCCCAATACGTCGGTTACCTCAGTGAGACGACCAGACTTATTCTCCAGGAATACAGATAATTGTTTTGCTAACATAATATTTATAATTTACGATTTGACGATTTACTAATCGACCTTGGTCGCTTTGACCTTTAGGTCTAAGAATTTACTATTTATTTCAGCTGTCGCTTGTCAAGTACACGTTTGGCCTTACCCTCAGAGCGCTCAATGGCCTTTGGCTCAACCAGCTTTACCTTGAATCCCAAACCAATCACACTACGCAGTTCGCCTTCCAATTTCTTCTGCAGACCTACCATCGTAGCCATGTCGTCGGTGAAGTATTCCTCCTTCACCTCTACCTTCAACTCAGAAGTATCGGTATTGTTCACACGATCAACAGTCAGGAAGAAGTGTGGCTCAAATTCCTCTTGCTTCAGGATAACATCCTCAATCTGCGATGGGAATACGTTGACGCCACGGATGATCAGCATATCGTCGCAACGACCCAGGATTCGATCCATACGAACCAGCGTACGTCCACACTTACATTTATCATAGTGCAGGGCTGTCAAGTCGTGGGTACGATAGCGCAACAGAGGCATACCCTCTTTGGTCAGATGGGTAAAGGTTAACTCGCCCAATTGTCCCTCAGGCATTGGCTCGCCTGTCTCAGGATTCAGGATTTCAGGATAGAAATAGTCCTCGTTCAGGTGAGTTCCACACTGATGTTCACACTCATAGCCCACACCAGGACCTGCAATCTCAGACAATCCATAGATATCGTAAGCCTTGATGCCCAACGATGATTCCAACTTCTTGCGCATCTCCTCCGTCCAAGGTTCAGCACCAAAGGCACCTATTTTCAGCTTGAACTCGTCTCTTCTCCATTCGCACTCATGCATTGCCTCTCCCAAGAAAAGTCCGTAGCTGGGGGTACAGCAAAGCACCGTTGTACCAAAATCGTGCATCAGTGTCATCTGCTTCTGGGTGTTTCCACTTGAGATGGGAATTACACTGGCACCGATATTCGTGGCACCATCGTGAGCGCCCAGACCTCCAGTGAACAAGCCATAACCATAGGCTATCTGGAAAATATCATCCTTCGTAGCACCATAAGAGGTAAAGGCTCGCGAGATAGCCTCGGCCCACATGGCCAGGTCTTTGCGAGTATACAACACAACAACGGGTTTACCTGTCGTTCCACTCGAAGCATGGATGCGGACAATCTGCGACATGGGCACAGCAGCCAGTCCGAAAGGATAATTGTCGCGCAGGTCGAGCTTGTTGGTAAACGGCAACTTGGTGATATCGTCAATCGACTTGATATCACCTGGTTCAAGTCCCATCTCCTGGAACTTTTTACGATAGAACGGGGTATTGTGATACACATACTCCGCCATTTTCTTCAGTCGGATGCTCTGGATTTCGCGCAGTTGTTCGCGATCCATGCACTCCACGGTCTCATTCCAAATCATTGTTCTTTCTTTTTCTTTAATTTCCTATTAGTTGTTGTGTTGACTGCAAAATTAATAATTTTAAATGAGAAATGAGAAATGAGTAATGAGAAATTTTCATTTTTACACAAAAAAAGAGTTCCAACGCATTTCGTTGAAACTCTTTGGTGGGCGCTGAGGGATTCGAACCCCCGACCCTCTGCTTGTAAGGCAGATGCTCTAAACCAGCTGAGCTAAGCGCCCTTTTCTGAAATCGACTGCAAAGGTACGTAGTTTTTTTGAAACCGCCAAACTTTTGCACCACTTTTTTAATTATTTCTGCTTTTTCGCCTCTTCCAACTCCTTGCGAAGCTGTTCGTTCTCAGCTTCCAAGTCAGCCAACTGGGCATTCAGTGCATCAATCTCACCCTCTGACAGCGATTCGATGGCTTCAGCTTCTGCCTTCTTTTTGGCCTTGGAAGTGCCAAAGCACCAAGTAAGACCAAACTCGAAGGTTATCTGCTGCAAGCGGTCTTTCAGAGCAATGCCTCCATTCCCTTCGTAACTATTCCAACCCAGTTCGAAGTTAGCAGCCAGTTTGGGCGTCAAACGGAAGGTGTTCAGAATGCCAAAGTTGATATCGCTGGTATAATGGGCTGCAGACATGTTACGAGAGAGACCAGCTCCGATATAGGGAATGCAGTTCCAGAGGCGATAAGGATTGTGCCCCAACAGCAGACTGCTGATGTTAAACATCACCTGTTCGTTCAGCGTCCAGTATTTATCTGCCTTTACGCCATCTTCGCTCTTCGTACCCATCTGCCACAGATTCAACTTGGTGCGCAGACCAATCACAGAGGTCATCCAACGTCCACCAGCCAGAGAGATTCCCCAACCTGTATGGCCATCGCCGCCTCCACCAGGGAATTTATGGAAAGGAGCCACGAGCGACTTCTCCCCCACACCATACCAAGCGTTCCACGTAAAGTTTGCCTGTGCAAACCATTGGCTGTCTTGAGCCATCAAATTCAGCGAAAGGCATAGCAACAAGCCTACCAGAATATGTTTTCTCATCGTTTTTCCTTACCTTATTTTTATAATATGTGACTGCAAAAATAATCAAATAAATCAGAAAAACAAAGCATTTTACTAGTTATTTCGTTTTTTTGTCTTACCTTTGTACCGCTTTAATATATATAATAAGGTAAAAATGAAAAAAATCGTTTTATCAATAGCCCTCATGGCTGCTTTCACAGGCATTAAGGCTCAGGAAAACAGCACAAAGCCATTCAGCCACATGGATTTGGGTGTAACATTAGGAACAACAGGCGTTGGCTTTGATGTTCAGATGCCCGTTCACGATATCGTGAAGCTGCGTGCAGGTTTCGAGTTTATGCCCCGTTTCACATACAACATGCACTTCGACGTGGAGTCGTTCGATAGCGATGGCATGCCAACCAGTTCAACCCTCGATCGCATGTCAGAAGTATTGTATGGACTGACTGGCTTTAAGGTTGACCAGAACATCACCATGAAGGGTAAGCCCACCATGTGGAACTTCAAGTTCTTAGTGGATGTTTATCCTTTTAAGAACAAGCATTGGCATGTGACAGCCGGTTTCCACTGGGGACCTTCCAAGATTGCAGAGGCCGTGAATGCACAGGAGGATTCTCCTTCGCTGTTTGCAGTAGGTATGTACAACCACCTGTATGATATATCCTACAAACATTTGAAGGAGGGAATTTTAACGCCTATCATTGACACTCAAACCACTGGAGCTATATACCTAGACCCTCAGATTGAGCAACAGGTACTGAAAATGGGTAGAATGGGTATTCCTCTTGGAAAATTCACTCATGATGTGGTAGATGCCAATGGCAAAGTGCACAAGCAGGGCGAAACCTATTATATGGAACCCAACGAGAATAGCATGGTATCTGCAGAGGCTCGCACCAACAGTTTCAAGCCTTATTTGGGCTTTGGCTATGAGGGCCGACTGATTAAGAACAACGACAAATACCACATCGGTTTCGATGCTGGCGTGATGTTCTGGGGAGGAACACCCAGCATTATGACGCACGAAGGCATTAATCTGGCTAAAGATGTTGAGGATATTGGTGGAAAGGTGGGTTCATATGTTGACCTCGTAAAAGCCTTTAAGGTATTCCCAGTACTGAACCTTCGCATCACCCGTACTATCTTCTAATACTTTCGGAGAAAACTATTTTTCTTTTGGAGTAACAAAAATTACTCTTGGAGAAAAAACAAATACTTACGGAGAAAAAAAATTTTCCCAGGCTTGGAAAAAAGTATTCCCAGCCTGGGAAAAAAGTATTCCCACGCTGGGAATAAATATTAGCGTATAATCATCTTTTTGCCGTTCACGATGTACAGTCCCTTTGAAGGAGCCTGAACACGACGGCCCTGCAGGTCGTAGATAACCTTGGTGCCATCAGTCGTAGACGTAGTTATCTGTTCAATGCCCGTAACGTATGTCTCGTACTCTGCCTCTGTCATAATCTTCAGCACATCGGGAGCAGTACTAGCATTAACAGCCAGATAACACTTGTTGGCAGGCAGATACTGAATATTGCTCTTGACGAAAGCGGGCTTTCCATCAGCATCAACGCCCAGCATACGCATGGTTGAAGCGTTATAAGCCTTCACATTACGATGACCTGTACTCTCTGCAACATCATTGCAGTAATAATTTCCATTCAGATAGTTATCACCTATCGTTGCTGAAGTATTTGGATCCAACAATGTCAGCTTGTTATCACTGGGAGTAGCACCTGTGCAACGCAACAAGACTGGAGTCTGTGCTGGCACATCACTGGTAATCTCTGTAATAACAGCTACTCCAAAATCATTGTCCACCTTACTTACACGATAAATCTTTGTGGTTGAAGCAGAAGCCCTAAAGGGGAAACCAGCATACATAGTTGACCAGTAGGAATTGTCAGCAGTGGCTGTTATCTCTGGCTTTACACCAAAATAGTGCTCACTCTGATCTACAGGCCAAACATGCCAATTGGGATTGGCTCCATTATCGTTAGGATAATAGACTATATATTCAGCGCCCCATTCTTCATAACTCTCATCACCTAAATATTTAGTAGCACTCGCACCACTAGTACTTACTTTCCCGAAAAACTGATATACATTATTAGAAATCTCTAAATAGTTCAACAAACGACCACCAATCTGGCTAGACATAACCAATCCTTGTCCTATCAAATCGCACTGATTGTTTCCTTCTAATTTAACATAGCAAATGGTTGCAGGATTGTAGGCAACAGAATCCTCGAAGGGTTTCAACATATGTATTGCCCGCAAATCAATTTTTCCAGTACCTGAAATACTGGCTCTAGTATCTACTATTGAAATGTATCGTTCTGTTTTAATATTCTGTACACGATAGTATCCAGAAGTCAGTTGTGCAAAAGCTGCCATTGGGGCTAAAGCCAGTAGATAAAGTAATATTTTCTTCATACGCATATTGTTTAATCAAAAAGAGCCTGGCCTACTTCAACCGTAAGGCCAGGCTCGATATTGAGTTTTCTTATTGATTACTCAGCAATACAGATAGCTACACGGTTCTCAACCTCAACAGCGAATGGCTGGATAGTGTCACCCTTGTAGTCAACCTTGATGCGAGAAGCAGCAATCTTGTGCTTCTTGGTCAACAGGTTGAACACAGCCTGAGCACGCTGCTTAGACAGACGGTTGTTGATGGTAGGATTACCAGTACCACGGTCAGCATAACCAGTTACCTCTACAGTAGCATTGGGGTTAGCCTTCAGGTAATCAGCAACTTCCTGAACCTTAACAAGCTCCTTCTTAGCAACAGTTGTCTGATTGATGTTGAAGAATACGTCGCGACGGAATGGCTCCTTCACAACAACAGCATTTGTAGGCTCAACGGGAGGACATGGCTTCTCGACGATCTTCTCGACAACCTTCTCAACGATGCGCTCAACAGGCTTTGGAGCCTCGATGGTGCGAGTGGTGTGAGTAGGACCGAGGTTGATCTTCACACCAGCCAGTGCGTTGAAGTACCAGTCCCAGTTGTTTGCCTTCTTACCATTGTAGTGATCGCTCAGGGTGTTGGCATTTACTTCCAAGCCCAGGCTTACAGCTTCGCTTACTTTGAAGTCAGCAGCAAGACCTGCACGAGCATAACCACGAACCTTTGTACCAGTCCAAGCATACTCAAAAGCGTTGTCACCTACAGCAGCATGCTGAGCAGCAAGAGCAGCATTCTCCCAGTTGCTTTCCTTATCATAGCCCCAACCGATGTTTGCACCACCACCGATGAATGCACTCAGGTTGAAGATACGGTTAGGATTGTAACCATAAATAGCGTTAGACAGATTGAATGTGATATCGATGCCAGGAGCAACGTACATCCACTTAACCTTTGTCTGACCAGCAGGAACAACAAGACCTGGAGTAACAGTACCAGTACCAGCAGCACCCTGTACCCAAGTAGGAATCTCGTTGAAATTGATACCTGCACGGCTCTGCCAAGCGTTCACTGACAGACGAGCACCAAAGATGGGTGAGAACTGACGACCTACAGATACCTGTACATTAGGAGAGATGAGATCTTTGAAATCAACCTCGCCAAGGGTGTACTGGGCACCTCCCTGAATCTGTATGTACCAATAGGGATTGGGAACATACTCTGTCTTAGCCTCCTGTGCAGAGACAGAGAGGGCGCCAGACAGCATCAGGCAAGATAACAATATATTCTTGATTTTCATAATCTTTTCTTATCTTTTAGAGTTGTTTCTAAATAAAGAATTACTCGTAAACAGCAATGTAGAATTTCTTACCAGCTACCAAACCATTGTAACCCAAGCACTCGTAAGTGAACTCAAGAACAGTTCCGGTCTTAACATCAGGTACAGTGAACTCGAAGCCATTATCCAAGTTGTAAGCCTTACCGTCAAAGATGGTGTTGAGAGTGCCTACGTTGTAGTCCTTGGCGTTCAACTCTTTGGTGATATTACTATAATCACCAGTTGTTTCCCAAGCACCTGTGATAGCAACATACTTCTTGAATGCAGGAACTACAACCTCACCTGTCAATGATGTAGGATAGAACATAATCTTAGTACCCTTCTTCACCTCTGTAGGAGCTGTGTACAGACGGCTAGGATAGAAGTAACCCTTAAACTGATCACATTTACCAATCAATGCAGGCTGGACGTAACGGTTCAGATTCTTTGCAACAGACTCAACCTTACCGAAGATCTTATTCTCAGCATTGATGATCTTTTTTACATACTTGTCAACGGTGTTGCCTACATTAACATTCAGATTATTGATTGTGTTCTCAATAGAATTCTTGATGGTAGCATAGACTTCTGTGATATCAAGGTCAACAGGTGCAGCACCTGATACAGGAACTGAAGGAATTGTTATAGGAACAGCAGCTGCAGGAATGCCAGTTGCGATAGCATCTTTAGGAATGTAAGCTGTTGTTGCAGAAGAAGCACCACTAAAGTTTGCAGTAGCTTTAATATGAACGTGCATCTTGCCATCAGCCTCCTGAATAGTATAAACACCATCAACTGTAGGAACAGTAGTTACCACATTTGGCCAAGGAATATTAACTACGATCATCTGAGCAATCTCGTTGAGGAGCTCCATCTCGAATAACTTTTCCTTAGCAATAATCTTGTTGTGGAACTTCACGATAGCAGGTGAGAAGTCAGCATTCTTCAGGAACTCGTAACCAAGAGCCTTTGCGCTGAATGCAGCAACGTCGTACTTAGAAACGTAGTTCTTCCAGCCAAGAGTATCCTTCCACTGAGCCTGAACACCCAGACGGGGAACGTCAGCCTTGAAGCCGTCACGAATAGCCATAGCCAACTTAGCAATGTCAGCAGCAGAGTTCTTAGACCAATCCTGCATGAGACCCTGAATGTCGCTAGCAATAGACTTAATGTCGAAGCTCAGAGCAACATTGTCAACGTCATTCTCGTTAATGGTAGCCTTAGCGGTATAGAAGCCATTAGCAGAAGCAGCACGGTTGTAACCCCACTTCAACTGCTCTGTGCAAGTCTCCAGTGGAGAAAGAGCAACCTTAGAAACACTGTTATCAGAAGCACGGAGAGTGAACTCCTTACCGTCCATAACAACGTCAGATGGGTTAACAGTCAGATAAATCACACCTGCATTACCCTCTTCCTTAAGCATAGCAACCTCACCAGCCTTAAGCATAATTCTTGGAGCACCGATAGCGTCCAACTCGCTGGTCAGAACAGCAGGAGCCAGAGCCCATGTAGAAGCCTCAGCACCTTGATCACCGGCAGGGAATCTTACAGGATTCTCGAGCTTGCCATAGTAGAGAGCGAGAATATTGCTCTGTACGCCAACAGGATAAGCAAATGAACCGAAGAGAGGATTCTTAGTAGCCTGAATCTCGATACCAGTAACCTGCTGCTGAACGAGCTTCATGATATTCTTAACATCCTGCTGCAGAGCTGCGATATCCTCTGCCAAAGCTGCATCAGCATCCTCGAAGTACTTAACCCAAGCCTGGAAGTCCTCCTTGGTGTTGCCATCCTTATCCTTTGCCAGACCCTGATTTACATAATTCCAAGCCTTGTCTGCTACAGCTTGAGCGTCCTTGATAGCCTGGTTAATCTTTGCGGTATCAGTGTCATAAGACAAGGCAATCTGCTTAGCCTTACCTGCATTCTTGTAAGCGTCGGCCAAGTTGTCACCCCACATAAATACGAAGTGCTCGAGGGTATCACCCAAAGAAAGGATAGCCTCGTTGTTCTTATGAACCTGCTCGGCCAAAGAGTTGGGATTGGTAGGATCAAGCTCTGCCTCAATATCATCCAGACGCTGCTTGATTGTACCCTTGTTTACATCGTAGTTAGCACCAACCTCCTGATTGTACTTTGAAGTCAGGACATAGTCTTGCATTGCAGCAACCTGCTTGTTGAAAGCATCCTGCAATGAAAGGTACTTAGCCTGAAGTTCATTGTAGTTGTCAGCATCGTAGTCCTTACAAGACACGAATGAGCTCGTAGCAGCTACCAATACAACTGCGATGAGCAAACCATTAATGATTTTCTTTTTCATTGAACTTAGAATTAAATTAATATTAAAAATTTATCGTTTTTTTATTGTTTTTTGTTGTTCTCTCAATTTCATTAACGTGCAGTAGGTAGAGTTTACACCCTACAAACCGCGACAAATTTAGGCTTTTTTTTTTAATTGAGCAAGAAAAAGTTGTTTTTTCTTAATAAAAATTGCAAATTTCTTGATTTTCTAGTCATATCTACCCTATTAATTGCTCTATATCATGTTGTGGAAGGATACTTAATATCGTTCGTCCATCTGGCGTATAATTGACATTTTCACAGGCAAAAAGATCGTTTACTAGCACCTCCATCTCCTCATTTGACAGTATTTGTCCATAAGGGATAGCTGCATGACGGGCTAAAGTCAGTGCCAATTGGGTATTAGCTGTCAGTACATCACGGCTGACAGAAGCAGAGGGAGAAGGCAACAATTCCTGCAGGAGTGTGGCTGGTTGTAAACCTTCGATGCCAGCGGGAACACCATTGACAGCATAGCTGGCAGGTCCGAGAGGTGTCAGTTCAAAGCCCAGATTCGTCAAGGCAGGCAATAATTCTGTAACCAAGACAGCCTCAGCAGGCGACAGTTCCACCACTTCAGGGAAAAGCAGGCGCTGACTTTCAGCAGGAGCCTCAGCCAGCTGACGAAGGTATCGTTCATAGCGAACACGAACATCAGCACGATGTTGGTCAATAATCATCAAGCCAGACTTAACAGCTGTCATGATGTACCGACCTTTGTACTGATAGTGAGTGGGCGCAATATCAGCGGGAACGTCAACAGGAACGGGAGCGTCTACGGAATCATTAAAAAGCGAAGCCTCATCAGGTTTCGGTTCCTTAGGAAGTCCCTCATAAAGTTTTTGCCAATCCTGAGAGGGTTTCTGTCGGAAAGGATTATACTGCGGAGAAGCAGTAACCTTAGGAGCAGCAATCGTATCGCTGTTGACGGGATTGAAAACAGGAATCTCTGGTTTTCCTTCTGTGTCGAAGTCTATCTGTGGTATTTCACAGAACTGTCCGATAGCATCTTTGACTGCTGCAGCCAGGATTTGCCAGATGGCTTGTTCATTTTCAAACTTGATTTCCGTCTTCGTAGGATGGATATTCACATCGATATCAGCAGGGCTCACATCGAAGTATATAAAATAAGGTACGTGCGTACCTATTTGTATAAGTCGGTCATAGGCTTGTTGGACAGCTTTATGGAAATAAGCATGCTTCATATAACGACCGTTCACAAAGAAATACTCGTGAGCTCCCTTCTTGCGGGCCGATTCCGGTTTCCCAGTAAAACCCGTAATCTTACACATAGCAGTTTCCACACTAACAGGCAATAAATCCTGGCCATAACGACGACCATATACATCTATGATACGCTGGCGTAAAGAGCCGCTGCGAAGATTCATCAACTCTTGTCCGTTGCTATGCAGGGTAAAGTTGATGTTGGGATAAACCAGCACGATACGCTCAAAAGCCGTCAGAATATTATTCAGCTCCGTAGCATTACTTTTCAAGAACTTACGACGGGCAGGTACGTTGAAGAAGATATTGCTAACCGTAAACCGACTACCAACAGCACAAGAACAGGGTTCCTGACTGTCGACATGAGATCCAGAGAGTTGCAAACAAGTGCCTACTTCATCAGCAGCTCTGCGAGTACGCAGTTCTACTTGTGCCACAGCAGCTATAGAGGGCAATGCCTCGCCACGAAAGCCCATTGTCTGCAAGGAAAAGAGGTCGGAAGCCTGACGAATCTTAGAGGTGGCATGACGCTCGAAAGCCAAGCGGGCATCGGTTTCCGACATACCACATCCATCGTCAATAACCTGAATAGAGGTACGACCTGCATCAACCACCAAGACATTAATGGTTGTAGCGCCAGCATCCACAGCATTCTCCACCAACTCCTTGATAACAGAAGCTGGACGCTGTATTACCTCACCAGCAGCTATCTGGTTGGCAACACTATCTGGAAGTAGCTGGATTACGTCTGTCATTATTGCCTGTACGTTTAGGTAATTCTCTACGTTTCTGTTCTTTCAATTCCGAACCAGCCTTCTTAGGACGCCAATTGAAAATATCATCTTTGTTCAATGGACGAACATAGTCGAACCACGCATACTGGGGAAGGAAATATTTGTCTGGGGGGATCTGAGACATCGGATAAAGCACACCTGTAGGTTTCTCCATCCAAATTTTCTTCATCTTACGATTCTCCAGGAACATCTTCATAAGTGGAGTTTCTGTGTAGTTCAAGCCTATGAGGGTACTGTCTGACTCGTCAATAGGATAATAGACTATCAACACATTATCTATAGCCTGTGTCTCACGAATCTCTCCTTTCTTGAAAAAGGCCTTCATCTCCTTGGACGATACCTGATTGAAATGGACTGAGTCTGCCATTTGCTCAGCAGAGAACGCCTGATTGATGACATGAGCATGGTCGATGGTGGAGTCTTTCATGTAAACCCGAATCTCCTCACCAAACAGTTGCTGATTCATGTTCCAAACAATCGGATCCTTATACATGGTCATACAAGAGTCCTGTGAGTTATAGACCAATGAATCACAAACAGCCTGCAAATCCCTTCTATAGGCTCTTACCTTATTATATGCATGAATTTTCCGATAAACAGAGTCTGTTCGTATATTAAAGGTAAAAATCTTAAAGGTATCAGCATGCATGAAGAGTGAGTCACGCTGTGAATAATCAATGGCAACGGCTTTCTTGGTAGACATGGCATAGCCTGTGGAATCGTTGTACTCACAATAATCACCCGTCAACATGTTCTTATTGACCGTATCATTGTAGATTACATTCATAAAGGCATAGTTCGTTCCATCGTTGGCATTATGATAGACACTATCACCTATCAGTGTCTTTCCACCATCACGAATAATGGAGCGGCCAAAGAGCTCAGATTGTTTCGTCTTCGTATTGTAATAACCATCCTCACTATAGATATGGCTATTACCAGATGTAATGTTTGAAGGTCCTACGATATGAGCTCGAGATGTCTGGGTATCATAATAAAGCGAGTCCGTTGTCAGATACATATTCTTATCTTTCAGACGCACATCATAATAGAACATAGCCATCTTGGTATCAGTGTGATACTCGCCCCAGTCAGAGGTCAGTACTGATGAACCATCTACCAACTTACCACCCTCAAAGAAATTACCGAAGTTATACATTCGGTCATAATCCAAGGAATCGGTGTAAAGCGTAGACTTGCGATGTTTCAGTATGACATTATATCGAGCCTGAGCCAACTGGTCATTTCCATCATAATAGGCATAGTCACTAGTCAGGCGGAGCGTGTCGCCCTGTACCATCTTGACATGACCAAAAGCCTCAAAAGAATTGGAGGTCTCATAGAAATGGGCACTGTCGCAATACAGGTCTGCCCCATTATGGCGAAAATGCACATGACCATCCAACACCTGAGCACCCCCATTACGATACTGGTCATAATGAAGATTGTCGGAATGAACAAGATACACTCTCTTATCCTCAACCTTCTTTCGAGGAGCACGTTTCTTGGCTGGCTGAGCAGCAAATGCTAAAGCCAACACCACGAAAGCAATGACTATCGACAGGAGCCTTTTCACCTCTTACTACTATCTTATCACTATCTTACTACTGTCTTACCACTGTCTTCCTTCTATCTCACCCAACCTTCATATTCGAAATCACAGTCGCGATAACGCTCATTGATACGAACATAAGTTGATTTGATACGCTTCACTACCCAATCGTGTAATACCTGATTGCGACGTTTAGCCAAAACGAGGTTCTTCAATATCTGGAAGTCTTCCGTAATCGTGGCCTTATGACCATCAATACGACTCTTCAGTTTGACAATGGCACACACCGTCTTTCCACGCTCGTTAATCATGGTGAAAGGCTTGGAGATTCCACCAACAGATAAGGTATCAACAGCCCTGGCAACTTCAGAAGGCAGATCAGCCATCTTAAAGCGTGACGTACGACCTTCCTGAGTAACATTAGCCATCAAACCTTGATTATTTCGAGTGTCCTTATCGTCAGAAATGATAGATGCACCAGCCTCAAAGGGGAATTTGCCATCAACTATATCCGTACGAATAGAGTCCAAACGGGCAAGAGCTTTGTTAATAGCCTCATCGCTTACAACTGGCTTACGCAGAATGTGACGAACCTTAATTTTATCGCCTCGTTTGTCAATTAGCTGAATGATATGGAAGCCAAACTCTGACTCCACAATCTTTGACACACGTTTCGGGTCAGTCAAGCCGAATGCAACATTGGCAAAAGCTGGGTCCAACATTCCACGACCGGTATAGTCCAGTTCACCACCACGACGAGCTGTTCCTGGGTCTTCGGAATAAAGACGCGCCAATGTCTGGAAAGAAGACTCGCCTTTATTGATACGGTCTGTATAGTCACGTAATTCTTCCTTGACGCGATTAATCTCCTCCTGTTCTACCTTAGGTTGTTGAGTAATGATCTGCACCTCTACCTCAGTTGGTACAAAAGGCAGACTATCTTGTGGCATATCCTTGAAATAACGACGCACCTCAGCAGGTGACACGGTAATGTCCTTGACCAGTTTCTGCTGCATGCCCTGAACCATCTGACGCTCTCGATAGGACTCACGCAAGTCTGCACGAATCTGAGAAAGTGATTTCTTATGATATTCCTCTAACTTCTCGCGAGAACCAATCATTGAGATCATATTCTCCAGATATTGTTCAACTCCCTGGGCAATCTCAGAGTCTGTTACCTCAACGCTATCGATGATAGCCTGATTCAGATACAGCTTCTGCACTGCTATTTGCTCAGGAATGGAACAATCAGGATTTCCATGCCAGCGTAAGCCTTCCTGCTGTCCCTGGATACGCATTGCTTCCACATCAGACAACAAGATAGCTTCATCACCAACTACCCAAATAACCTCATCGACCGTTGTACCTGTTGGGGTTGTGACAACGGTACTGTCTTTAGGCTGCTGAGCCTTTGCGAATGAGAATAGTGAGACTAGTATGACTAGTAGAACAAAGATTCTTTTACTCATGCTTATTTATGGTCTTTAATATTTCATTATTGACAACCACTGCATACTGCTTGCGGAGGTCTTCTATCCAAATGCGCTCCAACTCGTCCTGCAAGTCAGCTACAACGAGAGCACGTACATCTGTATAATCTTCTGGCTTCTTCAGCAACTTTCCATGGACAGCATCAATGGGATAACCCTTAACACTATCAACCTTAGCATCAAGAACCTTAAAGACTTCACGATCGACAAGCGCATTATCGCCCTTCTTGAAAAGTCCTTTCTCAACTCGAATACGTAGAACGGAATCGTTATTGAAAGTGGTGCGAAGCGCTTCATTCCAGTCATCAAACTTCAATTTCTTGACACACTTAGCAACAGCCTTCACATCTGCCTGGTCTTTCACATGATAAGCCATACCTTTGAAACGAGGCTCGTCCCATTGGTATTTCTTCTTATTCTTTTTGAAATATTGGGCTAATGCCTGCTCATCTTTGGCAGCCTTGTCCCAAATCAGGCGATTACTGATTTCATAAAGCAACAATCCGTCGTGATATTCCTTGATAAGATAGCGCATCTCAGGATCTGAAGCTGCCATTGAGTCAGCACGCTGCTCTAACAGCTGCTCTTTAGTCACTTTCCCATTGGAAGCCTTTACCATTGCATCGAGCTTACGCTCTGTGATACTGTTACGGACATCACGTTGCTCCAAGAACTTGAGGATATTCTCTTTGTGGAAATCAAAAGGTTCCAGTTGCTTACGCTCCTTCATCAAGATGATATGCCATCCGAAGGGAGACTCGAAAGGCTTACTCATCTGACCTGCCTGCAAGGCAAAGGCTGCATCCTCAAACTCCTTAACCATCTGTCGACGGCCGAACCAACCCAAATCGCCACCACGTGACTTGGAAGGGCAGTCGGAAACCTGCTTAGCCAGTTCAGCGAAGTCGGCACCAGCCTGTAGAGCGCCATAGATAGAGTCGATGCGTTGCTTAGCCCTCTCTATCTCAGCCTTGGAAGCTTTCTGCTCCATCTTCACCAGAATATGCGAAGCATGCACCAGTCCGTCCGGTCCGATACTCTCCTTTGTCTGGTCATATACCTTATGCGCTTCAACCAACATATCCTCATCAGTGACATAAGTAGGACGAACCTGCTGGTCACGATACTGGGCAAATTCTTGTAAGAATGTCTGGGTAGTATCAATATGAGCATCTAAGGCAGCTTGAACCTTGAGTTTATAGTTTACAAAGAGGTCGACATATTCCTCCACTGTCTTTTTGTCAATGACTCCATCCGTATTGTTCTTATTGTAAGAATACTCAAACTCAGAACGAGGAACAGGAACACCTGCCACCGTCATGACGATGGGATCATCCTGTGACTGAGGCAATGCCTCTGCATACGGGACAAGGGCAAAGAGCGCAACAACAACTAACTTAATCATTAGGACGAGAATAGTTTGGAGCCTCACTGGTAATGGTAATATCGTGAGGATGGCTCTCATTAACACCAGCATTGGTAATACGGGTAAACTTCGCATCGTGCAGCTTCTCTATGGTTGAAGCACCACAGTAACCCATACCAGAACGCAAACCACCTACCATCTGATAGATAACTTCCTGAACCGTTCCTTTATAAGGCACACGACCAGCAATACCCTCTGGTACCAGTTTCTTCACATCCTTGGTATCTGCCTGGAAATAGCGGTCCTTAGAACCGTGCTCCATAGCCTCCAAAGAACCCATACCACGATAACTCTTGAACTTACGACCGTTATAGATAATGGTATCACCAGGACTTTCCTCGGTACCAGCTACCAAAGAGCCAATCATCACGCAAGAGCCACCAGCTGCCAAAGCCTTTACGATATCACCTGAATAACGCAAACCACCATCAGCAATCAAGGGGACACCTGTTCCCTTCAGGGCACTATACACATCGTAAACAGCACTCAACTGGGGAACGCCAACACCTGCAACCACACGAGTGGTACAGATTGATCCTGGGCCAATACCTACTTTGACAGCATCAGCGCCATTCTCAACCAACATCTTGGCGGCCTCGCCCGTAGCAATGTTACCTACTACGATATCGATATTGGGGAAGGAAGCCTTTGCTTCACGCAGTTTCTCTATCACACTCTTGGAATGACCATGAGCTGTGTCAATAACGATGGCATCAACACCAGCATTTACCAAAGCCTGCATACGGTCGAGAGTGTCTACCGTAACACCAACTCCGGCAGCTACACGCAGACGGCCTTTCTCATCCTTGCAAGCCATGGGCTTATCCTTGGCCTTGGTGATATCTTTATAAGTAATCAGACCAACCAAGTGATTATCCTTATCCACTACAGGAAGTTTTTCAATCTTGTTCTCCTGCAGAATCTGGGCTGCAGCCGTAAGGTCTGTCTGCTGATGAGTAGTCACGAGGTTATCCTTTGACATGACATCATCAATCTTGCGATCCAAGCGACGCTCAAAACGAAGGTCACGGTTAGTCACAATACCTACCAGACGGTTATCCTCATCTACAACGGGAATACCACCGATATGATATTCTGCCATGATATCCAAAGCGTCTTTCACAGTAGATCCACGACGAATCGTTACCGGATCGTAAATCATACCGTTCTCTGCACGTTTAACAATAGCCACTTGACGAGCCTGGTCTTCAATCGACATATTCTTGTGAATAACACCGATACCGCCCTCACGAGCAATGGCAATAGCCATCTGACTCTCTGTTACAGTGTCCATAGCAGCAGTTACGAAAGGCACGTTCAGCTCGATATTTCGAGAAAAACGGGTTCGCAACTCTACCGTCTTGGGCAGTACTTCTGAATAGGCGGGAATCAAGAGGACATCATCAAAGGTCAGTCCATCCATAACAATCTTGTCTGCAATAAATGATGACATAAAAATACTCCTTTAAATTTTATTGCGTGCAAAGATAGTGATTTCCCATGAGAAAACGCCATCTTTGCACGCAATATTAACACGATTTAATGAGATTTCTTAGTTGGCCATTTCCGAGATAAACTTTATACGAACCAGACGTATCTCATCCTCTGAGCATTCAGCGCCCAGTTCATCGATAGCAGCTTCCAGCGAATCAGTCTCACTGTCTGCGAAATAATCATAGATATCATCGATATGGTCTTCGTCCATCACCTCATCCAGGAAATAGTCGATATTCAGCTTTGTACCACTATAGACAATGGCCTCCACCTCACTGAGCAGGTCCTCAAACTCCAGTCCTTGAGCGGTTGCTATATCGTCAAGAGCTATCTGACGGTCAATGGCTTGGATAATCTTTACTTTCAGGATAGACTTCTTCGCAACGGTGCGGACACGGAGGTCAGTTTGGCGAACAATCTCGTTCTCCTCGCAATAGCGCTTAATAAGGTCTACGAACTCCTTGGCATAGGGCTGTCTGACCTTACCCTCTCCTACTCCCTGAATATTCTTCAGTTCTTCAAGGGTCACAGGATAATCCGTAGCCATCTGTTCGATAGAAACATCCTGGAAGATTACATAAGGAGGACGTTCCAGTTGTCTGCTTACCTTCTTTCGAAGATCTCTGAGCATGGCATTCAACGTAGGATCGAGCGCACTGGTAACACCATCATGTTCTGTAGTAGCCTCGTAATCTTCTACAAACTCATTATCTTCGACTATCATGAAGGTTTCCGGCTTCTTCATGAACTTCTTACCAGCAGCTGTCAGTTTCAGCAAACCATAGTTCTCTACGTCCTTCTTCAGATAGCCGGCAATCAAGGCTTGTCGGATAACAGGGTTCCAATGCTTCTCATTAAAGTCCTCACCAGCACCAAACAGTTCATGGTTCTGATGCTTGTGTGCAATGATTTCTTCCGTTTCACGACCTACGACAAAATCAATGACATAGTCAGAACGGAAATTCTCCTTTAATGCCTGTATAGCAGTCAATACAATACATAACTGCTCATGAGCCTCTATCTTCGTCTTGGGATGCAGACAGTTGTCGCAGTTATGACAATTTTCCTCATGATACTCCTCGCCAAAGTAATGGAGCAACATCTTACGACGACATACTGAGGTTTCTGCATAAGCAGCCGTCTCAGCCAACAGCTGACGACCGATATCCTGCTCAGCTACCGGCTTGCCTTCCATGAACTTATCCAGTTTCTGCAAGTCTTTCTGAGCATAGAACGTGATACAAAGGCCCTCACCTCCATCACGTCCGGCTCGACCAGTCTCCTGATAATATCCTTCCAGCGACTTGGGGATGTCATAATGAATCACAAAACGAACATCAGGTTTGTCGATACCCATGCCAAAGGCAATGGTGGCTACGATAACTTCAATACGCTCCATCAGGAAATCATCCTGTGTTTGCGAACGAAGTGCAGACTCCAGTCCTGCATGATAAGCAGCAGCCCTGATGTCATTAGCCTTCAGGATTTCTGCCAATTCCTCCACCTTCTTTCTGGAGAGACAGTAGATGATACCACTCTTGCCCGGATGCTGTTTAATGAACTTGATGATATCCTTGTCTACCTCCTTGGTCTTGGGGCGAACCTCATAATACAGGTTGGGACGGTTGAACGAACTCTTGAACTCATCAGCATCGATAATACCAAGGTTTTTCTTGATATCCGTGCGTACTTTATCCGTTGCCGTTGCTGTCAAGGCTATAACAGGAGCGTTGCCAATCTCGTTGATAATAGGACGGATTCGGCGATACTCTGGACGGAAATCGTGTCCCCATTCAGAAATACAATGTGCCTCATCCACCGCATAGAACGAAATTTTCGCCTGCTTTAGAAACTCTACATTCTCTTCTTTCGTCAATGATTCGGGAGCAACATACAACAATTTGGTGCGACCGGCTAAGATATCGGTCTTCACCTGGTCAATAGCTGCCTTGTTGAGCGACGAGTTCAGGTAATGCGCCGTACCCTCATCACTCATCGAACTGATAATGTCCACCTGATTCTTCATCAAGGCTATCAGGGGCGAGATGACAATAGCCGTTCCATCCATCAGCAGCGAAGGCAACTGATAACATAGTGACTTACCACCACCTGTAGGCATCAATACAAAGGTGTCCCTTCCGTTGAGGACATTCTGTATGATTGCCTCCTGATCGCCTTTGAACTTATCAAAGCCGAAATACTTCTTTAATGCTTTTGTGAGATTCTGTTTCTTTGTAGCCATAGACTCTTATTTGGGTGTTCCTACACCTCAATTTAAATGCGACTTATCGAGCTGCTTCTGCGCATACTCAACTGTCACTTCAAAGGATTTTGTTCGTTTAGAAGGAATTTCAAACATAGCATCCATCATGATACTCTCAACAATAGAGCGCAGTCCGCGAGCACCCAACTTATACTCCATCGCCTTGTCGACGATAAGTTTCAGGGCTTCTGGAGTAAAGGTCAACTTGATACCATCCATCTCAAACAACTTCTCATATTGTTTGACAATAGAGTTCTTGGGTTCTGTCAGAATTCTAGTCAGCGCCTTACGGTCGAGAGGATTCAGATAGGTCAATACAGGGAGACGACCGATAATCTCAGGAATCAAGCCAAACGACTTCAAGTCCTGTGGCAAGATATACTGCATCAAGTCGTTCTTATCAATCTTTCGTACATTCTGTACAGAGTTATAACCCACTACATGGGTATTCAGTCGCTGGGCAATCTTTCGTTCAATGCCGTCAAAGGCACCACCACATATAAATAATATATTATGTGTGTCAACATGGATGTACTCCTGATCAGGATGCTTACGTCCACCCTGTGGTGGCACATTAACCATTGTGCCCTCCAACAACTTGAGCAATCCCTGCTGAACGCCCTCACCACTAACATCTCGGGTAATGCTGGGGTTATCACTCTTACGTGCGATCTTATCAATCTCGTCAATAAAGACGATACCACGCTGTGCAGCCTCCACATTATAGTCGGCCACCTGAAGCAAGCGTGACAAGATGCTTTCCACATCCTCGCCCACATAACCTGCCTCCGTAAACACGGTAGCGTCGACAATGGTGAATGGCACATCCAGCATCTTGGCAATGGTACGAGCCAACAAGGTCTTACCCGTTCCCGTAGAACCCACCATGATGATGTTCGACTTCTCAATCTCAACACCATTATCGTCAGTAGGTTGCTGCAGACGCTTGTAATGATTATACACAGCCACAGACAGGAAGCGCTTAGCCTCATCCTGTCCTATCACGTATTGGTCAAGATGTTCTTTTATTTCCTTGGGCTTCGGCACACGTTTCAGTTGGAAAGGCGAACCTTTCTTCTTGGCATCAGGGCCATAGCCATTAGCAGTAGCCACCTGATAGGCTTGAACGGCACAATCCTCGCAGATACATCCGTTCACACCCGTTATCAAGAGCTTCACCTCTCGTTCCGAACGTCCGCAGAAATTACATTGTTTCTTTATCATTTCTTTACCAACACCTGATCAATCATACCATATTCCTTTGCCTCCTCAGCCGTCATCCAGTAGTTGCGGTCTGAATCGTTCCATACTTTGTCATACGGAGTATGTGAGTGCTCAGAAATAATCGTATAGAGTTCTTTCTTAAATTTCATAATTTCTTTGGCCTCAATCTCAATATCTGAAGCCTGTCCCTGTACACCACCCAACGGCTGGTGAATCATCACACGGCTATGGGGCAGTGCCGAGCGCTTGCCCTCTGTTCCTGCAACCAGCAGAACGGCAGCCATAGAAGCAGCCATACCTGTGCAGATAGTTGCGACATCACTCGAGATAAACTGCATGGTGTCATAGATGCCCAGTCCTGCTGTCACACTACCACCAGGAGAATTCAGGTAGATACTGATATCCTTGCCGCTATCTACAGAGTCGAGATACAGCAACTGAGCCTGCAGCGTATTGGCGGTATAGTCGTCAATCTGCGTACCCAGAAAGATGATGCGGTCCATCATCAAACGGGAGAAAACATCCATCTGAGTCACGTTCAATTGACGCTCCTCCAGGATGTAAGGGTTCAAATACTGAGCCTGTGCGCTCATTACTTCGTCAAGCACTAAGCCATTGATGCCAAGATGCTTGGTAGCATATTTCCTAAAATCGTTGTTCATATTCATCTTTATAAAGTGATACAAAATTACATAAAAAAAGTCGGAACGCCAACCATTCCGACTTTATTTTTGGTTAAAGAATTATAATTCGCCTTTCAAACCCCATTACTTCTCCTGGAGAAGTTTCTGGAAGTCCTCCATTGTAATGTCCTTCTCATCGAGTTTTACCACGCTCTTGAGAGCAGCTGTCAGCTTCACGTCAACGGCACGGTCAACCAGTCCGTCAACATTCTCGCGCTTCTTCAGCATCTCAGCAGCATAGTTCTCGAGATACTCATCGGGTACGTTTGACATACCATACTGAGCGAACTGCATGCGAGCAGCCTCTTTGGCAACGTTCTTCAGGTCGGCGTCGTCCACCTTGATGTCCTGAGCAGCAACCAACTGCTCTTTCATCAGGTGCCAGCCCAGCTCCTTGATGCTTGCCTCGAAGTTCTTCTCTACGAAGTCAGCACCCTTGTCCTTATTGTTATTCATCATAACGCGCTTCAGCAGAGCCTCTGGGAACTCCAGCTTGCCCACCTTCTTCTCAACATGAGCACGAACATCCTGCAGGAACTTATAATCAGAATCGGTCTTGAACTGCTGGCTAATCTGGTCAGCAATCTTCTGACGGAACTCCTTCTCATCCTTCACATTGCCGTCGCCAAATACCTGATCGAACAGCTCCTGATTAACCTCATGCTTTACGTAACGGCTGATTTCGGTTACCTGGAAAGTGAAGTCACCCTCGTGATCCTTCACCTCTTCCTTCTGAATCTTCAGCATAGCGCTCACCTCGGCATCGTTGTCAGGATAAGCCTTGCGAGGATTCCAAGTGATGATGTCGCCCAGCTTGCAAGCGTCGAAGAGCTTCTTCTGGTCGTCAACCTTGATATACTGAGGCATCAGCACAACGTCAGACAGCTCAATGCCGCCTTCCTTGCCAACCTCGCGAAGATCGCCCTTCAGCATATCGCGCTCCTCAGAGTCGTACTGCTCAACCTTCTCATACTGACCAGAACGGTTCTGGTACATCTCTACCTGCTGATCGATGAGCTTATCATCTACAGTGATGTTATAATAGGGAACCTTGTCCTTACCGCTCAGCTTAGCCTCGAACTCAGGAGCCACAGCGATATCGAACTTAAAGGTCAGGGGCTGATCGCTCTCAAAGTCAAGCTGCTCCTGCTTATCACTTGGCAGGGGCTCGCCCAGCATCTGAATCTTGTTCTCACGAACATACTCGTACAACTTCTCACCCAGCAGTTTGTTAACGGCCTCTACCTTCACAGAAGGACCGAACTGACGCTTGATCATGCCCATAGGAGCCTGACCAGGACGGAATCCAGGAATGTTTGCACGCTTACGATAATCTTTCAGGGTCTTATCAACCTCAGGCTGATAGTCAGCCGTCTCCAGCGTAATGGTCATCAAACCATTAATCTTGTCGGGAGCTTCAAATGAAATATTCATCTCTTTATACCTTATTTATATTATATATTCTCTTTTGAGCGTGCAAAGGTACAAATAAAAAACGATACTGCCAAACGACAGGCTCTTTTTTTCACTTATTAATACTTTTTCCCTTGCAGAGTCTTTCTTTGCCCTCTACGCAGCAAGTGTTTCCATTTGTTTCTCTTAAAGAAACACACTGTTTCTCCTAGGGAAACACAGTGTTTCTCCTGAAGAAACGAAGTGTTTCTATAGGAGAAACAATCGGTTACTCATTCATCAAGCCATTCAGATAGACTTCCAAGGCTGTATAACCCTCTTTAGAAAGAACTTTATTGCGGTCGTCAGGGTTGTTAGGATCAAGGCCGTTTTTCAATTCCCAAGCATCGTCCATTCCATCATGATCATTGTCCACAACGGGTGCCACTTGGGCATATACAGGCCAGCCTTCAGCATCGGCAGGCGAGTCGATGAAGCCTGCACTGCCCTGAGTACCACGATAACGGGCCGTTCCGTTCTTCACTTCATCAATGATACGACGTTCTACTGCATCACGACGGATTGTCCCCGCCTTTGCCAACACCCGTTTATAGGTTTTATCGGCACTTTCAACAGGGGTCTTATAGACGTCGTAGTCGAAAGCATTGCTTGCAGGATGGAACTTCGAGGGATAGACGGTCTTGGCGGATTGCATATCCTTGAGTTCAAAACCAGTCTGATTATCAACAGCCAGCCAATTGTCCTTCGTCACAGCCTTGTTGCCCTCCATCTTATTACCACTGAAGAACCACAAGGAAGGACCCGTCAAGGTCTTGCCCTTACGGGCTTTCGACAATTGCATGAAATAGCTGTTTGCAGGCGTTGCTGGCCCAGGTTTATAGTAATTGCCCACGAAGTTGCACTCATGGGTACTGCCTTCGCCTGCCTCATTCTCACCGCCATAACAACTATTGGGCTTGCCCCAGTTATAGTTGACGTTGTTCTGATATTCCATAAAGACATTGCGGTCCTGGTTATGATTGGTGGCTCCGTTCAGACGGGCACTGCGATTATAGTTATGTGCCAACAGATTATGATGGAACGAAGCGGGCGAACCTCCCCATTGACAAGCATAGCTGCGATTGCCTTTCTGATGACCAGCATTATAGAGTCCTTCATGGACTATGCACCACTGAACGGTAGTGAAGTGGTTGTCGTAGATCGTCATGTTCTCTTCGCCACTCCATCCGAAACAGCAATGATCAATGATAATGGTATCGGCGTTCTCAATACCAATAGACCCACCTTTGATAAAGTCTTTGTCACCACGAAGTCCAATGCGCCCTCGAAGGTTACGCATAATAACATTCTTCGACCCACCTAGGTTCAGTTTTCCACCACGATAAAGGATTCCATCGCCTGGAGCAGTCTGTCCTGCAATGGTTACATGGTACAACTTGGCACGAATATCCTTTTCCAACGTAATGATACCACTGACACGAAATACGATGGTAGCATGCTCACGACCTGCTTCCGTCAGTGCCCAGCGCAAAGAGCCTTCGCCACTATCGTTGAGATTAGTTACTTCCACTACCTTACCACCTCGTCCTCCTGAAGCGAATTTTCCAAAGCCTTCTGCGGTAGGGAATGCCTTTAGAGGCTGCGACTGAGAGGACACAGAGACAGACAACAGGGTTGTCAGGAACAGTAAAAATAGTCTACTCATAGGTAATCTTCTTTAAGACGAGCCTGTTCCAGCGCAGAAAAGTCTTTCTGACGCAATACAAAAGATTCTGTAAGATAGTTCTTGCGCACTATTTTGTTAGCTGCAAGCTCCTCTGGTGTTCCATGAAAGAGGATGCGTCCTTCAAAGAGCAGATAGGCACGGTCCGTAATACAAAGCGTATCTTCCACGTTATGATCGGTAATAAGAATGCCTATGTTACGGTCTTTCAACTTCCAGACGATATACTGGATGTCCTCTACAGCAATAGGATCAACGCCTGCAAAGGGTTCGTCCAACATGATGAACTTAGGCTCAATAGCCAGACAACGGGCTATCTCTGTACGACGACGCTCACCACCCGACAATTGGTCTCCCTTGTTCTTACGCACTTTCTGCAGGCGGAACTCGTTAATCAGACTTTCCAGCTTCTCCAACTGATAGTCGCGAGGCTTTCCCGTCATTTCCAATACAGAAAGAATGTTATCTTCCACTGACATCTTACGGAATACAGAGGCTTCCTGAGCCAGATAGCCTATTCCGGCACGAGCTCGCTTGTAAACAGGATAATCCGTAACTTCCTCATCGCCCAAGTAGATATGTCCGCTATTGGGGACGATGAGTCCTGTAGTCATATAGAATGAGGTGGTCTTTCCTGCACCGTTAGGTCCAAGAAGTCCCACAATCTCGCCTTGCTTCACGTCAAAACTAACGTCGTTTACCACCGTACGCTTTCCATAGCGCTTGATGAGTCCTTCGGTTCGCAGCACCAGACGCTCTGGCTCCGCTGCCTGTACATTTGTTGTTTCGTCCATACTGCCTGCAAAAATACAAAATATATTTAAATAATGAATGATGATTTATGAATTATTAATTATTAATCGTACCTTTGCACCCAATATGATTAAGATGATACATAATTGGCTGACAACATTCGGCAAGTTCCTCATCCTGATGGGACGTACATTCTCAGTACCTGAGCGCTTCCGCATGTTCTGGAAGCAGTACGTCAAGGAGATGTCTCAGTTAGGCATCGACTCTATTGGCATCGTACTGCTTATCTCGTTCTTTATCGGAGCCGTTATCTGCATTCAGATGAAGTTGAACATCCAAAGCCCATGGATGCCCCGTTGGGTCAGCGGCTATACCACCCGTGAAATCATGCTGCTGGAGTTCTCCAGTTCTATCATGTGTCTTATTTTGGCAGGAAAGGTGGGTTCGAACATTGCTTCTGAGATTGGAACGATGCGTGTCACTCAGCAGATTGATGCTCTTGACATCATGGGCGTCAATTCAGCTTGCTATTTGATATTACCCAAAATTCTGGGCATGTTGACCATCATGCCTTTGTTGGTTATCTTCTCATCAGCAATGGGTATCATTGGAGCATATGGTACAGCTTACATCGCTCATATCATTGTGCCCGATGACCTAACGCTGGGCTTGCAACATTCCTTCCAGCCTTGGTTTGTATGGATGAGCATCATCAAGAGTCTGTTTTTCGCCTTTATCATATCTGCTGTCCCCTCTTATTTCGGCTATACGGTAGAAGGAGGATCGGTAAACGTGGGCAAGGCATCTACAAATGCGGTCGTTTCATCGAGCGTGCTTATTCTGTGCAGTGACGTATTCCTAACCCAACTGTTGTCATGATTGAAGTAAAGAACCTATGCAAGAGTTTTGATGGACTCGAAGTTTTGAAGAACATCAATACGGTGTTTGAGGACGGAAAGACCAACCTCATCATCGGACAGAGTGGTAGCGGTAAGACGGTACTGATGAAGAACTTGGTGGGTTTGTTTGAACCTACCAGCGGACAGATTCTCTACGACGGACGCGACTTTGTGCAGATGTCGAAAGAAGAGAAGGTACACATGCGCCGTGAGATGGGCATGATTTTCCAAAGTGCAGCACTCTTCGACTCACTGACTGTTTTGGAAAACGTGATGTTCCCACTGGATATGTTTTCCTCTATGAATCTGCGTGAACGACAGCAAAGGGCTATGGATTGCTTGGATCGTGTCAACTTGGTAGGCGCAGAAGAGAAGTATCCAGGCGAGATTTCTGGTGGTATGCAGAAACGTGTGGCTATTGCCCGCGCCATCGCGCTGAATCCCAAATACTTGTTCTGCGATGAACCGAACTCTGGTCTTGACCCCAAGACATCTCTGGTCATCGACGATCTGTTGCATTCCATTACCCAGGAGTTTAACATGACTACCATCATCAATACTCACGACATGAATTCTGTGATGGGTATTGGCGAGAATATCATCTTCATCTACGAAGGAAGCAAGGAGTGGCAGGGCGTAAGTAGCCAGATTATGAAGTCTACGAACAAGAAACTCACCGACTTCATCTTTGCCAGCGATTTGCTGAAGGAAATGCGCGAAGCAGTTACTAACCAGAGCAATTCCGAGGGGTGAATTGACGCATATCAACGATTGATTGAAAGTATTGATACACGTCAAATATTTGACTGTGTGCGCAAACAATTTCGTTTTTTTTGTTGCAGGAATGCAAAAAACGCCGTACCTTTGCATCATGAAAAGCGAGAACAGGCTGCACCTCAGCAATTCGAGCGAGCTCAATTGCATTCGGTTTGCACTGTCCTTGCATCGTCAATAAGACAAAAAAAGATTTTAAAAGGATAACTAATTAAAGAGAAAGGAAAAGGAAAATGAAAATGAAAAAGTTAATTAACAGATGGATGAAGAGTGAGGCTTTCACAGAGTACTGCTTGAATATGGCAAGAATGTACAACTACAGAGCCGCAAATTAAATAAACGGATTGAATCCAACGGAATTCAATCCGTTTTATTTTGTCCCTACGGATTTTCGTCTTTTATTGATGTGGCGCTCCTATTTCATTAGCCACTTCCCGTCTACCTCAACCATCGGAACCATCACTTCCTCTTGAGTTGAATCACCGAAACAAAGCATCAAGAAAGCATAAGTTAAATGCTGAACAGAGTCATGTCTGGCAACATTGTTAGAGATGCGCACCTCACGGATACCTCCATGCTTAGCATTCACTTCACAAATATACTGTTCGTACACCTTCTGCATTTGTGCTCGATAGATCTCTGGCAAACTATCTGCCCCTACCCTAGCATTCAAAAAAGCTTCTGGCATACTGTCTGCCAAAAGCATATAATAGGACTGGGCAGCCTTGGCAGCTTCCTCTTCTGGAGTTCCTTGACTCGAACACGCCGACAGGAACACAAAAGCAATAGCGATATATAATAAGTGCTTCACTTCTGACGGATAAATACATTAATAGGTGTACCGGTCAGTGTCCAGTTATCGCGCATCTTGTTTTCCAGGAAACGACGATATGGTTCCTTGACATACTGAGGAAGGTTGGCATAGAACACGAAAGTTGGGATCTGCGTATCAGGCACCTGTGAAACATACTTGATCTTAATATACTTACCCTTTATAGAGGGAGGCGGCGTTGCTTCGATGATAGGCAGCATGACTTCATTAAGTTTCGACGTACCTATCTTAATCTTACGATTTAAATAAACTTGTTTGGCAGTCTCCAAAACCTTGAAAATACGCTGCTTGGTCACTGCAGAGGCAAAGATGATGGGGAAATCAACAAATGGAGCCATACGCTGACGGATGGCATTCTCGAAAGTCTTGATGGCTTCCTGCGACTTTTCTTCTACCAAGTCCCACTTGTTGACAACAACTACCAGCGACTTGTTATTCTTCTGAATCAGTTGGAAGATGTTCATATCCTGAGCCTCAATACCACGGGTGGCATCAATCATCAGGATGCAAACATCAGAATTCTCGATGGCACGGATACTACGCATCACACTGTAAAACTCCAAATCTTCCGTTACCTTGTTCTTACGTCGGATACCTGCTGTATCTACCAGATAGAAGTCAAAACCGAACTTGTCATATTTCGTATAGATACTGTCACGGGTAGTACCAGCAATATCGGTTACGATGTTACGGTCTTCACCGATAAAGGCATTGATAATGCTCGACTTACCGGCATTCGGACGACCTACCACTGCAAAGCGGGGTATGTCATCTTCAACGTCAGATACGTCAGGAACACTGCTAAGTTTCGCTATCACATCATCCAGCAAGTCGCCTGTTCCAGAACCAGTAGCTGCGCTGACACAATAGGGGTCACCCAGTCCCAACTTGTAGAACTCATATTGTCCATACAGGTCCTTGCCATCGTCTGCCTTATTGGCCACCAGCATAACGGGCAACTTCGAACGACGAAGAATCAAGGCTACATCCTCATCCAAATCAGTCAGACCGTTCTTAATGTCAACAAGGAACAGCACCAAGTCGGCCTCTTCCGTTGCCACGATTACCTGCTTACGAATCTCCTCCTCGAAGACATCGTCGCTATTGACAACCCATCCACCCGTATCCACTACGGAGAACTCACGGCCGTTCCACTCGCACTTGCCATACTGGCGGTCACGGGTAGTACCTGCTTCATCGCTCACAATGGCTTGACGACTGTTGGTCAGTCTATTAAATAAGGTGGACTTACCAACATTCGGGCGTCCTACTATTGCTACTAAATTTCCCATATTATCTTATTTCTAATATATCCAGTTAAAACCAGTTGGACTAGTCAGGCAAATTATTCCGGATTATAACCAAATGAGTCGAGCTCACGCTGGTTACTGCGCCAATCCTTGTCAACTTTTACAAAAGTTTCAAGGAATATCGGCTTAGCAAAGAATTTTTCCAGTGCTTTGCGAGCTTCAGTACTTACCTTCTTCAGCGCGATGCCTTGATGTCCGATGATGATACCCTTCTGAGAATCGCGTTCCACATAGATGACAACATTGATATGGATATTTTTCTCCGTCTCCTTGAAGCGCTCCACACGCACCTCTACCGAGTAAGGTATCTCCTTGTCATAGTAAAGCAGTATCTTCTCACGGATAATCTCCGAAACGAAAAAACGAGCAGGCTTGTCCGTCAACTGGTCCTTGTCGAAATAGGCAGGACTCTCAGGCAGAAGTTCCTGAATACGTTTCAGCAGCATATCCACGCCAAACTTATTCTTAGCTGAAATGGGCAAAATCTCTGCGTTGGGAAGTAGTTCATGCCACCTGGCAACAATATCGCCAAGCTTTGTTTGACTCGTCTTACCAGTTTCACCAGCCAGCTCATCAATTTTGTTGATAAGCAGCAACACTGGAATCGTCATCTTCTGCACCTTCTCCAAGAAGTCCATGTTCTTCTCCGGATTTTCAACCACATCGGTGACATACAAAAGCACATCGGCATCTTGCAATGCAGATACCGAAAAGGCCAACATTGACTCCTGCAACTTATAATTTGGCTTCAACACACCTGGGGTGTCAGAGAACACAATCTGCATGTCATCGGTATTGACAATACCCATGATACGATGCCGAGTGGTCTGCGCCTTGAACGTTGCAATCGAAATACGCTCACCAACCAACTGGTTCATGAGCGTACTTTTACCTACATTGGGATTACCAACGATATTTACGAATCCTGCCTTATGAGTCATTTCTCATTACTCATTACACATTTCTCATTTGGTGCTTGCACCATCATACGCCCACTTGTAATAGCTTGCTCCATGAACGAAACCTGCTCCAAAGGCTGTCAGGATGATATTGTCACCCTTCTTCAGTTTCGATTCGTTCTCCCATAGAGCCAAGGGGATTGTGGCTGCGGAGGTATTTCCAAAATGCTCGATATTAATCATTACCTGTTCCAAAGGCAACTCCAGGCGCTTGGCAACAGCCTCAATGATTCGCATATTAGCCTGATGAGGAACCACCCACTGGATATTATCCTTATTCAGACCGTTACGCTCAGCTATCAGCGCGCAGTCATCACTCATATTGGTAACAGCATAGCGGAACACTGTTCGACCTTCTTGATAGAGATAGTGCAAACGATGATCAACCGTGAAGTGATTAGGGGGACAGACAGAACCACCGGCCTTGACATGCAGGAAAGGAAGTCCTTTGCCATCGGCACGGAAATAAGAATCCATCACACCGATGTTCTTCTCCTCAGTAGCCTCTAAGAGAACCGCTGCAGCACCGTCACCAAACAATGGACAAGTTGCACGATCCTTATAGTCTACTACCGACGACATTTTATCCGCTCCAATCACAATAATCTTCTTATAGCGGCCACTCTGAATCATCGAGCCCGCTACATCGAGCGCATAGAGGAATCCACAGCAGGCACCCCAGAAATCAAATGCAAAAGCATTCTTCAGTCCGAGCTTGCCAAGCACAATGCTAGCTGTAGAGGGGAACTTATAATCAGCCGTTGAGGTGGCAACAATGAGCGCATCGATGGTATCAGGATCTGTGCCAGTTCTTTGTATCAACTGCTTGGCAGCCTTACGGGCCATATAGCTGGTACCAAGACCTTCCTCTGTGAGGATGCGACGTTCCTTGATGCCGACACGCGTCATAATCCACTCGTCATTGGTGTCCACCATGCGCGACAGTTCCTCATTGTTCAGAACATAGTCGGGCACATAGCCACCAATGCCGGTGATTATCGCATTAATTTTACTCATTATTCAGCTGCTTCGTCCATTACAATGGCAATCTTGCCACGATAGTAACCACAAGTGGGGCATACAGTGTGATAGATGTGATATGCGCCACAGTTGGGGCATACTGCCAATGTGGGAACTACTGCCTTGTCATGGGTACGACGCTTAGCGGTACGAGTGTTTGATTGTCTTCTTTTAGGATGTGCCATAATTCTATTAACTTTAAACTTTTAATTTTAAACTTTTAAATGTTTCAGTGCTTCCCAGCGTGGGTCTATCGCTTCTTCCTCCTCTTCGCTGCTTCGGACAGCGCCGCTCAACTCTTCTAGTTTCTGCGTCATCGCACTATTGCATTTTCCAGGTGCATGAACGTGCTTAATGGGTATGGCCAGCATGACAAACTCATAGATGAACCATGACATGTCGAGTATTCCTTCGTTCTCGTCAATAGTCACGGTATCATCGTCTTCGCTGTATGTGTCGCCCAATTTCACCAGCAGTTTATTGTCTGTGTCAATAGGTTGATCCATATCGTCCAGACAGCGGTCACAGGTGACCACCACACTGCCATGGGTATGAAACAGGAGTTCAAAGAAGCCGGCCATCTTGCGTATAGACACCGACACATGCAAGGCTCCATGTTCCAATTGTGAGCCGTCCAAAGCCCTAAAGAAATCATCATTCAGGTCAAAGTCAAGACTCATTGTCTCATCCTTAACACCTTTCAAATCAACCTTATAGGACTCCAAACTACACATAGCAACACTTCATTTGGGGTGCAAAGGTACGAATAAGTGAGCAAAAAACCAAAAAATAATCCATTTTTCTGCTATAATCGTTGGTTATTCCATATTTTTTAGTAATTTTGTGCCCCAAAAAGGAGAAGATACAACACAAAAATAAAGGTAAAGAGCAATAAATACATATTAAAGATGTCGAACAACAATGTATTAATAGGTGCCAAAATCAAGCGCCTCAGAGAAACGAAGAATCTCAGTGTAGAAGAAATCGCTGAACGTAGCGGTCTGACCGTAGAGCAGATTTCAAGTATCGAAAACGACGTGAACCTGCCATCGCTGGGTCCGCTCATCAAGATTGCCCGTGCCTTAGGTGTTCGCCTAGGTACATTTATGGACGACAACGATGCCCTTGGACCTATTGTCACACGTGCCGCTGATCGTGAGAAAGATAGCAGTATAAGCTTTAGCAATGATGCGACCGATGCCCGCAAACATATGGAGTATCATCCACTGGCTCAGCAGAAGGCCGGACGTCATATGGAGCCATTCGTTATTGACATTAATCCTGAGGAGAGTCCTGAATTCCAGCTTTCTGCCCATGAGGGTGAAGAGTTCATCTACGTGATGCAGGGCGAGATAGAGATTGTGTATGGCAAGGAGACCTACAACCTGAAAGAGGGCGATAGCATCTTCTACGACTCCATCGTAAAGCACCACGTGCATGGTGCCCCAGGTAAGAGCGCAAAAATCTTAGCAGTAGTTTATATTCCTTTCTAAAAAGATGAGCAACGTAAGATTAGATATGGCAGGCAGGCCTTTGCCTGATAGAACATACCCTGCCGAGACGGGAAGCACTGGCTATAAGCTCCATGAACGAACATTGGGCCAATGGCTGGAACACTGGGCTGAAACGACACCTGATAAGGAATATATCGTTTATTCAGACCGCGACCTGCGCTTTACGTGGAGCCAGTTTAACGAGCGTGTGGACAATTTGGCCAAAGGTTTAATTTCCATCGGCGTAAAAAAAGGATCAAATGTAGGTATTTGGGCAACCAACGTCCCCGACTGGTTGACCTTCCTCTACGCTACCGCCAAGATTGGTGCTGTGCTAGTGACAGTGAACACCAACTACAAGCAGAACGAGCTGGAGTATCTGTGTAAAGACTCTGACATGGAGGTGCTGTGTATCACCGACGGTACATGGGACTGTAACTATGTAGACATGACTTACACGATGTTGCCTGAGTTGAAAACCTGTGAGCGTGGACATCTAAACAGTGAGCGTTTCCCCTACCTGAAGAACGTAGTATATATAGGTATGGAGAAATATCGTGGTATGTACAACACTGCAGAATTGCTCCTATTAGGTCAGAACATCGAAGACGAAACACTCAATGAGATGAAGAAGAACGTGAGTTGCTACGATGTATGCAACATGCAGTACACCAGTGGCACCACGGGATTCCCCAAAGGCGTAATGCTGACACACTATGGAATCTCCAACGATGGTTATTTTACTGGAGAAAACATGGGATTCACCCAGGATGACAAACTCTGCGTGTGCGTGCCTTTGTTCCACTGCTTTGGCGTCGTGCTGGCCACGATGAACTGCCTGACTCACGGATGTACCGAGGTGATGGTCGAGAAGTTCGACCCATTGGTGGTGCTGGCGTCTATCCACAAAGAGCGCTGTACTGCAGTATACGGTGTGCCTACGATGTTTATCGCCGAACTAAACCACCCGATGTTCGATATGTTCGACCTGAGCTGTCTGCGCACTGGTATCATGGCTGGCAGTCTGTGCCCAATCGAACTGATGAAACAGGTGAGCGAGAAGATGTATATGACCATCACCAGCGTGTATGGACTCACAGAGTCGTCGCCTGGTATGACTCAGACCTGTCTGAACGACACGTTCGAGCAGCGATGCACTACGGTAGGCCGTGACTTCCCGTTTGTAGACGTGAAAGTGCTCGACCCCGAAACTGGCGAGGAATGTCCAGTGGGCGTTCAGGGCGAGATGTGCTGCAAGGGATTCAACGTGATGAAGGGTTACTACAAAAACCCAGAGGCTACGGCCGAGGTCATCGATAAGAACGGATATCTGCACTCGGGCGACCTGGGTGTAAAGGACGAGCAGGGATTCTACAAGATTACCGGACGTATCAAGGACATGATTATACGCGGTGGTGAGAATATCTACCCACGCGAGATTGAGGAGTTCCTCTATCACATGCCTGGAATACGCGACGTGCAGGTGGCTGCCGTACCATCAAAGAAATACGGCGAGGCTGTGGGCGCATTCATCATACTGGAGGAAGGCGCACAGATGACCGCAGAAGACGTACAGCTGTTCTGTCGCGGCAAGATAGCACGCTATAAGATTCCGAAGTATGTATTCTTCATCGACCAGTTCCCATTGACGGGTTCAGGCAAGATTCAGAAATTTAAGCTGAAAGAAATGAGCCTGAAACTCTGCGAGGAACAGGGAATCGTTGTGGAATAGTTAATAATAGTGGACAGTGAATATAAACTGTTCACTTTTTTTGCATTTCAATACGGAAGGTCGTACCTTTGCCAATCTCTGACTGTTTGACAAAGATACGGCCTTTATGATATTCTTCCACGATACGCTTTGCCAGTGACAGGCCCAGTCCCCACCCTCTTTTCTTGGTGGTAAATCCTGGAGTAAACACGTTGTTGATGTCTTTTTTCTTGATACCTTTACCCGTATCCTGCACATCTATCGTTACGGACTGTTCGTCATCGGTTAGGGTCAGCATAATCGTTCCCTTTCCCTCCATCGCGTCTACCGCATTCTTACAAAGGTTCTCCACCACCCACTCAAAGAGCGAGGCATTCATCTTCACAATGACATCGTGATTAGGGAAGTTCTTCACCATCTGAACTTGGTTCGATGTGCGACGATCCATATAGTCTACAACATGTTCCAACACTTCGTTCATTGAACTTTCCACAGGTTCGGGCAACGACCCTATCTTTGAGAAACGTTCGGCTATCAGCTGCAAGCGTTTCACATCTTTGTCCATCTCAGGCAACAAATCGTCCTCAGGATATTGTTCCTTCAGCATCTCTACCCACGCCATTAGACTAGACACGGGAGTACCCAACTGATGGGCCGTCTCCTTAGAAAGTCCCACCCAAACTTTATTCTGTTCAGCTCGCTTCGACGAAAGCAGCGCAAAAATTGCTACAACCACGAAGACCAATACGATGCCCAACTGGATATAAGGCCAAGCTGATAGGCGCTTCAACATGATGCTTTCATCATAGCAAACTATCTGGCCATCTACATGGATAGTATCACCCGACCGTATCATCCTTCGTGCATAGCTCTCTATTCGTGTGGTATCTTCAATATTACGATAGTCAGTTATCTCGCCCTCATCATTCATGACAATCACTGGAATGGTATTGTTGCCCTCCATCACACTTACCACCAGCGAGAGATCCGTTGTCTCGTCGGCAGCATTCAGCGCATGCAAAGCCTGTGCCCACACCTCCATACGGTGGTGCTCCTCGTTCGACAAGTCACGCACCAGGAAGTGTGATATCAACAAAGATGCCACAGCGATTAACACCGCTGCAACCACCAAGACAATCTTGATTCGTCGTATCTGGTCAGTCCACTGCATACAATACAATAACGCAGTAATAACCAAATTTATTATAATACGTTACATATAAAACAAAAACACCCTGTCTCATTTCTGAAACAGGGTGCTCTCCTTGAAAAAGTGGCGGCCTCCTACTCTCCCGCATTGCATTGCAGTACCATCGGCGC
>CACZMV010000007.1:0-84579 GCA_902782305.1 uncultured Prevotellaceae bacterium
TCTCTTGTGGGAATGGGGCGCTGAGATTGAAGCATTGAGCGAGGAATATCCGCTGCTCAAGGACATCTGCAAGGGGCTTAAAAGGAACCAATATCCTGCGGCGTTGTTTGTGGCTGGTGGACTGATGATGACGCTCATGACGCGTTGTACCTATCGCTTCTATCATCGCCCTGAGGAATTGCGACGCTTGAATAACTCCACGCTGATTATTGGTGACCCTGCAAGTGGTAAAAGCTTTGCTACTCGTTTGTTCAAACTGTTGGCTTCGCCCATCGTGGCTGCCGATAAAATAGGCAAGGATGCCATCAACGCCTATCGTGAACAGATGCGCACCAAAGGTGCGAATAAAGAGAAGCCCAAGAAGCCGAAGGTGGTGGTTCGCATCCACCCTGCACGAACCTCGAATGCGCAGTTTATTCAAGACATGGTGAATGCCGTAGAAGATGTGAATGGCGAGCCGATGCAGTTGCACATGCTGACGTTCGACACGGAGTTGGACAATACCTTGTCTTTGCAAAAGGGTGGCTCGTATATCGACAAGCAGGCGCTGCAATTGAAAGCGTTCCACAACGAGGAGGACGGACAGGCCTATTCGAACGTTGACAGCGTGTTCCAGGAGTTCTATGTGATTTGGAACTACATCTATACAGGTACGCCCATTGCGCTGAAGAGAGTTTTGTGGACTACGACAGCGACGAGCGCTTGAAGGAGTGGGCTGAGAAACTCGATAAGATGAAGGGCGAACTCTCTGTGCAGAAGATAGTAGACGAACTCTATGATTGGACGGCACGACGCATGGAGGACGCCAAAGAGAACGACAGCAAGGCTGATGAAATGCTACTGAAGCGATGCGCCTATCATGGCTTGAACTTCGCTGCGCCATTCATCGTAATGCGCCACTGGGATAAGATGAAGCAGGATGGAAACTACTGGTGCGGTGAGTTTGAGACGGACCACTACTTTGGAGCAATGGCGGAGAATTACTTCGACAACAAGTTGAAGGATGCCAGTGTCAACGTGCAGCGCAAGCAGAAGACCTTTGAGGCTTTCGAGCGTTTGCCAGATGTCTTTACGACAGAAGACGTAGTCCGCTGTTTCCAACTGAGGAACGTTGCTGCTGCCTACATGCGCATCAGTCGTTTACAGAGGGATCATCTGATAGTAAAAGACGAGGACTTCGCAGATGGCACCACCAAGTCGCGCTATCGAAAGACGGGAGTTATGATGTGCTAACAACCTAACGACCTAACATACTAACATTGCGAATTTAATAATAACGAATGATAGATAAGAAGACGAAACTCTCCGAGCACATGACGCTCGGAGAGTTAACCAAAACGAAGACGGGAATTGATAACGTTCCGAATGAGGAACAAGTAAATAACTTAAAGCGAGTGTGCGGTTGGCTGGAGAAGTTGCGAAAGCGATGGAACGACCTGTATGGCGATGGGGATGACCCGATTATCATTAACTCTGGGTTCCGTAGTCCGGAGGTGAACAAGGCGGTAGGGGGATGGGCACAGAGCAACCACTTGACAGGTTGTGCCGTAGATATCCGATGTGTCGGTATTGAGCAGGCTATTCGCTATGCAACCCTATTGCTGGACATCAGTGACCTGAACCACGAGGATTTCGATGAGTTGATAATAGAACGGAAGGGTTACTCCTACTGGATTCACTTCGCAGTCCGTCCGTTTGGCAATCGTAGGCGTACGAACTTTAAAAGGTAAGTTTAAACGATGAAGATAACAAAAATGGCAGTTTACGTCCAGAACTCTTGGTCGCCAGTCTGTTCCATTTCTCCCTGACACTTGGGGCAGGTTCGCTTATCCCACAGCCTGATGTTGTCACTGCCACATTGTAAGCACAGACGGCCCACTTCGCTGCGGTAAGAGGGGGCAACATCGGCAATAATGCCACCAACCACAATGTTCTGGATGGTTTTGCAATCAGGACACGACATCGCAGTAATCTCCTGACGAAAGAGTCCACGACCTTCGTATACCTCGGCTTCATAGCCGCACTGCTTACAGCGATATTTCAGTTTCCAAGCCATTCTGTTCGTTCCGTTGGGAGAAAAGAAAGGGGTGCCCAAAATGGGCATCCCTTTATATGTTAAGACTTTCCGGATTAGAAGAGGAAGGTCTTTTCCAGCCAATAGATGAAGATACCAGCGAGGTAGCCCACGAAGACAATCCATGTGACTTTCTTCATGTACCAACCGAAGGTAATCTTCTCCAAGCCCATGACAACAACACCAGCGGCAGAGCCGATGATGAGCATAGAACCACCCACACCAGCACAGTAGGCGAGCAACTGCCAGAAGATACCGTCCACGGCCAGGTCACCAGCGGCTTGAACGGGATACATGCCCATGCAACCAGCTACGAGAGGCACATTGTCGACAATGCTGGAGAGTACACCAATGATACCGGTTACGAGGTAGTGGTTGCCCTCGAAGGTGGTGTCGAGTCCTTTGCCCAGCATGGTGAGCACACCTACTTCCTGAAGAACGGCAACAGCCATCAGAATGCCCAAGAAGAACATAATGGTAGACAGGTCAATCTTCGACATGATGTCGCTTACACGCTTAGCCATGGTGTCGTCCTCAGCGGTGTTGTAATGGAAGATTTCCGTGGTAGTCCATAGGATGCCCAAGACGAGCAGGATGCCCATGAACGGAGGAAGATGGGTAATCGTCTTGAAGATGGGGACGAAGATAAGACCTCCTACGCCCAGCCAGAAGATGATGTCACGCTGAACCTTGGTAAACTGGCTCACCTCAGCTTTAGGCAGGTTGTTTTCTTTCTCGAATTTCCCGCTGAGTTGCAAACTGAGGATGGCGGCAGGGATGACCATTGACACGAGAGACGGGACGAAAATCTCGCTAATGACACCTTGTGTGGTGATGACACCCTTAATCCACAGCATGATGGTAGTTACGTCACCGATAGGCGAGAAAGCACCACCGGAGTTAGCTGCAATGATAACCAATGCGGCATAAATCAGACGGTCGCCACGGCTCTGTACCAATTTGCGTAGAACCATAATCATCACGATGGAAGTGGTCAGATTGTCGAGGATGGCAGATAGGAAGAAGGTCATGAAGGCAACGCGCCACAACAACTTGCGCTTAGAGCGCGTCTTCATGGTGTCGCGAACGAAATTGAAACCTCCATTGGAATCAACAATCTCGACAATGGTCATGGCACCCATCAGGAAGAACAGCGTGCCAGCGGCATCGCCCAGATGGTGCTCGATGACTTCGGCAATGTGATGGATAACCTCGCCAGAGGCAATCTCTGGATAATAGGGCGAAGGACCCAGCATGAGCAGTGTCCAGCAGCCCACACACATGAGCAGGGCAATGGCAGCCTTGTTCACACGGGTCAGACTCTCCAGGGCTATACACATATAGCCGATACAGAAGAGGACAACAATACAAATTGTAAGTGTAGACATGTTTTATTGATAGTTTTTTTATTTGTCGGTGCAAAGGTAGATATTATTCTTCTTATAGCCAAATCTTCAACAGGTTTATTTCGAAAACAGTCTTACTTCGCCATTCAGTCCGCTCTTCACGGGTTGCCATGATTCGTAGGTGGTCTTCTTGTAATTGATGTCTACCACGTTGATTTCTTTCATCTTACGCCAGGGGACGGCACGACGGTCCATGTCGCTGATACGATTGGCGGGCAGGTTGGTGACCTCGATGCGCAACTCGTTCTTTCCCTTCTTCAAGGTGTTGCGACAATCAAGGATGAAGGGAACGGCCCATGCACAACCGACGAATTGCCCATTGATATAGACGCGAGCCGACTCGCGGACATCGCCCAGGTCGATCATCCAGTGTTGGCGAGCTTGTTGCTTGGTCATCCGGAAGGTGGTGGTATAGACACCCGTGCCCATGGTGATGGCTGCTTCAGGGCTCAGCGCTTCCCAAGTCTGAGGGGTGTCAAGGGTAAAACGCTGGGATACACGAGGGGCTTCTTCGATGAAGGAGAGCGTCCAAGGGCCAGCAAGGGCGAAGTCCTGTTTCGTAGGCTGAGGCATTGCCTCAGCGTACTGGACGGAACTGGTTCGCAGGATGCGGCTTTCGCCACTGCGTAGGCTGATAGCCACCTTGCCATTGTTGACTAGGGCAGGGGTGATGTCGCCCGTCATGGGGTCGTACCATGTGGCGCTGTTGAAGGGAACGGCCAGGGCTACGTCCTGACAGATGTCGTTGGGTGTGAGGTTGGCTATGAAGTAATGATAGCCTGTGTCGTTCTGACGACGAATGGAGCGCAGGTGTAATTGCGACTTCATGGGCTCAGCCTTCGCCAAAAGAGCCATGGCAGTGGCATCTTCGCCATAGACTACCAACGATGACCAGCGGGAGAGCAGGGCTTTCAATGCAGGGCTGATAGTGGTGCCCGTAGGAATGATGATGCCTTTATAGCGGATGCCTCCCTCTGTGACGAGCAGGTTGTCCTGCAGGGTAACCTTCTCCAATTGGCGATCGCTGATATAGTCGCAGTCGTAGCCCAAGCTGTCAATCCTCAGAATGCTTTGGATGAAGGTGGGCGCATGCTTGTCCATGGCGTGGATGTCAAACTGCATCAGTAACTCCTTGGTGCGCTGTTTCCACATATCGTGTACAGGCAGATAGACCAGGAAGTCGTTGTCGGGCTTGCCCATCTGCAGGAAACTCTGACACCTTTCTATATATTGCATGAGGAAGGGAGCGTCGCGCCAGATGCTGTTGGTAGGACTCATGTCGATGGAAGCATAGAACTTCCACCCTGGCCATGGGTCGTCCTTGGGGGTATAGCAGGAGCCATGGAAGAAGACATGATTGACACCTGCAGCAAACATCAGGTCGAGGTCGGGTTTCATCTGCGACAGCGAGGTGCGGAAGTGTTCCGTCAACCACGTGAACGTCTCGCTGCTGGTAAACGGCTTACCCATGACATGAGCTGCAGAGGGCGCATATTTCAACATGGACAGGTCGCTGTAGTTTTTGCGCGTCATGCCAGGATCGGTGCGCAACCCCTTGATGCCAAACTCAGAGAGTCCGAAGCCTTCAATCTCAGGAATATCGACCGCAGCGTAGAGGTCGAGCAGGTTGGCAGGTGAACCATGAGCCTGGTTGCGAACTTGTACACCATGGCTGTGCGACCAAGCTACCCACTGCAGGGTAAAATTCTCGTAGAGCAGGTCGGAAAGTGTCTCACGATAGTCGCTGAGCACTTGGTTGCCATCGTCCTTGAAACCTAACAGCTCAGGGAGATGGTTGCGCAAATCATAGCCACGACGTTTCAGGAATTCGTCGAAGAGCGTGGGTGTCCAGTTGGCGTGGTACACCTCGTAGCTATCGTTGAAGAACGTATGGGGATAGGGTACGCCCGATGAGGCAAAAGCCTGTTCGAAACGGTCGAGGTAATGTTTGACAGCCTGACGATCGAAGTGGTCGATGACCCAGCCCTCGCCACCAGGAGCAGCACGCTTCACCTTCTGACGGGTGCGAGAGGCATAAACGGCAATGATACGCCACTGGTCCGTTTGTCCTGTTGGGAAGGCCTTGATGCATTGCAGTTTGGCATAAGGGCGCTCCTTTTCAGGAACGGGTAGGGAGATGGTATTCACATCGACGCTCTTGGCATGAATCAAGGTGTCGACGAAGATGGCCTTGCAAGCTGCTTCCTCGATGGGAACCAAAGGGCCACCAAAGGGCCAGCCAGTGCCACAGTTCATATCCACCTCGATGCCTTTCTCACGAGAAATGTCCTGCACATCTTTCAGTGCCTGCATCCATTGGGGAGAAAGAAACTGCAACTCATTCTTTTCGTTGCCCTGTACACCATACAGCGGGGTGATTTCCACCGCACCAATACCCACACGGGCATATTCGCTGAGGTTCCATTCCAGATTGGGCTTGTCAACAGCCGAACCGAGCCACCACCAGCGGGTGCCGGGCTTGGCTTCAGGCAGTGGGGTAGGCCATTGCGCACTCTGTGCACAAATGAGGAATGAGGAATGAGGAATGAGAAATAATAAATGAAAAATGAGGAATGACATGGGTGTCAGTAGCCTCCTTCGTATCATTAGTCGTCGTTTCATCTTAATAGTTTTGTAGGGTTACCATCCATTTCTCACTTCTCATTTCTCACTTCTCATTTAGGCATAGCCGATAGTATTCGCTTAAGCCTAACAAGTAGCAACCAGTGCCATAGTCTTCAAAGTCGGGCACACTGTTGAAGGTAACAGGCTGACCTGCGGAGGGTTCCTTGCCCGTGCCTTGGTTCCAACCTAAGAAACCATCGCTGTGCAGACAAGACTTCAGGGCGCCCCATGCCTTGTCGCAAGCGGGACGATAGTCCTTTTCCTTCAGAATACCTTGTTGGATGCCCCACGCCATACCATAGAGGAAGAGGGCTGTTCCTGTCATCTCAGGGGTAGGATAATCGACATCCGATACCAGACTGGCGTGCCAGAATCCATCGGCATGCTGGCACTTCAACAAGCCTTCGCTCATCAGGATGAAGTCCTTCTTCAAGGCTTTGTATTCCTTGCTCTTGGGCGAGAGGTTGTTCATACAGCGAACCAAGGCTGCATAGACCCAGCCGTTGCCACGACTCCAATAGCAATTCTTGCCATCTTTCTCCTTATAGGGAGGTACATAGTCCTTGTCGCGCCACCAGAGTCCTTCCTTCACATTGAAGCAGCCACCTCCGCAGGTGTTGCGCGTCCAGTTATAACTCTTCATGGCGTAGTCGAGATACTTCTTATCGTTGGTGATGGCATACATTTTGGTATAGATAGGCATAGCCATTTGGATGGCATCAATCCATGTCCAGTAGTCGATGCGGTTGGTACCTATCTGATAGTCCAGATTCTGACGGGTCAGGTCCAGAGAACCCTCACCCGTCAGCTGATGGTATTCGATGTAGGTCTGTTCGCAACACTGGTTGTCTGCATTCGTAGCCTGAACACCCCCACGAGCTATCCACTGGTGATGGTCAACCCAGCGCTTGGTATAGTCGAGGTAGCGCTTATCTGGGTCGATGCCATAAAGCGCCATCAGTCCTTCGTAATAGACGGCACGCGTCCAGAGGTTGCTCTCGCGCATTCGCTTGACAAAGGTGGGAACGGTAGGGTCGCTATACTTTGTCATGAAGTAGTCGTTGGCCTTTTGGGCAGTCTGCAGGACTTCCTGTTGGGCTTGGGCTGCAGAAAAAGTGCAGCATACGAGACATAGAAGAAATAATTTTTTCATCATTGTTTTATTTTTGAATGGTTTCTAATCTTGTGATGACATCCTTGAAGGTGCCGGGCTTGGTCTTGAGGGTTATCTTCGAGGGTGTCTTGCCTGCACGCAGGATAACCATCGCACTGCCTTGCCACAATCGACGATGGTTGGTGGTGTTGAGTTCGTCGCTGGTGATGTCGCCATTGGTGACAGCCACAATCTTGGCATCGCCCTCCACTTCGAACGTCAGTTCGTCGTTGTAGGTCCTGACGCGTCTGCCCTTGCTGTCGACAGCAGTCAGTCTTACATGCTGCAAGTCTAAGCCATCTGCCTTCCAGTGAAGATTATCTGGCTCTGCAATGATGCGCACGGGTTTGCCACTGGTCTCTAAAGCATGACGGGTCACCACCTTATTATTAATATAGCCTACAGCCTCCAGCTTTCCTTTCTGATAGGCAATGTTTTCCCAAGAAATCTGGTTACGCTGCTGGGCATCCTTCGGATTCATCTTGCGACCGATTCGTTTGCCATTGAGCAACAATTCCACCTCGTCGCAATTGGTAAAGGTCAACAGGTTCACTTTGCTGCCTTCCTTTCGGTTCCAAAGCTCCGATAGTTGCTGGTTGCCCGTCTGTACGCCATTCCACATCATGTCTGCGTTGCCGTCTTCCTGGATGGCGATATATACCAGGGGCTCTTCCGTAAACAGACTCTTCATCAAGTAGGCTTTGGGCTTGGGTTCCAAGGCGATGTCGAACACCCCTTGTGCCCATCCCTTGGCAGGCCATCCCTGCGATTCGCCTAGGTAGTCGATAGCCCCCCAGTAAGCCAGCCCTATCACCTTGTCGAGGTTCATCTCGAAGAAGTTGGGACCCATATTGCTGATGCTCGCCTCACTCTGGTAGAACGTCATCCAAGGGAAGCGTCGTCCATCGCTGGGGAAATACATATACCTATAATTATAGGCCTGTATGTCTGTCTGTATGGCAAGGTCGCAAGGCAACGAGTCCGTTTCCCAGTTGCGATAGCGAGGATGCATGGCTACCGTAACCAGACGGGTGGAGTCGTAACGTTGCAAAGCCGTTTTCATCATCTTATAGCATGTCACGCCAAAGTCGTTGAAGGGCTGGTCGGCATTCTGTTGCAGTTCGTTGCCCAGACTCCACAGTACAACAGAAGGGGAATTACGATCACGCTTCACCCATTCCGTCACGTCCTGTATCCAGTGATTCATAAAAGGTACGCGACCTCCTGTATGCTGTTGTGTCCACTTGTCGTAGAGCTCGTCGACAACCAAGATGCCATATTGGTCACAAAGCCGGATGAAGTCGCGACTATAGGGGTTGTGCGACGTACGGATGTGGTTCAGTCCGAACTGTTTCATCAATTGGATGCGCTTCTCAATAGCACGAGGATAGGCTGCAGCTCCCAAAGCGCCCAAGGTGTGGTGGTTGGCATAACCCTTCAGCAATACTTTCTTGCCATTCAACTTGAAACCAAAGTCTGGTCCAATTTCGATGGTACGAATGCCAAACTGCTCACTCACCTCGTCAGCCACACTTCCATCTTCACGCATCAAGGTGACTACTGCTGTGTAAAGGTTGGGATGGTCTGTGTCCCAGAGTTGTGGATGGGGAATCTCCACCTCAGTCAGACGAGTCTCCATTGTTCTGGAAGGATTGATGCGTCGACGGGTGTCTATGTTCTCATAAACCAGTTGCCCTTGCGGGTCGTAGATTTTCAGTCCTATGCGGACTGTTCTCGACTTGGTGCGATTGGTCAGTTCTGTGGATACGTTGACGAAGCGATTATCGTGCGTAGTGATGTACAACGGATGGCGCTCGAAATAGAGGTCGGCCGAAGTCTTGATGAGGTTGACGTTGCGATACAATCCTCCACCTGTGTACCAGCGGGAATTCTTCTCATTCATGGTGGAAGCCTTGACTATCAGCACGTTATCACCCTCCCTCAACTGATTCGTGATGTCAATCTGAAAGCCCACATAGCCATAGTCCGTACCCCCAATGCGCTTGCCATTCAGAAAGACATCGCCCACGAGCATGATGCCTTCGAAATCCAGCAAGACTCGTTTCTCTCTTCCTTCATCCTTCTTCCATCTTATCTCTTTCCTATACCACCCAGTGCCCATCTCCTTAAAACCTCTGGCTGACAAGCGACTCTTGATGTTGGCTGCAGCATCCGAATGGTCTGCACGCTCGTCAGCGGAAGGAGCCACCCAAGGCTGTTCTATCTGGAAATCGTGAGGGATATCCACTTGGTGGCTATGGGTAAACAGCGAATCATAGCTGAATTCCCATCCGTAGTTCAGCGAAATGGTATCTTTCGGACTCGCCCCAATACCATTTGCTGCTATCAGTACGGCAATTATCAGTTGTATTCTTTTGATGTTCATTAGTTCCAAGTATCATCTAAAATTGTTCTCTAACCTCTTATCCAGCATTTCAGGGGGCCGTTGCCACTGGCTTTGATACCAGAAGTGGGGTCGCTGACCCATTGTGTCAAATCCCTGGAGGCCTGTGTGCGACTTAGGGTGTTGAGGTTGGCATATTCTTGCAGCCTGATGCTTCCGTGTTTGTCGATAAATGCCAGGGCGCGTTGCAGCCTTTGCTCAGGTGAGAAGGGCGAAGGCGAGGCTTTGAGGTCAGCGCTCCGTTCGAAGGTGTTCTCCTTGTTGATGTCGTCCACCAGCTTCTGGTCTACCCTGAAGTTAACATTTCTTGCCTTCACGTGGTGGTATTTGGTCTTTTCTGTCCCTGCATCAGCATCCTCTGTCTCGCTGTCAGTAAACTCCAGCGCCAGCGAGAACACACCCAGATTGTCTATCTTCAGCGTGTGCCCCATTGGCAGTACGTTTTTCATAACGGTAGCCAGCGTGTCGAGCACACCTTTGACGGTGCCCTTGCTGAATGCAGGCGAATAGGAGTTGATGAGCTCCACCACCTTGTCGTAGTCGAACTCGGTATAGACCTGCATCTTGGGGAATGCCTTGCCGTTGCTGCTGTTCATGCCCTCAGGCATTTCCATTACTACATAATTTGCCATAATCGCTATCTTTATTTTCTTGTTCTTAGTGCTATTTTTTATTCCTATACTATGTGTTCCATGTTTCAGGCCTTGGAATATATATTCTAGGTCGTGGAATATATATTTCAGGTCCTGAAATATTAACCAGTTGCAAAGGTAAGCAAATTCCTCCGTCTAAGCAAAATTTTTAGGATTATTTATCCCATCCCTCAGTCGCAGATAGAAGTCCGTCAAGGCCTTTATAAGCAGAATGCTGGTTATTAATATCTAAAAAATCATAATTCTTAGTAGGCAAAGCGAATAAAGTTTGAACTCATCATTTATAATTCATAATTATTGTTTATCTTTGCATCACTTTATAAAAAATAAACTATGGAAAGAACTTGGAGATGGTTTGGCAAGAAAGATAAGATTACACTTGCCCAGTTGAGACAAATCGGAGTAGAAGGTATCGTTACTGCACTGCATGATGTACCCCTTGGTGAAGTATGGACTCGTGAGAAGATTCACGACCTGAAGACTTACATTGAGAGCTATGGTATGCGTTGGAGCGTTGTAGAGAGTCTGCCCGTAGTAGAGACAATCAAATATGGTGGCCCTGATCGTGACCATCAGATTGAGGTTTACAAGGAGAGTCTGCGCAATCTGGCAGCAGAGGACATCCATTGCATCTGCTATAACTTCATGCCAGTATTGGACTGGGCTCGCACGGATTTGTTCCACGACAACCCCAACGGTGCCACGAACCTGTACTTCAACTATGCCGAATTTGCCTACTTCGACATTTATATCCTGAAACGTCCAGGCGCTCGAGAGGAATGGGAGAAGTTCCAGTTCCCAGAGGGCTGGGGCAAAGGTCGCAGTGTGATTGCTGAGTGCGATGAGTTGGCAAAGACCATGACACCAGAGAAAGACCATAAGCTGGTGGAGAACATCGTCATCAAGACACAGGGCTTTGTCAGTGGTAACTTCAGCGAGAACGATGAGGCTCCTGTGCAGAAGTTCCGCGAGTTCCTCGACCTTTACAAGGGTATCGATAAGAAGCAGCTTCGCGAGAACATGAAGTACTTCCTCGAGGCCATCATGCCCGTTTGCGAGGAGTGCAACATGAACATGTGCGTTCATCCCGATGATCCCCCCATTGAGATTCTCGGCTTGCCACGTATCGTTCGTACCGAGGAAGATATCCAGTGGTTCCTGGATGCAGTGCCCAACAAGCACAATGGCTTGACTTTCTGTGCTGGTTCACTCTCAGCTGGCGCTTATAACAATGTGGTTGATTTGGCCAAGAAGTTTGCATCGCGTACCCACTTCGTACACCTGCGCTCTTGTCATATCTTCCCCAATGGCGACTTCACAGAGGCCAGTCACCTTGGAGGACGTGCCGACCTGATAGAGCTGTGTCGTATCTTCGAGAAGGAGAATCCAGCATTGCCCATGCGTGTGGATCATGGTATGACCTTCACAGATGTGCCTGGTGGTATCATGGACGAGAGCAGTCATGGACATAATGCCGGCTACACCCTGCTGGGTCGTATGTTCGCATTGGGTCAGGTACAAGGCATCTTGGCTACTGTCGACAGAGAACTTGGCATTGAATACAAGCAGCCTGGTTTCTTCGATTAATCTTCAAGCGCAATCGTTATGACGAGGAGAAAAGTTTTGCTGACATGCTTGTCAATGTTGGTATTGACGGGTATGGCTAAAAGCAAGAAGCAGGTGGTGGAGACATGGCCTGACGGAACGCCGATGGATGCTTGGTTCCAGCAAGCCACGAAGGTGGATGTCAATACATTGGGTAAGCAATATGTGCTGACAGACTATGGCGTGTTGGCTAACAGCCCTGAAGTTCAGACCCAGAAGATTCAGGCTGTCATAGACCGTTGTGCCCAAGAGGGTGGGGGCGTCATCGTGGTTCCTGAGGGAACCTTCATGACGGGTGCCTTGTTCTTTAAGCAAGGAACCCACCTGCACGTTCGTGAGTGTGGCACGTTGAAGGGCTCTGACCGCATCATCGACTTCCCTGTGCTGATGACGCGCATTGAGGGTGAGACCTGCAAGTATTTTGCTGCGCTGATTAATGCTGACGGACTGGATGGGTTCTCCATCAGTGGTAAGGGTACGATTGATGGTAACGGACTGTCTTATTGGCAGGAGTTCTGGATTCGTCGTCAGTGGAATCCGCAGTGTACCAACAAGGATGCTCAGCGTCCTCGCTTGACGTATGTGTCGAACTGCAAGAATGTTACCATTCAGGATGTGCACCTCATCAACTCGCCTTTCTGGACGAATCATGTCTATAAGAGTGACCATGTGCGCTATCTGGATTGCTACATCTATGCGCCCATCCACAATGTCTTTGCACCAGAACCCAAGCGTGGCGCTCCTTCGTCAGATGCCATTGACATTGACGTCTGCTCGGATGTGCATGTCAAGGGTTGCTATATGAATGTCAACGACGATGCGGTGGTGCTGAAAGGTGGTAAGGGAACATGGGCAGATAAGGATTCTACCAATGGCCCCTGCGAGCGCATCCTGATAGAAGATTGCCATTATGGTATTGTGCATGGTTGTCTGACCTTAGGCTCTGAGTCTGTTCACGACCGTAATGTCATTCTGCGTCGTTGCTATTGCGACAATGTCAATCGCGTGCTGTGGTTGAAGATGCGTACGGATACTCCTCAGCATTACGAATATGTGCTGGTAGAGGATATTCAGGGGAAATGTACGCGTATGCTTTACATCCATCCTTGGTCGCAGTTCTTCAAACCTGGCGATAGAAAGGACATGCCCTTGTCGCGATGCAACAACATCACGATGCGCAACATCCAAGTGGAGAGTCAGAACATGTTTGACGTGAAGACCTCAGAAAAATATGAGCTGATAGACTTCACTTACGATGGAAAGCCGTTAAATTTCTAAAATAGGCGAGGACGCATTCAGTGCGTCTTCGTCTTTTTATATATAAAAACAAGCTACACATTATTATATATATGGAGAACAAGAAATACTATTTTGCTGTCGACCTGGGTGCTACCAGTGGACGAACCATTCTGGGAACCTTGGTGGGTGGCAAACTGGAACAAGAGGAACTGACCCGCTTTCCCAATAACCTGATAGAGACGGGTGGACATTTCTATTGGGACATCTATGCCCTCTATCTGGAGATGATTAAGGGTCTGCAGATTGTGGGTAAACGAGGCATCGACCTTTCCTCTATCGGTATTGACACTTGGGGTGTCGACTTTGTATTCATTGGCGACGACGATGCCATTCTGCGCAATCCCATGGCCTATCGCGATCCTCATACCTTTGGAGCGATGGAAGAATACCTGAGCCATGTTGTTCCACAACGTGAGGTTTATGATATCACGGGTATCCAGTTTATGAACTTCAATTCGCTGTTTCAATTGTATGCCATGGGCAAGGCTAATAATAGTGCGATGCAGCATTGCAAGAAGGTGCTCTTTATGCCCGATGCCTTGAGTTGGATGTTGACGGGCGAGGCTGTTTGCGAATATACCATTGCCTCTACCTCGCAGATGCTTGACCCACGAACGGGCGACCTCTCCGAGAAGCTTATCGAGAGTGTGGGTATGAAGCGCAGTCAGTTTGGACGCATGGTACAACCAGGAACGCAGATTGGCGTATTGACAGAGGAAGTGCAGAAAATGACGGGCTTAGGTGCTGTTCCTGTCATTGCTGTTGCTGGACATGATACAGGTTCTGCTGTTGCTGCTGTTCCTGCTAAGGACAAGCACTTTGCCTATCTCTCCAGTGGTACGTGGAGTCTGATGGGTATCGAGACCCAGGATGCCATTATCAGTGATCGCAGCTATGAGTTGAACTTCACCAACGAAGGAGGTATCGAGGGAACCACGCGCTTCCTGAAGAACATTTGTGGCATGTGGCTCTATGAGCGTTGTCGCAAGGAGTGGCCTGAGGAGGTGCGTCAATTGTCGCATCCAGAATTGCAAGGCTCAGCCATGCAGGTGGAGGCTTTCCGTTCTATCATCAATCCAGACGACAAGGCCTTTGCCAATCCTCCTTCGATGATTGAGGCTATTCAGCAGTATTGTCGTGAAACTAATCAGGCTGTTCCTGAGACGCCTGCAGAGATTTGTCGCTGCATCTTCGATTCATTGGCTCTGCGCTATCGGCAGGTGTTTGGATGGTTGAAGGAATTTGCCGATTTCAACCTCACTGTACTACACGTTATTGGTGGTGGTTCGTTGAATAAGTATCTTACTCAGTTCACTGCTGATGCTTGTGGCGTTGAGGTGCTGGCTGGTCCTCAGGAGTGTACGGCCATTGGTAACATGATGTTGCAGGCCAAGGCTTCTGGCGATGTCAGCGACATCTGGGCGATGCGCCAAATCATTGCCAATAGCGTTGAAATGGTGCCTTATCATCCTGCTGGCGACAAGGCCGCATGGGACCAGGCTTACGAGAAATATTTAAAAATAACAAATCAAAAATAAAACATTATTATGGCAAAACCATTAGTAGAAACCAAAGCAAAGGTGGGTGTGTTCAGCATAGCGCTGCAGGCTTACCTGCCACAATTCCCCCAACTCGTTCCTGAGTTTGAGGCACAGTATGAGGCATTCAAGAAGACGTTGCCCTCAACCATTGAGATTATCGATGGTGGCATGGTAACCACCAAGGAGCAGTCGATGGCTGCAGGCGACAAGTTCCGCGCTGCTGATGTAGACTTGGTCATCCTGCAGATGCTGACCTATTGCACCTCTTATAACATGTTGCCTGCCGTTCGCGACCTTGACGTTCCCGTTGTCATCGTGAACCTGCAGAAGAAGTTGGCTCCCGACTATGCCAAGACCGACATCCCCACATGGCTGGGCGAGCTCTATGCTTGTGGCGCCATTGGTGAGATGGTAGCCGACCTGAATCGTGCAGGCAAGCGCTCAGCAGTCATTACTGGTGTGGTAGAAGGTGGCGACCCAGGTGCTCAGGCTGAGATTGAGGATTGGTGCCGTGCTGCTCAGGTGCGTCGTCGTTTCCGTGATACCAACATCGCACAGATAGGTCGTCCGTATCCAGGCATGATGGACCTTTACATCGACGAGACCAACCTCTATCATCGTATGTTCGTCTATACCAAGCAGTTCGATTGGGAGAAGATGTGGGCCATTGCCGACAACATCACTGACGAGGCTGCTATCCGTGCCAAGGCTGAGGATATTCTAGCAACCTTCGACATTGAGGGTGGTGGCACCGTTGAGAAGGTTTGGGATATGGCGAAGTATGTCGTTGCCTTCGAGCAGTGGGTGAAGGACGAGAAACTCGGTATGATAGCCTCTCACTACGATGGCTTTGCACAAGGCGTGGCAGGCAAGCTCGACTCGATGCTGATTCCTGCTTTCTCGATGCTTATCAAGCAGCATACAGCCTGTGCCGTTGAGGGTGATATGAAGGTGGCTATGGCCATGAGTATTCTGAAGACCATCTCTGGCACAGGAACGCTGGCTGAGATGTACAGCATCGACTTTCCCAAGGACATCTGCATCATCGGACACTCTGGTTCTGGTGACTTCGACATCTCGCAGGCCAAGAAGCCAACGATGAAGATTGTACCTGTGTTCCATGGAAAGGCTGGTGGTGGTTACCTCACCCAGTTCTATCCTCCTACGGGTCCTGTCACCTATCTGGCTATCACGCAGGACAAGAACGGTGTGTTCAAGTTTGTGGTGGCTGAGGGCATCAACGAGGAAGGCGAAATCTTCACCTTTGGCGATACCAACATGCGCACCAAGTTCTCGCTGTCGTGCCGTGAGTTCGTGAACAAGTGGAGCGAGGCAGGTCCTACCCACCACATGGCTGCTGCTGTGGGTCATCATATCGACACCATCCTGAAGGTGGCCAAGATTTTCAATATTGAATGTGACGTAGTCTGCCGATAATTCATAATGCATAATTCATAATTATGGCAAATTCTGGTTCTTTGAAGAGCACCATCGCAGTGTCTCTTACCAATTATCTCGATGCAGGTGCCATTGTGGCTGGTGCATCAGGCTTGACCTTGTGGCAGAACTACCTCGGACTCTCTGAGGTGCATCTTGGCTGGCTCAACTTCATCTCTGCCAACTGCCTGGGTGCTGCTATTGGTGCTATCATCGGTGGTTTCCTGGCTGATAAGTATGGACGTAAGTTCATCTTCACTTATAACCTGCTGGTGTATATGACGGGTGTATTGCTCATCATGCTGAGCATGAACTTCCCCATGCTGCTGGCTGGTTTCCTCGTAACGGGTATCTCCGTAGGTGTGGGTGTTCCTGCCTCATGGACCTATATCTCTGAGTCGTCTGAGGTCAACAATCGTGGACGTAACATCTGTATCTCGCAGATGTCGTGGGGCTTCGGACCCATGTGCATCCTCTTGTTTGGTATGCTCTTCGCCCCTGGAGGCTATCTCTTCGGATGGGTGGAAAGTGTGGCACACCTATTTGGTGGTGCTGACATGCCTGTTGAGGCTGTCAATGCCTTCTCGTCGCGCATTGTGTTCTTCACCCTGTTCGTCGTAGCTTTCATTGCCTGGAACCTACAGCGTCAGTTGCAGGAGAGCGCTGAGTTTACTGCACAGAAAGAGTCGGCAGAGAAGACGGGATTGCTGGATAACATCAAGGTATTGTTCTCCAACAAGATTGCTGTGCGCACCGTTATCTTCCTCGCTGTCATCTATCTTACGTGGAACCTCGTGGCCTCTGTCATGGGATTCTTCCAGCCTCATATCTATGAGACCGCAGGTGGTGTCACCAACGAGCAGGCTAACTGGATGAACTTCATTCAGTGGGCCATCATTGTCAGCATCACGTTTGTTGTTTCCAAGCTCATCGACAAGTCGTCCCACAAGGCTATCTACACCTTCGGACTCTTGGTGGCTATTGCTGCATGGCTCGTCATCGTCACCATCGGTGTCAATGGCATGGTGGGCCTTTGGCTGTTTGCTATCCTCTGGGGTGTGCAGGGTGGATCGTCGCCACAGATATTCTATGCCCTGTGGGGTAGCGAACTCTTCCCTGCCAAGTTCCGTGCGGGTGCTCAGGGCTTGATGTTCTTCATCGTGCGAGGCCTCTCAGCTGTCTGGGGACTTATCTTCACCTATATCTATGGTGAGAATGGCGAGGGCTTCACCATTGCAGCCTTCTGCATGATTGCTCTGCTGGCCATCTCGCTCGTGGTGGGCTTCATCGGAGTGCCCAACACGCGTGGACGTGCCCTCGAGGACATCACGAAGGAACGCTATGGCGACAATTACTAAATGGCTCAATTGAAAAATAAATGGTAAATTGTAAATAGTCAAATTGTAAATATGAAATCGATTTTAGAAGGCCGCGATGGTTTGAAAGCGGTTGTTTATCAGATTGCGGAGGTCACTGGTTACCTCTGGCAGAAAGGATGGGCTGAGCGTAATGGTGGCAACATCACTGTAAACGTTACTGAGTTTATGGACGATGAGTGCAAGGCCATGAAGCCCATCTCAGAAGTGAAGCAGATTGGTATGGTTCTGCCCCAGTTGAAGGGCAAGTATTTCTATTGCAAGGGTACGGGCAAGCGCATGCGCGACTTGGCTAAGGAGCCTATGCAGAATGGTTCTATCATCCGTATTCTGGACGACTGCGCCAGCTATGTGGTGATTGCCGATGAGAATGTGGTGCCAACCAGTGAGTTGCCCACCCACTTGGCTCTGCAGAACTATCTGCTAGAGACGGGTTCGTGCTATAAGGCCACCCTGCACACGCACCCCATCGAGCTGGTGGCTATGAGTCATATCCAGCGTTTCCTGAAGGGCGACGAGATGACGCGCGTGCTCTGGTCTATGATTCCTGAGACGCTCGCTTTTGCTCCTCTGGGCATTGGCATCGTACCTTACGCTCTGCCTTCCAGCGTTGATTTGGCTGAGGCTACCCTCGAGCAGATCAAGACCCACGACGTAGTGCTGTGGGAGAAGCACGGAACCGTTGCCGTTGGTACAGACATCATGGATGCCTTCGACCAGACCGATGTGCTTTGCAAGGCAGCCAACATCTACATGTGCGCTCGTGCTATGGGATCTGAACCCGATGGTATGACTGCTGAGCAGATGAAGGAAGTGCAGGATGTGTTCAAACTGCCTAAGAAGCGTCCTTGCTAAGAATGAGTAAGAAAAAGAATGAGATTCTGGTGCCAGCAGGTGTGCAGCAAGTGTTGCTGCATGCCTGCTGTGCCCCTTGTTCTTCGGCTATTGTGGAGTGGATGTTGCAACACGACGTTCGCCCTACTATCTTTTATTTCAATCCCAACATCTATCCCCTCGAGGAATATACCATTCGCAAGGAGGAAAGCAAGCGACATGCGGATAGTTTAGGACTCCAATGGATTGATGGCGACTATGACCATCAGCGTTGGCTCGAGGCAGTCCGCGGGTTGGAGGGTGAGCCTGAGCGAGGCAGTCGTTGTCTCCAGTGCTTCTCCTATCGGCTGAAGGTTGCCGCCCTGCAAGCCAAAGCATTGGGCTTGGAGTATTTCACCACCACACTCGCCTCTTCCCGTTGGAAGAGTCTTGAGCAAATCACGGAGGCTGGTCTGCGCGCCCAAGCAGCTGTTCCAGGCACCATTTTCTGGGCACAGAATTGGCGCAAGGGTGGACTTCAAGATCGTCGCAACCAATTGCTCCACGACTATAATTTCTACAATCAGCAATACTGCGGTTGCGAGTTCAGCATGCGCGTTGTTGAGAAATAGAAATTATCCCCTGATTCAATAAATAATTATTGTTTTACGATAAATTAACATTGTTTTCCATTGTCGTTTCAAGAAAACAATATATCTTTGCGAAGTATCTTGAGATAGCAGGCATTCTGCTCTGTGCCCTTTACCTCTACGATTTTATCGTTCAATACTCCATCACCCAATATTTCATCCACAATATACACATAGCCGACCATTACATCGTTTTCCATAACGATAGTAACAGCATGTACATCATTACCGGTTTGGCCCTCATGATTATCTCGCAGATTATCCTAAAGGGCAAGGACTTGAAGGAAGAACAGGAACCTACTATCTAAAAGCCTATGGGACAGATTATTGTAAACTTAGACGTCATGATGGCACGTCGCAAGATGTCATCGCAGGACCTTGCCGAGAAGATTGGCATCACCCAAGCCAACCTTTCCATCCTCAAAACGGGCAAGGCCAAGGCCATCCGTTTCTCCACTCTCGAGGCTATCTGTCGTGCCTTGGATTGCCAACCAGGTGACATTCTGGAGTATAGGGAGGAAGAATAAAAGGGAGCCTTGTGCGCAGGGGCTCGGCAGGTAATACGAAAAGGCTCCGCACCATGTGCCGAGCCTATGCGGACATGATGCGGAGCCTATGCGGACAGGGTGCGCAGGCGCTCGGCACGGGGTGTGAGGCGCCTTTGTTTCCCCAGCCTTAGTTGATGATTTCGAACTTATAGCCGATGGTTATGGTGAAGACATCGGTGCGCATTTTCCAGTCGCTGTTAGCATCCTTGTTGATGGTGGTCAGGGCTGGAATGTAGCGCAGGTCGAGGGTGATGGGGCTCTTGAACTCGTAGGATACACCAATGGGCAGACCCAGGTTGAAGCTCTCGTAGAGGTCGCCCACACTCTCGTTGCCCTCCGTGGCGCTCACTCTGAAGCCCAGTTGCAAACCAAGCTTCACAGCCAAGCCTTTGAGGATATAGTAATTGACCATCAGGGGCACGTTGATGAAGTTGAGCTTGGTGGTTTGCGGACCAGTTCCCTTGGCCATCCATCCCTCCTGGGTGTACAGCAGACCTGCGGTGAGTGAGAGGTTGCGGGTGTTGGTGAAGTATTCGCCTTCAGCACCGATGGTCAGACCCGTGCGAGGGTCGTCGCTACGGAAAGAAAAGTTGTTGTATTTACCTGAAAGGAAGCCTTCAGACACACCAATCATGGGCTGAACGGTGATGTCGCCTGGCAAGTGGCGTGCCTTCTGGGCATTGGCAGTGAGGCAGAGCAGTGCCATCGCTGCCATCATGAGGATTTTCTTCATATATTTAAATATGTGTTATGCAGCCTTCTTGGTTTTCTTGGCTGTAGTTTTCTTTTCGGTATCGGCTTTCTTGATGAAGCGACCCTTTTCGTCACGAGCGGGAGTAGATTTCTTCTCAGCCTTCTTCTCGGTATCGGCCTTCTTTACGAAACGGCCTTTCTCGTCGCGAGCAGGAGTAGACTTCTTAGCTGTAGTGGTGGTCTTCTTCTCTGCAGCCTTCTTGGTGTCAGCCTTCTTAGTGGTAGTCTTCTTTTCGGTATCAGCCTTCTTGATGAAGCGTCCCTTCTCGTCGCGTGCAGGCGTCGTAGTCTTCTTGGCTGTGGTAGTCTTCTTAGCAGCTGCGGCATTGGTGCCATAGCAACGGGTGCACTCGTGGCGACCCATCTTCTTGGCTTCGGCAGTTGACACGGCCTTCACGTCCTTGGAATTGGCGAGATAGCTGCACGACTTGCTTTTGTGGTAGGCAACGGCGCCATCACCAGTAGATACATACACACTTTGAGCGCTGGCTGTCATGCTGATAGTTACCAGTGCAACGATTGTCATCAGAAATTTTTTCATAGGGCTTTTATGATTAAATAGTTAAACGTATGTTCTTATTTCACAGTGAAGTCAAAGCCGAAGGGGTGCTCCTTGAATGAATCAGAGCCCAAGCCACCCTTATAGAAGAAACAGTACTCGCCTGGCTCCAGTTCCTTGGGGAAGGTTACCTCGAAGGTGTTGTTGTTAATCTCGTTAATCTCGAAATCGATGATGTTACGATTAGAGGCATTGGTTCCCTCGAAGCCCAGCACGCTGTATGACATCTTTTCTGGGAAGAGACGGCGACCGCCCTTACCATTCTTCTTAGGCTCCTTGACCTGCATCTTGATGCACTGGAACTCGTTGGGGTTCTGGATGTTGCTCATCACAATCTGATACCAGTTGTCTGCAGCCTGTTGGAAACTCTCTGCGTCACGCTTGGGGAAGTAGAAACGGAACACGGGATGGCGACCGTTCTCACCCTCCATCTGCAATTTAGAGGTGGCTCCTGGCAACATAAGTTTCTGGATATCCTTGCCTGTAGACATCATGGCAATGGTTCCGGCAGTGGCAGCAGCAGCTACGCCACCAGAAGGCTTGTTGCCTGATACGGCAGAACCTACGAGCAGGGCACCAGCACCCATAGCAGCGATAGTTCCAAGGTTAAATCCCTTAGACTCTTTCTCAAACTGGGTACGATACATCTTCTTGGGCTTGCCCCCGTTTGTGGGGTTCCACCAGAGTATGCCCTCATAACCAAAGTCTTGCTTGGCAATCTTCTGGATATAAGTGGTCAGTGCAGCATCGGCTCCAGCAGCCTTCAGTTGACGCATGTAATCGATGCTATACTGGATGGTGCGCTCTGTGCTATTCTCAATAGCTCCGATGATTTCCTCAGAACTGAATCCTTCTTTCAACAGGGTCAAGATGGTTTCATTGTTTATTGCCTCGTTCTGGGCAGAGGCTGCCAAGGTCATGATAGCCAACGAAAGGGTCATCATGAATCGTTTGATGTTGGTTTTGATTTTCATTTTGGTAATTTAATGAGTTTGATAATCTTATTCTACGTTGCAAAAATACAAATTGTTTCTGAAAAATCCAAAGTCAGAACAAAAAAAATATGATTTTCGTTTGTTTTTTTCCTTAGTTAATCGTATCTTTGCAAGCGAGAAAAGTAGAATAGTCTATGGCACTGAATCTGAACAAGAACTTGAAATTGTACTACTCCATCAAGGAGGTGGCCGAAATGTTCGGCCTGAACGAGAGTACCCTGCGCTATTGGGAGACGGAGTTTCCTTACCTGAAACCCAAGACCAGCGGGCCTGCGAAGATACGCCAGTATCAGGAGAAGGACATTGAGCAAATCAGGTTGATACACAACTTGGTGAAGGTGCGTGGTTTCAAGTTGGCAGCTGCCAAGAAGATTATCAATAGCAACCGCGATGGCGCTGACAAACGGGCCGAGGTGCTCACGAGACTACTGGGCGTGCGCGACGAGTTGCAGGCATTGAAAAAACAGATGGACTTCCTTCAGTAAAGCTATAAAAACAGATGGACTACCTCAGTAGCCCATCCTTTTTTTATCCACAAACAACCTTTCTTTGAACGATTACTTTCCAGCAATCTTCAGCATTTCACGGATGGCCGTTTCCAATTGACGGTCATGGCCGTTGATATAATCTTCAGGCGTGTTGAACACCTCGATATCTGGGAACAACTCCTGATTTTCCATAAACTGATTGTTCTTGTCCCATTTGCCCACCTGCGGAATGCCAAACACGAGGGTGCGGTCCATCAGCGTTTCCCACCATACGGAGGTGGCTGTGCCTGCCACGGGAGTACCAATGAGCTTGCCAATGCCCAGTTCGCGATAAACCCAGGGGAATCCGCTGCCATTCGAGTAGCAGTCCTCATTCATCAGCACGCATGAGGGCTTCACCCACTTGTTCAAGGGGTCGCGACCCACATATTTATCGTTAGGCATGAAACGGTGATACTCCTTGCCACTCAGCAGCGTGCAGAGGTCGTCGTGCAACCATCCACCACCATTGCCACGCTCGTCCACAATAACACCTTCGCGGTTGCGGTTCTTGTCGCTCAGCAGTTCGCTATACACATTGCGGAAGTTCTCGCTGTTCATCGACTTCACGTGCACATAAGCCAAACGACCCTTTGAAAGGCTGTCTACCAAGTGTTCGTTGCGGTCTACCCAGCGCTTGTAGAGCAGATTGTCGAGGGCACTTTGGCTGACGGGCTTGATGATGATGTCGCGACGCTTGCCATCCTTGGGATTGTAAACGGTGACGTGCGTGCGCTTGCCAGCTTTGCCGTCCAACATGTAATTGTAGTCCTCGCCACGCTTGATGGTTTGTCCGTCTATCTTCTCGATGATGTCGCCTGCCTTCACACCCGTGTTGCGCTCAGCAAAGGGTCCACGCTTGATGACTTCCTCGATGCGTAATCCATCGCCATCATATTGCTGGTCAATGAATACACCCAGATGGGCTGTGCGAGGTAGATTGGCGAGGGTAGGACGATAGCGGGCACCCGTGTGCGAACCATTCAGTTCGCCCAGCATTTCGCTCAACATGTCGCGGAAGTCGTAGTTGTTATTGATGTAAGGCAGGAAGCGCTCGTAGGTCTTACGATAGCCTGCCCAGTCGACACCATGCAACTTGGAATCGTAGAACTTTTCCTTGACCTGACGCCAGATGTGGTCGAACAAATACTGGCGCTCCTTGTAGGGCTGATAGTCGAAGGGAGCCTCGAAGCTGACGGTCTCCACCTTGTTCTTGGCAAGGTCTATCTTCTTGATGGTGCGAGCCAAGAGGTAGAGTGTCTTGAACTTGCTGTCGGCCTGCATCTCAGCACTACCCACATTCTTCAGCACCAATTCGGTCTTATCCTCCAACAGATTGTGGCGCCAGAGGTCGTAGCCATCCTCGAAAGCGGCCTGATAATATAAGGTGTCGCCTCGTGGACTCAGCACGGCATCGCCCAGATGACTGGAGTTAACGGTGAGTCGTACAATGCGGTCTTTGCAGTTCTCAAGGTCGAATACCAAAGGCTTCTTAGCCTCCTTCTTGGGAGTCTCCTTCTTAGCATCATCGCCCTTCTTGGCGTCCTTTTTCTTATCGTCTTTCTTGTCGGCCTCCTTCTTCTCAGCGTCCTTCTTGGCCTTCTTAGCCTCCTTCTCAGCCTCGTCTAAGAGTGCCTTCTCCTCCTTGGTCATCTGAAAACGCTCGTAAGCATCGAGGTCGAAGAACATGAGGTAGACATCGTCCTCAGAACCCCACGAACCATGACTGCGATAGCCTGCACGGTCGCTGGTGAAAATCATACCCTTGCCACCCAGTGCCCATTTGGCATAACCCGTGCTGTAGCCGCTGTTGGTAAGGTTGTAGGGCGCCTTCTTGCCTGAGGCATCTACTAAAGCCACATCAGGACTGTGCCAGCCTCCGACACCAATGTAGCAGGAGAGCAACCAGCGACTGTCTGGGCTCCACTCGAACCACAAATCGCCATCGCTGTAGCTATAGACATACTTGCCGTCCAAAACGGTGCGCACCTGCTTCGACGCAAGATTCATGATGCGCAGGTCGGCACGATTCTCGAAGAAGGCAATCTCCTTGCCATCAGGACTATACTTGGGTTGCATCGACACCTTGTCGCCCTTGGTCAGGCGCTCCTCCGTGATATCGGTGGCATAGGCAAACTGCTTCTCGTCCTTGTTCTTGATGGTAGAACGGTAAATCTGCCAAACACCATTGCGCTCTGACGAATAAACCAGACTGCGCCCATCAGGACTGAAGTCGAGGTTGCGCTCTTGTTCAGGGGTGTTGGTGATGCGCTTGGTAGTCTTATAGTCGATATTGGTGACATAGACATCGCCATGCAGAATGAAGGCTATCTCCTTGTTCTTGGGCGATAGACGAATCTCAGTGGCACCCGTCGTCAGCGTATGGCGCACAAGGTCGCGGTCGCCACGATCGGTAGTGATGCTGATGTTCACCTTCTGTTCCTTGCCATCCTTCCACGTGTAAATCTCGCCATCATAGCCATAGCAGAGTGTTCCATTCTGCGCAATGGTGAGGAAACGGACGGGATTCTTCTGATGGCGCGTAATCTGCTGTTCGATCTTGCCATCAATGCTTCGCTTCCATACATTGAAGGTACCATCGCGCTCGCTCAGATAATAGAACGATTGGCCATCAGCAGCCCATACGGGGGTGCGGTCTTCACCACGGAAATCAGTGAGCCTGGTGAACTTATCGCCTCGCTTCAACCAGATATCACGCGTGATAGCCGACTGATGGTGCTTGCGGAAGAAGTCCTCGTAGCCCTTGTTGTCGTGATAGAGCACATCGCCCTGAGCATTGATGCTGATGTCCTCCATTGAGATGACAGAGAACATGCGGGGCCTGCCACCCTTGGTGCTGACCTCATAGACCTGAGGAAAGTTGCGCGACGACACGATAGACTGAGCCGTGGGCAGAATCTTCGTGCTGTAGAGCACATGCCCCTTGTCGCTGAAGGTAATGGGGAACTCGTCGTTGCTGTTGGTAGTCAAGCGGGTAGGGGTGCCTCCCTTGCTAGACATAATCCACACATCGAAACCTCCCTCGCGTGTAGAGGCAAAGGCAATCTGCTGTCCATCAGGACTCCAGACGGGATAGGCATCGTAGGCCGAATTGGTGGTTAACTGACGGGCTTCGCCACCCGTAGTAGCAACGGTATAAATGTCGCCTTTGTAGGAAAAGGCAATCTGCTGTCCATCAGGAGAAATGGCGCAAAAGCGCATCCACAACGGATGCTCCTGAGCGGAGAGGCTTAGTGTTGTTACCCATGTCAGGGCAATCAAAAAGCATTTTTTCATAGCAAGTATAGTTTGTTATTTGATTTATGGATTCCAAACGTCATTGATAGCGAATACGGCCTCACGCGTAATCTTCTGAGCCTCCTTCTTGGTAAGCTGACGACTCCACGTTACACGCTGGTCTTTCTTGGCTCCCTCGCCACGATTATTATACTCCAAGTAGCGACAGGTCTTGTCGGCACCCTCGCGCCACTTGTGCCACCCCTCTGGGCGAATCTGCTTGGGCAGGTCGCAATTCATGAAGAGCGTATAGCCATAGTCGCGCCAAGGACGACCCAGATATACCTTGTCGACATCGTTGGCTGTGGTGATGCGACAATTGTTGAAGATGTAGCCATAGGGCACATCCTGAGGCGTAGAGGCTGCAGTGATGTACGAGTTGGCCTTGCAGAAGATGTCGCAATCCTCAAACCAAGCCGTTGAGGGACCGAAAATGAAGTCGGTAGTGCCCTCGATATAGCAATGGTCGAAGAAAAGGCGCGTCTTGGCATTGCCCGTATAGATGGTGTCCTGATGGCCCAGGAAACGACAATTGACGAACGTCAGCTGGTCGCCCTCGGTATGCAGGGCTACGGCTTGTCCTAAGCGAGCAGAATTGTTCTCGATGGTGATGTTCTTCAGCGTAATCTTGCTGCCCTGAATCTTCAGGGTGAAGGTGCGGAAGGTGCCAATCTTCAGGGCTTCGCCCTTGGCAGTCAGCGGGGTGATGTCAGCACGGATATTGGCATGATCGTCCCATGTGATAATGGTCTTGTCGCGGTCCTCACCACATATCTCGATGTTGGTAAGCCACTGAGGGATAACGAGTTTTTCCTTGTAGGTGCCTTTCTTTACGAAGATAACCTTATGATACTCCATGAAGGCGCGACACACCTCGATAGCGTCAGCAACGTTACGAAACTCGCACGTTCCATCGCGCGACACGAACAGGGTGTCTGGATTGTCATAACTCTTAGCTTGTGCGCTCACCATTCCCAGGAGGGCGCAAACGATGCAGATTAGTTTTTTCATTTTTCTTATAGTAGTTTGAATGTTACATGATTTGCGTTACTTCTTGTAGTCCATCGACGGTCTTCAGCTGATTGACGATTTCTTGAGCGTTGGCTCTATCGTGGACACGCATCTCTATCGTTCCATCGAACACGCCATCGTCGCTGGCAACGGTCAACTTGTGGATGTTGACATTCATCTGCGAAGAGATAATCTTTGAAATGTCGAGCAACATACCCACACGGTCGATGCCCTGAATGCGGATGACTGCATCGAAATAGAGCTTCTTCTGCATGTCCCACTTGGCATCGAGGATGCGATTGCCAAAGCTGGCCTTCAACTTGGCAGCAATGGGACAGTCGCGCTTGTGAATCTCTATCTGGTGTTTGCCATCGATGAATCCCAAGACATCATCGCCAGGGATGGGGTGACAGCAATGCTTGAACTTATATTGGTTGATGTTCTCGTCGCTGATATAGATGGGTATCTTGCGATTGAAGTCCTTGGTGACAACAAACAGCTCCTGACGCTTCTCAGTGGGCTTCTTCTCTTCCTTGCCACGACCTAGGAAGGGAACCAGTTTGCGCCATCCACCTTTGTTGGCCTTGTTCTTGCCCTGCAATTCGTCAACGTCTTTCTCGCCCAGCAGAATGGTCTTCTCTGCCAATGCTTGGAAGAAGTATTCGCGATTGCGCACCTCGTGGAACTCAGCCAGCTGGTCGGCTGCATTCAGCGAGTCTTCAATGCCGTTCTTCTTAAGGAACTCATGGAACAGGTCTTCGCCCGCTTTCTGCATTTCACGACTATTGCGACGCAGGATGGCCTGAATCTTAGCCTTGGCCTTCGCTGTGCTGACAAAGCTAATCCATGAGGGTTGCACATGTTGCGACTTAGAGGTGAGAATCTCCACCTGATCACCACTCTGCAATTTATGACTCAGTGGCACCAACTTATGGTTTACCTTGGCTCCGATACAATGAGAACCCAAGAAGGTATGGATGCTAAAGGCAAAGTCGAGGGCTGTACAACCCGTAGGCATGGTCTTGATTTCGCCCTTGGGGGTGAACACGAAGATTTCAGAAGCGAAAAGGTTCAGCTTGATGGCATCGAGGAAGTCCATCGCGTCTGGCTGTGGGTCGTCCAGAATCTCCTTGATGGTGCGAAGCCATTCGTTCAGCTCGTTCTCGTCCTCTGTATATTCTACATCTTCGCCTTCCTTGTATTTCCAATGGGCTGCAAAACCTTGTTCTGCTATCTCGTCCATACGGTCTGAGCGAATCTGCACCTCTATCCAGCGTCCTTGTTTCGACATCAGGGTGACGTGCAAAGCCTGATAGCCATTGGCTTTCGGATGACTGAGCCAATCGCGCAAACGGTCTGGATGACTCTTGTAAATCTGCGAGATGGCGACATAAATCTTGAAGCATTCGTTGATTTCTTCCTCGCGTTTGTCAGGGGTGAAGATGATGCGAACAGCAAGGATATCGTAAATCTCGTCAAAGGTAACATGCTTGTTCTGCATCTTGCTCCAAATGGAGAAGGGTGTCTTGACACGCTCCTTGATTTCATACTTGATACCCATCTGCTTCAAGGCGTCTTCGATAGGATTGGTAAACTGGTCGAAGAGCTCATGACGAGAGGCTTCTGTAGAAGCTAACTTCGCCTTGATGCTGGCATATTCCTCTGGGTGCTCGTACTGGAAACTCAGGTTCTCGAGCTCCGACTTGATTTTATACAATCCTAAGCGATTGGCCAAAGGGGCATAGATATAAAGCGTCTCGCCTGCTATCTTATATTGCTTGTTGGCAGGTTGCGACTCCAGGGTGCGCATGTTGTGCAAACGGTCGCAAATCTTAATCAAGATAACGCGGATGTCGTCGCTCATGGTGAGCAACAGCTTCTTGAAGTTCTCAGCCTGCGCAGAGGCTTGCTCGCCAAAGATACCACCACTGATCTTTGTGAGTCCATCGACAATCTGGGCAATCTTCGGCCCAAACATATTCTCGATATCTTCTGTGGTGTAGTCGGTATCTTCCACCACATCGTGGAGCAAGGCCGCACAGATACTGGTAGAACCCAAACCCACTTCCTCGCAGGCTATCTGGGCTACCGCTATGGGGTGCATGATATAAGGCTCGCCAGACAATCGGCGCACACCTTTGTGAGCCTGTCGGGCAAAGTTGAATGCCTTGGTGATGAGATCAACCTTCTTGCGGTGGCGTGATGCCAGATAGTTGTCCAGCAATCGTTGAAAGGCGTCATTGATAAGCTTTTCGTCAGCGGCTTCGCGCATCATCTGCTCCTCATCCATAATCAGTGCGTTTTTAGTATCTTAATATTGTTTCTTATCTGCGTAAAACTCGATTCTTGTCTTCGTAAATAGTCGATTGCTATCTGCGTCTCCTTGCCCTTGAACTGCGACGACGTGTGCTCGACTTGCGTTTACGTGCAGAAGACTTACGACTCTTGTATCGTGCAGAACGACGTTTATAGCTACGCTTGCTCTTTTTGTAGTAGGTGGGCACATCGTCCTTGATTTCAACCTCAGAGCGCTTGTTCAGCAGTTCGTCGACCTTATAGTTATAGACAGAGTCTTGCAGTTCGATGAACTTTCCAACTTCTGTCAAGGGGAGTCGGAGAGCGTAAGGCTCTGTGGCTCCAGGAATGATATCGCGACGATACATAGGGTTCAAAGAACGAAGCAAATCGATGTTGATACCTACTACTTCAGCCACCTGCTCCAGATGCACATTCTTGCTGACCATCACAGTGTCTGTCTTGGCAGGCAAACGGGTGCCCATAGGACAGATGTTGTGCAGGGAATAATAGGTCATGATGTAATTGGCTGCAATGAAGGCAGGTACATAACCACGCGTTTCCTTGGGGAGATAGGGGTAAATCTGCCAATAGTCCTTTTCGCCATTGTTGCGACGGATGGCCTTGTTGATATTCTCAGGACCGCAATTGTAGGCTGCAATCACCAGGTTCCAATCGCCAAAAATTTTGTAAAGGTCGCTGAGATAGCGTGCAGCAGCATACGATGCTTTGATAGGGTCGCGACGTTCGTCAACCAATGAATTGACTTGCAATCCATATTGTTTGCCCGTTCCTATCATAAACTGCCAAAGACCAGCAGCACCAGCGCGAGAGACTGCCTTGGGGTTCAGGGCCGACTCGATGATAGGCAGGTATTTCAGTTCAAGAGGAAGTTGATAGGCTTCCAAGGCTTCTTCGAAAATGGGAATATAAAAATTGGAAGCGCCCAACATGTAGCTGATGGAGTGACGAAGGCGTCCACTATAACGATCGATGAACTTCTGTACCACGTCGTTGTAAACCATCTCCATAACGTTGGGGAGGCGCAGCAAACGGCTGACATACTCTTCCTTGGAATAGACAGGATTGATGTCGCGCATGTTACAGTCTTCCTCCTCCAGATAGGTCTTGGACATATAGAGGTTCAGCAGACTATCCAAATCGTAGGTCATGGCTTCAGGAAATTCAATCACTTCCTCACGACCCTTGTTGTCTGTTATAGTAATCTCATCTTCATCATCGTCCTCGTCTTCATTATTGTTCACTTGGGCTGACAAGGATAGGGGCAAAAAGGTGAGAAGGCAAAATAGCATGAACCATTTTACCATACCTTTTCCCATATTCTTTGTTTTCTTATTCATCATTCTCTTTTCTTTCTTCTCTTTTCGCTTTTTAACTTTTCACTTATCGCTTCTCACTTATTAAAAGGTTATGCAGCAGTTCAGACCATACGAACTGGCTTGCAGCATATTACCCCCTGAATGGTTGGGGATGACAACGGGCGACACTTTCAGACTAAGGTCCTTGGAGATGTCAAACTCAGATAGCTCAGCGTCCACGTAAGCATCGACGACAGAGAGCGCATAGACACCCAGCATGACGAAGAAACTCATGTCGCGCCAACGGCGATATTTGTCCTTACGACTTTTGAAGAGCTGCTTATAGCGCTCCTCGTTGGCTTCAGTAATCTGAACGCCTAAGTGCAGGAACTTGTTATAGCTGGCTGTGCCAGGATCATCGTCCATGATGTCCAGATAGGCCTGTGAATAGTCCTTATACATCATGTTGTTCCATGTCAACGCATAGATACATCCTATGAATCCTCCATATATGATGGGCAACTTCCAAAACTTACGATTGTAAATCTGTCCTGCTCCTGGGATGACCAGCGCTAACCAGAGGGCTCGCTGAGGATTGGGCTTCCATGTGTTCCAGTCGCGCTTGGACTTCTTCTCTTTCTTGTTAAGAACAACAACGGATGTGGAGTCTGTGGTTGTTGCCAAGCTGTCGCCAAACAGTATCCTTGAATCAGCTTTGGCTATAGAGTCCATCACTGCCAAGTCTTCCGTCTGGGCCTGGCAGTTGATGCTCGCCACGAGCATGATGATACAGATAACCAACTTACCCATTCGCTCCATCCAGCGCATTCATGATGCGCTCCAGTTGTTCATCGTTATCAAACTGAATGCTAATCTTTCCTTTTCCCTTGGGCGAACAAGTCATCTGGACCTTTGCCTGGAAGAATTGGGCCAAGCGGTTGCGAAGTACATTGAACTCCTCGGGCAGCTTCTCTCTTGACACAATCTTAGTCTTGGCAGTTACGATGTCTTCTCCACTCTTCAGGGCTTGCACCAACTCTTCCACCTTGCGAACGGAATACTGATGCTGCTGGACTTCCTTGAACAGCTTGATTTGCTGGGAAGGACTCTCAATAGCCAACAAGGCCCGAGCATGCCCCATCTCTATCTCGTGGTTCTTCAGTGCAATCTGTACCTGAGCGGGCAACTTCAAAAGTCGCATGTAGTTCGTCACAGCAGCACGACTCTTACCCACACGCTCTGAAATCTTGGCTTGCGTCATCCCAGAGGTGTCTGCCAAATGTTGATAGGCCAATGCTATTTCGATGGCGTTCAGGTCTTCACGCTGAATGTTCTCTACCAAAGCCATCTCCATCGCATTCTGGTCTTCCACAGAGACGATGTAGGCTGGAATTTTGGTTAAGCCTGCCAACTGAGAGGCGCGCCAACGACGCTCACCAGCGATAATCTGATATTTCTGACCTTCTATCTTACGAAGGGTGATAGGCTGGATGATGCCCAACTCATGAATGCTGTTGGCTAACTCCTGGAGTGCCTCTTGGTCAAATTCGCGACGTGGCTGGTTGGGGTTGGGCTCTATTTGTGCTATTTCTATCTCGCTGAGATTAGACGAACCTTCTGTCTTTACCTCGCTATGGGTGTCTATCAGAGCGTCCAGTCCGCGACCATTGCCGATATCGTCCAGTCCACGACCCAGTACGCTGCGATCATATTTCTTCTTTACTGCCATGATTCAATTATCGTTTCTCATTCTTTAAAATGATTTCCTTCGCCAATGCCAAGTGGTTCTTGGAACCTGTAGAGTCGGCATCGTAAAGGATAACGGGAAGTCCGTGCGAGGGACTCTCCGAGAGTTTGACATTACGCTGAATAACGGTCTTGAACACCAATTCCTGGAAGTGGCGCTTCACCTCATCGTAAATCTGGTTGGCCAAGCGCAGACGAGAGTCGTACATGGTCAACAGGAAGCCTTCAATCTCCAACTTCGGATTCAACTTGGTCTTGATAATCTTGATGGTGTTCAGCAACTTAGAGATTCCCTCCAGTGCGAAATACTCACACTGCACAGGGATAATCACTGAATCCGCAGCAGTCAGTGAGTTGACTGTGATCAGACCCAAAGAGGGTGAGCAGTCAATCAGAATGTAGTCATATTCCTTACGCAGAGGCTCCAAAAGATTGGAGATGATGCGCTCACGGTTCTCAAGATTCAGCATCTCTATCTCAGCACCTACCAAATCGATATGACTGGGTATGATGTCAAGTCCTTCAATATCTGTTGTATAAATAGCGTCGCGAACATCGGCCTTGTCAATGATGCACTCGTATAATGAGCAGTCCACCTGTTTGATGTCTACACCCAGTCCGCTCGACGCATTGGCCTGTGGATCAGCGTCAACAACCAATACCGTCTTCTCCAGCGTAGCCAGTGAAGCCGCTAAATTGATGGTCGTAGTCGTCTTTCCTACACCGCCTTTTTGGTTTGCCAAAGCAATAATCTTTCCCATATTTTATTTCTACTATACTATAATAGAATGCAAAGGTACGCATTTTATATCAAACATACGTGCTAATGAAACAGAATTTAAGCATTTTTTCCTAAATGAAAAAGAATTAGACCAAAAAAAAGACTGATGGAAATGCTTATCCACCAGCCTTTATTATTGAAAATATTTTATTGTCTGAATTATTCTTTATCGCGATTCTCAGCATCGATAGCCTTAATCTTCTCGCGAACCAACTGCACCTCGTCCTTCAACTTCTGCACCTTGCGATTCATCTCGTCAATCAGGGAGTTGCCCTTCTTCGATGATGCATTGAGGAAGCCCAGATTGTTCTCGTAGGTCTGAACCTCAGCTTTCAGTTGCTCGTATTGACGCATCAAACGGGCGCGCTCGTTGTCAAGAGCATTCTCGCCTCGTCCAGCCACCTGCTTCAGGTTGTCCTTGAACTTAGAAAGACGACGCTTAGCCACTGAGATGTTCAAATCCTTATAGAGCTTGTCGAGGATAGCATGGTATTCCTCATACAATTTGTCCTTCTCTTTGAAAGGTACGTGACCAATGCTCTGATATTCCTCAACCAGCTTCTGTACACGCTCTTGCAAGTCATCGCCAGTCTCTTCGGCAATAGCTTTCAGACGTTCAATGACATCCAACTTCTTCTCTAGGTTCTGGTGCTCTTCGCCACGCTGTCCTGCACCAGCAGCATTGCGGGCTTCAAAGAACTTGTTGCAAGCGCCCAAGAACTCTTCCCAAAGCTGGTCACCCAACTTTTTAGGAACAGCACCAATGGTCTTCCATTCCTTCTGTAAGGCAATGAGCTTGTCGCTGGTTGATTTCCAGTCGGTAGAGTCTTGTAGGGCTTTCGCCTTTTCGATAAGTGCGCGCTTCTTGTCAGCATTCTCCTTAAAGGAATCTTTCAGTCCGCGGAAGAACTCTGCCTTGCGTGCAAAGAAGTCGTCGCAGGCAGCACGGAAGCGCTCAAATATCTTAACATTCATCTTTTGAGGTGCAAAACCGATGGTTTTCCATTCTGCTTGTACCTCAATAATCTGTTTGGTATGACGCTCCCAATCACCACTGCCTTTGTTTTCCTCAGCAACGATAGCTTCCACTTTCTCGCAGAGGGCTGTCTTCTTGGCCAGATTGTCTTCCTCCTTGGCACGAAGACCTTCAAAATGCTGCTGATGGCGCTTGTTGATAACGGTAGAGGCAGCCTTGAAACGAGTCCAAATCTCTTCGCGAAGCTCCTTGCTGACGGGACCTGTCTCACGGTATTCCTGATGCAACTTCTGCAACTGATGGAAAGCACTGATTACATCGGGCTCTTCAGCCAGTTTCTCTGCAGCTTCACAGAGCTTTGTCTTTAACTCCAGGTTCTTCTTGAAGTCATATTCACGAGCCTCGCTGTTCAACTTCAGCAGGTCGTAGAACTGCTCTACGTATAACTGATAATTGCGCCACAATTCATTGGCACGCTCTGCAGGCACGTTCTTAATCTCTTTCCATTCGTCCTGAAGGGCCTTGAATTCCTTAAATGACTTGTTGGCTTCCTCTGGTGAGGTAACCATAGCCTTGATCTTTTCGATGATGTCGAGCTTCTTCTGCAGATTCTCCTGCTTCTCCTGCTCTTGCTCTCTGAACAGTTTCTGACGCTTCTCCTTGATAATGCCCATCTCAGCCTTGAAGGCTTCCTCTTCTGAATCGGGCTTTACCTGATACTGCTCTGGGTCGCCGCCATTCTCGGTGTATTCCTTGAATTCAGCTTCACGCTCAGCAAGGTGTATCTTATAGAATATCGTTTTCAGGTATTCTATTTCCTCTTTCTGGGGTACTTCGTCGCTGTGAGCAATCTCACGTACACGTTCTAATACCTCTTTCTTGGTTTGATACTGCTTGCGCTCAGGAACTGTTTCTTCTGAGATTTCAGGAGCTGCGTTTTCTGAGATTTCAGCTGCGGTTTCCACTACGTTCTGTTCTACGTTCTGCTCCTCAATGGGGGCTTTTTCTTGAGAGTCCATCATCATAAAATTTTAGTGAATGACACGATTAGTTCTAACTTATTGGCATGTGACATGTAGAGACGTACACACACAATCAGGGTTCAAAATTATAAAAAAATATTTGAACGACCTAATTTTTTTTAAGAAAAGTGACTAAATCAGTCGTTTGTGACGGAAAACAACCAGTGAAATGACTGAAATGAGCACTGAAATGATGATGGCAACGATAAATCCGACAGGACTGTTCTCCATACCATTGATCAGGTTCATTCCAAAAAATGAAGCGACTAGCGTGGGCAACATCAGGATGATAGTCACTGAAGTCAGCGTACGCATGATGGTGTTCATATTGTTGTTGATAATCGACTGGTAAGTGTCCATCGTCGACTCCAGAATGTTCGAGTAGATGCTTGTTGTCTCACGAGCCTGTGTCATCTCAATGTTCACATCCTCAATGAGGTCGGCATCCAATTCGTCAATCTGCAGTTTGAACTTCAGTTTCGACAACAATACTTCATTGCCACGAATGGACGTGTTGAAGTAAGTCAGCGAGTCTTGCAGACGTGACAGACCTATCAGCGATTCGTTGTTCACCTCACGATCCAGATTGCGCTTGGCCTTCTCAATGAGCATCGAAATCTGCTTCAGGCGCTTCAGATACCAGACGGCACTCGACAGGAACAAGCGGAAAATCATGTCCACGTAGTCCGTAAAGCCTTCGCCACGCTTCTGCTGATAGCTTACAAAGTCAATCATCATGTTTGTTTCATAGTAACAAACCGTAATGGTGACGTCGCGTTTGTGGATGATACCCAAAGGCACAGTAGTATAAGGAGTACGCGAGCGCACCTCTTTTACATAGGGAATACGTAAGATGATGAGCATCCATCCGTCATCATATTCATAACGGGCACGCTCATCAGTATCGCTGATGTCAGAGAGGAAGTAGTCAGGAATCTGAAACTTTTCTTCCAGATACTGCTGATCTTCTTCTGTAGGACACGTCAATTGTATCCAGCAATTGGGCTGCCACTCGTTGAGCTGGCTCAAGCCCCCTTGGGTGTTCCAGAAAGTCTTCATTGTGCTAATCCTTTTTGAGGTACAACAATAGTTTTTTGGCAAAGGGATTAGCAGCCTTGCCACCTTGATCCCCTGCCTTACGAATTGTAATTATCCGCCGGGTAGTCGTCCATTTTCTTGTTACTATTTTGGTTATTCGCCTGCAAAGGTACGAATAAGTGAGCAAAATACCAAATTTATTTGAGTATTTTCGAGCGAAAGTTCCTTCGACGAAGTCAAAGGTACAAATAAAAATAATAAATGAGAAATGATTAATGAGAAATTTTTAGTAAATTTGCACCCATGATGACAGTATTATATATAATAATAGGTGTAATTGTGGGTGCAGTGGTCATCTTTCTGCTGATGAATCGGAAGGTGACGGCACTAAATATGGAGTTGGTTCGCAAGGATACAGAGATGAACATGCTGGCCCAACAGCATAACGAAGAAGCCAAGCAGCGTGAACAACAGCGTAATGATGAACTGAAGCAGAGAGAACGTCAGTTTGATGAACAAACCAAATTGCGTGAGCAACAATTCAATGAGCAGTTGAAGACTACCAAGGAACAATTGCACGTGATGGCTCAGCAGTTGATGGACGCTCAGGCCAAACGCTTGAAAGAGGAGAACACAGAGAGTATGGGACACATTACCCAGCCTTTGAAGGATGCTATCAGTGAGATGCGCAAGGCTATCAGCGAAAATACGAAGGATCATACAGCACAATCGGCTTCGCTTCGTGAACAATTACGCATGATGATGGAGTCGAATCGCGAGATTGGCGAGAAGGCAGAGTCGTTGGCTAATGTATTGCGTCGCGACAATAAGGTAAGTGGTAATATGGGCGAAATAATTCTGGGCGACCTGCTAACTTCGCAAGGCTTGACGGAAGGCATCCATTATGAAGTACAGGCTCGTTTGCGCGATGAACAAGGTCGTCCGTTGAAGAACGATGATACAGGTCGTGAGATGCAGCCTGATGTCATTCTGCACTATCCTCAGGGTCAGGATGTCATCATCGATTCAAAGGTTTCGCTCGTGGCCTATCAGCGTTATGTCAATGCAGAGCAACCTGAGGAGAAAGAACGGGCCTTGCAGGAACATATCAAGTCTGTTCGTCAACATGTCACTGAACTATCGCGTAAGGACTATTCCAAATACATCAAGGCACCTCGCGAGAGTGTCGATTTCGTCATCATGTTCGTGCCTTTTGAGTCGTCGTTGCAACTTGCTTTGGTCAACGATCCGACCTTATGGCGCGATGCTTTCGAGCGTAAGGTGTTCATTACAGGCGAGCAGAACCTCTTAGGCATTCTTCACATGATACACATTGCCTGGGTGCAGAACCAGCAGGCTGAGAATCAAGAGAAGGTGTTTGGCATTGCTGAACAGTTATTGGACCGTTTGGGCGATTTCGTTCAGCGATATAATAAGGTGGGAGAACAGATTGAGCAGGCTCGCAAGGCTTTCGAGTTCTCGACAAACAAGCTCAGCGAGGGGCGCCAGAGTGTTGCCCAAAAGGCCAACGAACTGATTTCGTTGGGTGCTAAGGAGAATCCTAATCGTAGAATCCCTAAGGCAGAGAATGGTTTACTTGAATGATGATATTGCCCACTTCGATTGGGAAGCAGCATTGCCTTTGCTCTCAGAACAGCGTCGCGAACAAACGTTGAAGTTTAAACATTTGTTGGGGCGCAAGACGTGTGCTGCTGCCTATCTCTTGTTGTGCGAAGCCTTGCGCAAGGAATATGGTATTACAGAGAAGCCTATTTTTGAATATGGCATACATGGCAAGCCGTTTATCATAGGCTATCCTGACATCCACTTTAACATCAGCCATTGCAGGGAAGCAGTCTTGTGTGTGGTATCTTCCAGACCAGTGGGCGTGGATGTGGAATCCATCCGTTCCTATAAGGATAGCTTGGTGGAATACACTATGAATCCTCAAGAGATAGCCAAGATTAATCAGGCTCCACGTCCTGAGGTGGAGTTCGTCCGTTTTTGGACGATGAAGGAGGCGGTGTTGAAATTGTCTGGCGAAGGCATCAGCAAAGACCTGAAAACGGTGTTGACAGGTCAGGAACAGATAGAAACCCAGGTGAATATGGAGAAAAACTACATATATTCTATCATATATGGATAATTTTTTGTACCTTTGAACGCAAAATGAACCCCTAAATATTAAGACTATGAATCTAGAAGGAAGACGCGAAAGCTCAAATGTAGAAGACCGTCGTGGTATGGGCGGTGGCAAAAAAGCTGGTTTGGCTGGTATTGGTGGTGTGATTATTGCAATGGCAATAGCCTACTTTACTGGTGGCAATCCGTTGGAGGCTGGCATTCAAGCAGCCCAGCAGAATTTTGGTCCCAATACAGAAGTTAGCGAAGAACAGCGTGAGTTTACTGATGAGGAACAGGAACTGGCTACTTTCTCGACTCAGATTCTTGCTGGTACAGAAGATGTGTGGGAAGAAATCTTCAAGGAGAACGAGATGCAGTATGAGCCTCCCACGATGGTGCTCTATACCGATGGCACACAGACAGCCTGTGGACAGGGTTCTGCAGCTATGGGACCGTTCTATTGTTCTGGCGACCAGAAGCTGTACATCGACCTCTCGTTCTTTACCACGATGAAACAACACTTAGGTGCTGATGGCGACTTTGCCTATGCTTATGTCATTGCCCATGAGGTAGGTCATCATGTGGAATATCAGACAGGTATTCTTCAGGATGTTCACGAGAAAATGGCCCGACTCAGTCAGGCTGAGGCCAACAAGTTGAGTGTTCGTCTGGAATTGCTGGCCGATTTCTATGCAGGTGTTTGGGCTCATCATGACAACGAACGCTTTGGCTCACTGGAAGATGGCGACATAGAGGAGGCTATTTATTGTGCTCAAGTTATTGGCGACGACTATCTGCAGAAGAAGGCTCGTGGCTATGCGGTGCCAGAGTCGTTCAATCATGGCACCTCAAAACAGCGCATGAAGTGGTTCAAGCGTGGCTTGGAAACGGGCGATGTGTCACAGGGTAATACCTTCGAATGTTCTGACGATGAGCTCTAGACCTCTGATATTGATTTCAAATGATGATGGTTATCATGCCAAGGGCATTAACTGTCTGATAGAGTGGGTGCGCAACTTTGGCGATGTCATTGTGTGTGCTCCAGAACGGGCACGCAGTGGTTTTGCTTGTGCCTTCTCTGCCACCACTCCGTTGACGCTGAAACTGCGTCGCAAGCAGGATGGGGTAGAAGTGTGGTCGTGCAATGGTACCCCTGTGGATTGTGTGAAGATGGCGTTGGCTGAACTATGCCCACGCAAGCCCGACCTTGTGATTGGTGGCATCAATCATGGCGACAATGCCTCTGTCAATATCCATTATAGTGGTACGATGGGCATCACGATGGAGGGTTGCATGAAGTATATTCCCTCTGTGGCCTTCTCGCTTTGTGACTATCGCGACGATGCCGACTTCGAACCCATGCGCCCGTATGTCTGTCAGATGGTGCAGCGTGTGTTGAAAGAAGGTTTGCCCTTGGGCGTTTGCCTGAACATCAACTTCCCCTTGCGTGCTCAGTTCAAGGGCATCAAGGTTTGTCGTATGGCTAAGGGCACATGGAGCAACGAGGTGACTCGCTGCCACCATCCGCGAGGCTACGACTATTGGTGGATGGTGGGCACCTATACGAATGATGAGCCTGACGCAGAAGATACAGACAACTGGGCCTTGAATCATGGATATATAGCCATCACTCCTACGCAGATCGATGTGACTGCCTATGAGATGTTGGCTAAGATGAAAGATTGGGAGCAATGAAGTATTATCTGATAGCAGGCGAGGCGAGTGGCGATCTGCATGCCTCACACTTGATGCAGGCTCTAAAGCAGCAAGACCCTCAGGCTGAGTTCCGCTTCTTTGGGGGCGACTTGATGACTGCTGTTGGGGGCACTCGTGTGAAGCATTATCGCGAATTGGCTTATATGGGTTTCATTCCTGTGCTGTTGCACTTGCGCACCATTCTTCGTAATATGAAGATGTGTAAGCAGGACATCAGCCAGTGGAAGCCTGATGTGGTTATCCTCGTCGACTATCCAGGTTTTAACCTGAAGATAGCCCAGTATGTAAAGGCCAATCGTATCTGTCCTGTCTATTATTACATCTCGCCCAAGATATGGGCTTGGAAGGAGTATCGCATCAAGAATATCAAGCGCGATGTGGATGAGCTTTTCTCCATCCTGCCTTTCGAGATTGAGTTCTTTGAACAGAAGCATCACTATCCCATCCACTATGTGGGCAATCCTACAGCACAGGAGGTTATTGCGTTTCTCGCCAATGAGAAATTAGAAATGAGAAATGAGAAATGGGATAAGCCCGTGATTGCCCTTTTGGCTGGTTCACGCAAACAGGAAATCAAGGACAATCTGCCTGCTATGATTCAGGCTACTGCCCACTTGGCTGATCGTTACGACTTGGTGTTGGCAGGTGCGCCTTCTATCGAGCCTGACTATTATGCCCAGTTCCTTGAAGGCAGTGCTGTCCGCTTGGTAATGAACGAGACGTATTCGTTATTGGCTCATGCTACTGCAGCCCTTGTAACCAGTGGTACTGCCACGCTGGAAACCTGCATGTTCCGTGTGCCTCAGGTAGTATGTTATGAAACGCCATTGCCCCAGCTGATAGGTTTCCTGAAGCGCCATATCCTGAAGGTGAAATATGTGTCGCTGGTTAACCTGATTGCCAATCGTGAGGTGGTTCGCGAATTGGTGGCTGAAACGTTCAGCGTCGATAATATCCGTCGCGAGTTAGAGGCTATTCTTCCCAATGGTGCGAAGCGCCAGCAGATGCTCAGCGACTATGAGGAAGTACATCGCCTTTTGGGTGATAGCAAGGCTGCAGATGAGGCTGCACGACAAATGATAAACCTTTTAAAACATTAATAAACAATGAGAAAATTTATTCTTTCAATCCTGGGCCTGACTTTCGTAACGATGGTCAGTGCACAGAACATTCAGTTGCACTACGACTTTGGTCGTAACATTTACACGGGTGAAGAGGCTGGTCGCGCAAAGGTGACTGTAACCCTCGAGCAGTTTAAGGCTGACAAGTGGGGTTCGTGGTACTATTTCGTGGATGTCGATATGAGTAGTCATTTCGTTGAGAGTGCCTATACGGAGATTTCGCGTGAGTTCAATCTGGGCAAGCAGTCGCCCTTTGCTGCTCATGTTGAGTACGATGGCGGCTTGAGTCGTACGGGTAGTTTCCAGCAGGCTGGACTTATTGGTGCTGCCTACAATGGACACACTGCCGATTTCTCCAAGACATGGTCTGTGCAGGCGCTCTACAAGCAGTTCTTCAAGAGTTACGATAACACCCACTCTTATGCCAGCGTCCAGTTGACGGGTGTGTGGGGCTTGAACTTCTTCAATAACAAGTTGCGCTTTGCTGGCTTCATCGATTTCTGGCGTGGTGAGAAAGCCAATGGTCATGGATGTCTGGTCATCCTCTCTGAGCCTCAGTTGTGGTATAACTTCACTGAGCACTTCAGCGTAGGTACTGAATGGGAGTTCAGCAACAACTTCGTCTATAATGCAGACCCCACCAGCGACAAGACCTTCTTCTGGAATCCCACGCTGGCTGTTAAGTGGAATTTCTAAATCATCTTTAGAAATTTTATTTTTTAAATTTTGCTGCCACCCTGCCATCAAATGGCGTTAAACGCCCTGTTTAAAGGAAAAATTGGTGGTAGCAGGGTGGCGGTAAAATTTCTTTTTGGACTTTTTCAGAATACTCCGATACTATTTTTCATTTCTATCGGACTAATTTTGTTTTCTTTCGGAGTATTTCAGGATACTCCGGAAGTGTTTCTTAATAAGGTCGGGTTATTTATCAATAATGCTGGGTTATTTCAGAATAATGCCGGGTTATTGATTATCCCAAACAGTATTATGTTTACTATTGTTCGTTGTTTTGAAATGCGTTTGAATTTGCGTACAGGCGCACAGTCGTTTGCCTGTAGGCACACAATCATTTGATTTGTTTCCATTAAATTGTATTGATTGTCTTTTGCAGCTCTTCCAGAAATCGGGCAGCGTGCTTGCCGTCCATCTGGGCGTGATGAAATTGGAAGGAGATGGGTAAGGTCGTCTTCAACCAGCCTTTACGATAGCGGCCCCAGGCCAGGAAGGGATTGGTGAAGATGCCGCTGTATTGGTTGACGATGCTGTCGAGCTCCGTACCAGTCACTGCCGATGTGCCGACTATCACGGCTTCGTCATCCAGGATGTCCTGACACGTTTCGCTGATAGTCTTTGTCAGGTGCATGTAGTTGGCATTAAACGCTTCCAGGTCGTCGGTGACGGCAACGTCGCAGAAACTGAGTCCGCCTTTGACGTTATCCGCTATCACGTTGATGGCCATGCGGTCGTATTTATACAGTTTCCATCCCATTCCCGACGTACCGTCGCCCGCTCGAACTAGTTCGCTTGCCCCAGCAAGAACCCGTAGCCTTTGGGGCAACATGTAAAACTCCTCTATCCCTGAAGCAGCCGTGCCGATGCACCAGCACAGCAGCATATTGAATTTCATACCGCGCCTACGACTTACCTTAAGCAGTCGCGTCACGTCGAAGGTCTTTGTGAGTGTCACCATCGGCATAGGCGACTTTGTCCACAACTCGAAGGCGATGGCCCTGTTGGTATCCTTGGGATTGATTTCCTGTTTCATCACTCAATTACAAAACTGCGTGGATAAAAATCGCTATAGAATCGACCATCGGTGGCGGTAAACTTCAGAACGCAGTAGTTCGGGTCGGTTACACCACCAGTATAGTACTGCTCGTCGCCATTACGCCAGATCATCTCCTTACTCTTGGCATCCGTCAGCACTTCCATCGTACCTCTCAACATCATACCCTTGAAACCCTCGGCATCACAGAAATAGATCGAGGCCTTGGGGTTAGCCTTGTATTGAACTACACGGAGAGAGAAGGTATTGGTGGTGAAATAGAACGTCTTGATGCCCTCGCGTTTGCGTGGCTTCAGCATGGCCTTGGTCCAAGGAAAACCTTCGTGGTCTACTGACGAGATATAAGCGATGGGCTGTTTGTCGGCCATCTGTGCAATGAGTTCTTTAACGCCAGCCAAAGCGGGATTAGCATTCATCGCTTCATCGTTATTCACATCCAGCGTTTGGCGCCAACGCTTAAGCTGGGGAAAATACGATTTCATCATGCCGATGTATTCCTCTTTGGTAATAGGTTTTTCTAACCCTTCATTTACAGCATTTACAAATTGAGCACAATGCTCAATCATCTCGTCCATGGTGTATTCCTGCAGGAACTTCCCATCCTTGTAGCAGTATTGGCAGTAGTCGAAGTTTGTGCTGCCGTCAGCATTCGTGCCGCAATCCTCGATACGGGTCAACGGCATACCGCAACTCTGACAAAATTGAGGCAGTTGTCCTGGCTGGAATGCTTTTCCCTTCTGAGGGAAGGTGGCTTCGTAAGCCTCGAATGCTTCAGGATTCTCGTCTGCCACGAAATAGCCCTTGGGCGGGCAATAAGTTCCCTCACGATTGCCCCAATAGCCAGGTATCAGTTCTTGAGCGAGGAAGTAAGGAACCTCGGCATCGCGAGGCTCTGCATGATAGTGAATATTTATCTTGCTGGCAAGGTCGAAGCCTGCGTAACGGTAGAACTCGATATTTCCTTCCATTTGCAGAAGACCTATGCCCATCTCCTTGGCCTTTTCTATCGCATATTGCAACAGTTTCAGACCATAGCCCTTACGCTTGTAGTCGGGATGAACGCTGATGGGACCGAAAGTCCACGAAGGGAACACCGTTCCATCGTCAAGCGTAATCTCTGCTTTGGAAAACATCACATGGCCGATAATTATTCCATTTTCCTCCATCACAAAGTCGAGTTCAGGGATGAAATAGGGGTTTGTTCTATACTGATTGAGCACGTAATGCTCTGTGCATCCAGGACGATAGACATTCCAGAATGCCTCTCGCGTAAGGTTTTCCACCTCACGATAATCTTTAGGAGTTTCTAATCTGATATTCATTTCTTTAACTATTTGTCAGTTAGACGCTACAAAGATACAAATAGTTGCAGAGACGACCAAATCGGTTATAAAAAATGCCATCTTTTTTTAGAAGGTGGCATATTGGCGTATCTGTTGCATGAAGATGGCCTCATGCGCTTCTTGCTGGCAGAGTTTGGCATTTTCCATTGTAATGGTGGAGGGCCAGTATTTGTTGCCATCAACAATGCGGCCCGTCAGCATTTCGCACCAAGTACAGGCTGCTGTATAGCGCCCAAGGGTGTAGGAGAGGTGGTAGCCATCGCGATTCAGAATGTCGCCCTTGCGATAGCGCATCAGTCGGATGGCGATTCCAGAGGGGATAATCTGGGTGATGTTGGCTTTGGGCACCTCGTTGCGCACGCAGTTCACGATGTCGTTGTACATGCGCTCCTGGTCGCTGCCATAAATCTCAAACTGGGCATTCTTGAAATTCTTGCTGTAGGCCCACGTCATGTGCCACCAGATTTCCACGTTCTGGTTGGTGCATAACAGCTTTACCTGGCGCTGTAGAGTGGGCAGGTTTTTGTAAGAATCAGCAATGCCAGACAGCAAACTGGCTTGCTGGAGGGTGATAATATCCCAAGGCTCGTCAAGGATGATGCGTTGCAGACTCACCTTTTTCTCCTCTGTCTTCACGCCACCAACCACCTTGCGATAGGCATAGCTGCGACGCGAGGTCTTCAGGTTGTCTAAGTGCATTTCCAGCGAGCAACCACCGATGTAGGCGTTGCCGATAACCAGCGAATCGCCCTGGGCAGCAGCCAGCTCATAGAGGTATTGCTCTACGGCATCCTCGGAAAAGCTGTTGCCAATAGCCAGCACTTTGATGACCTTGCCAGAACAGGGCAAGGTCATCAGTACTAACAATGTGAATATTAATTTCTTCATTCCTTATTTTGCAGGCACATCAGCCAGTGTCTTCTTTAAGAGTTCCCAGAAGGGAGCAACGGTCTCGATGAGGGCGCGCTCGGTAGTGGTGTGCGGACTCTTCATCGTAGGACCGAGGCTGACAACATCGAGGTGAGGATACTTGCCTAGAATCACAGAGCACTCCAGACCTGCATGGTCAACCTGAATGATGCCGTCCTTGCCAAACAGTTCCTTGTACTCCTTCAGCAAGAGGTGCAGGATTTCTGAATCAGGATTGGGATCCCATCCACCATACGAACCAGCGGTAACGACCTTCATGCCTGCCATGTTAAAGCAGCTCTCAAGGGTCTTGACGATATAGTCCTTCATATCCTCGCGACTGCTTCGAGCCAGAATCTTCAGCGATGCCTTGCCCTCGCCAATGTTGATGATAGCCAGATTGCTGGAAGTCTCCACAACGGTGGGGTAGGATGGAATCATACGGATGACACCATCGTGACAAGCGTAGATGGCGTTGACCAGATTGTCCTGAATCTCAACGGGAACCTCCTTCTTAGGAGTCTCTACCTCCTCAACGATGACCTCGATGCCCTGTGGCTCAATGATCTTAAACTCGTCGTTGAAGTCCTCCAACCAGTCTGCTGCTAATTCCTTCAGGGCAGGAATATTCTCTTTAGGAAGGGTCAGCACCACCTCAGCCTTGAAAGGAATGGCATTGCGCATATTGCCACCCTGCCAAGAAGCCAGACGAGCCTCTGTTTCCTCGATGGCCTCGCGAACGAAGCGAACCATCAGCTTATTGGCATTGCCACGACCCTCGTGAATCTCCAGTCCTGAGTGTCCACCACGCAGGTTCTTGATAGTAACACGAACAGCAGCATCCTCAGGGTCAGTATCTGCCTCCTGATAATCCAGTGTGGCAGTAATGTCGATACCACCAGCAGAGCCAATGACGAACTTGCCCCAATGCTCAGAGTCGAGGTTCAGCAGAATGTCGCCCTCCAACTCGCCTTCAGGCAGACCATTGGCACCATACATGCCCGTCTCTTCATCGGCAGTAATCAGCGCGTTGATAGGTCCATGAACCAGTGTCTTATCCTCCATGATAGCCATGATGGCAGCAACGCCTAAGCCATTGTCTGCACCTAGGGTAGTGCCCTTAGCCTTTACCCACTCGCCATCAATCCAAGGCTCGATGGGGTCTGTTTCAAAATTATGGGTGGATTCTGGTGTCTTCTGGGGCACCATATCCATGTGAGCCTGCAGGATAATGCCTTTGCGGTTCTCCATACCAGCAGATGCAGGTTTGCGCATCACGATGTTATCGGCAGGGTCCTTAAAAGCCTCTACGCCAACCTGCTTGGCAAAGTCGAGCAGGAACTGTTGGATTTTCTCGAGATGTCCACTGGGACGTGGAACTTGTGTGAGTGCATAGAAGTTCTTCCATACGCACTGTGGATTTAGATTCTTGATTTCAGACATAATATTATTGTTTAAGGGTTTTGATTCTCGTAAAGTTTAATGCTATCCAGGCGTAGATGCCCAATCCTACGACGAGCAAGGTCTGGACGGTATGGACAATCAGCACAAAATAGAGAGCATGTTCGTCCTGTACGCCATATAGTATCAGCATCGTCTTGACAGCAAAGTGCCAGGGACCTGCACCATTGGGTGTGGGAACAATCACAGCGATACTGCCCACGATGAAGGTAACCAGTGCACAGCCTAATCCCAAATCAGCGGTAAAGTCGAAACAGAAGAAGGTCAAATAATAGTGCACGAAGTAACTGAGCCAGATGCCTAACGTAAAGCAGATGAACAAGGGAATGTTGCGAACGCCCTTCAGCGAGATGACTCCCTGCCAGATGCCACTGATGGTGGCTTTCACCTTATTATATATAGAGAGCTTGCGCAACAGTAAATGCAACAGGATAATCATTGCCACCAGACAGACAGCTGCCACGAAGTAGCCTGCCCATGAGAAACGATGCAAAATGCCCTCTAGGTTGGTGCCTGTCTTGCGGAAGAAGATGCCGAAGGTGCTCATCTCCAACAACAGCACCAATGTGGTGATGCCCATAATGAGTAGCGAATCGATGGCGCGCTCTGTCACCACTGTGCCCAAGGCTTTGGGAAACGAGATGTTATCATAACGCTTCAAGACACCACAACGGGTAAACTCGCCTACACGGGGAATGACGAGTGAGGCTGCATACGATAGGAAGATGGAGTGGATGCTGACGGAGGTGCGAGGATGCTCGCCCACTGGGTCTAGCGTCTGTTTCCAGCGCCAGCCACGAAACATCTGTGCCAGAATGCCAAAGGGGAACGAAAGCAACATCCAGCTCCAGTTCATCTCGTCTGTCATCACATGCAGAATGGTGTGCCAATCCTCGCCTCGGTACATCCAATAGAGAATGGCACCACCCAAAACGAGTGGCATGAGTATCTTGAGTATGACGCTTCTCATCTTCATAGCGACTACAAAGGTACGAAATAAAGTGAAAAGTGAAAAGTGAAAAGTGAAAAATTTGCTTTCGCTACAGGTATTTAAGAATTATTTTTGTAATTTTGCGCACATGATGAAACAAGTTAGACCCAAGAAGAACCTCGGTCAGCACTTTTTGACTGACCTTACCATCGCTCGTCGTATTGCTGATACAGTGGACGCTTGTCCTGATATTCCCGTTCTGGAGGTAGGTCCAGGAATGGGCGTTATGACGCAATACCTCGTGGAGAAACCTCGTCCCTTCAAGGTGGTGGAGATTGATCGTGAATCAGTGGCTTACCTGAACGAACACTTCCCACGGTTGAGGGCTAATATCTTGGGCGAAGACTTCCTGCGCATGGATTTGCAAAGGGTGTTCGATGGTCAACAGTTTGTGTTGACGGGCAACTATCCTTACGACATTTCTTCGCAGATATTCTTTAAGATGTTGGATAATCGCGACCTTATTCCTTGTTGTACAGGTATGATTCAGCATGAGGTGGCCCTGCGCATGGCTTCCAAACCAGGCAACAAGGCTTACGGCATCTTGTCGGTGTTGATTCAGGCTTGGTATGATGTGGAGTATCTGTTTACCGTTGAACCTTCTGTTTTCAATCCTCCTCCCAAGGTGCAGAGTGCCGTTATCCGTATGACTCGCAACAAGGTGGACCATCTGGACTGTGATGAACAACTCTTCAAGCGGGTGGTGAAGACCGTCTTTAACCAGCGTCGTAAAATGCTGCGTGTATCGTTGCGTCAGATCTTTGATAGCCAGCATCCTGCTTCAGAAGGTTTCTTCCAACAGGATGTGATGACCCGTCGCCCTGAACAACTTTCGATACCAGAGTTCGTGGAACTGACAAATAGTATTGAAAAAGAGTTGTGTGCGACCACAAAATAGGTGTGTACGCACACAAATGCTTGATATGAATCAAGAATAAGGCATTTTTTTGAGGTTTTTGGATGTAAAAAGAACAAGATATCCAAAAACCTCGTACCTTTGCATCGTGAATCAGAGATAACACACCGAGAGAGGTATTAGAAAAAAGATTGATGGATAACAGATGCATGGTTAGTTAGTAGTTTTAGGTTAGTAGTAAAAGTTATTAGTGAAAGGTGTTAGTGATTAAGGTAAATTAGAGAGAGCATTAGGTTTTTAGTTATTAATAGGAAAAGAATGAAAGTGCAGTCTGCGATTGATTCGTAGGCTGCACTGCTTTTTTGTTGGTGCAAACGTTTTACGCTTGCCTCGGCCTTGTTATCTCCTGCGCTTTCCCTTGACCACCTTTTTCTTGGGTTGAGGCTTTTCTATGGGTTTGAAGGGGTCCTTGGTAAGGGTTGCCTTGATGATTCTTACGTCTGTATAGGGACGATGAAACTTATCCGTAGCCATTTTCTGAATCTTGTCTACGACATCCATTCCTTCCGTAACTTCCCCAAACACAGTGTATTGTCCATCCAGATGGGGCGTGCCACCAACGGTTTTATAGACTTCTATCATCTCAGGCGTTAACTTTACCTTACCATGTGTCATGGTGTCTAATCGTTCTTGTACTTTGCCGATGTTAACATCGTTGAACACCCGTCCCCACACGATATAGAACTGACACGCTCCTGAACGCTGTTCTGGATTCACCTCATCTGGTTCACGGGCTGCAGCTACCACACCACGACGATGGAATATCTGTGGCAAGCGGAACTCAGGCTCAATGGTATAGTCCAGTTCTCCACTTCCCAGTCGCTGTCCTGGCTGTGCGTGCTTGCTGTTCAGGTCGCCACCTTGTATCATGAAGTCCTTGATAACCCGATGAAACAGTAGGGAGTCGAAAACCTGCATCTTCACGAGTTTCATGAAGTTATCGCGATGCTGGGGAGTCTCGTTGTAGAGTTCTATACGAATGTTGCCCTCTGTGGTTTCCAATAGGACCTCAGCCCGTTCCTGTGCAGAACATGGCAAAAGAAGGATGAAAACCAAAAGAAATGATAAACAATGCTTCATATACCTTATTATTATAATAGGATTACTGAATGATTATTAATTGCACTACTGAATATTCTTCAACCACCCGCCTCTAAGCTGTCGCACCAAGAAGATGAATCCTCGGAAGGTCAGTTCGATAGCCATTGCCACCCAAACTCCAGGCAATCCGTAGGTGGTAGCCAGTAAGGCTGCCAATGTCAGACGTACGCCCCACATGGACAGCAGACTCATGATGGCAGGTCGTAGGGTGTCGCCAGCCCCTATGAACACACCATTGCAGACGATGGCAGCTGCAAACATAGGCTCTGCAAAGGCCTCTATGCGCAGGCACTGGGCTCCTATGCCGATAATCTCGTCTACGGGTGTCATGAGGGCCATCAGTTCTGGGGCAAAGACATACATCAGGATACCCATCAGCGTCATGACTATCATACCCGAACCTGTCGACATGTTGGCAAACGACTGCGTCAGCTGTCGCTTTCTGGCACCAAAACTCTGTCCCACCAGTGTGGTGGCTGCTTCTGCAATGCCGAATCCTGGCATGTAGCAAAGACTCTCCACCGTGATGGCCAGCGAGTGGGCTGCAATGGCTACTGTGCCCAGAGGAGCCACAATCACTGTGCTTACCACTTGAGCAGAACCCATCAGGATGTGCTGTAATCCCATCGGACCACCTATCCTAAAGGCGTTGCTCACCACGTCAGACTTGGGACGGAAGGAACCAGGGCGCCCTTTCAACTTCAGAATGTCCGAACGGTAGAGCAGGAAATACAACATCAGCAAGGCAGTTATCACCATTGCCAACCCCGTTCCGATAGCTGCTCCTGCCACCCCCATCTCTAAGATATAGATAAAGATGTAGTTGAAGACCACATCCATCAGACACATCAGGATGTTCAATGCTGAGGGAATCTTCATGTTACCTGAACATTTCAGCATAGAACCTGCCAAGCCCTCCATCTGGAAGAAGATGCCAAAGGCACTGAAGATGGCAAAGTAGAGCGTGGCGTCATGGGCAATCTCTGCTGATCCACCCAGCCAGTAGGGTAGTGGACTGCTTATCGAAATGGCTATCGTCGTGATGCTTAATGCCCAGATGATACCGCATACCAGCGATTGTCGCAATACTTGGCGGGCTCGCTTAAAGTCGTTGGCACCGATGGCGTGGGCTACCTGGACGCTGAATCCCATGTTGGCTGCTGAGGCCAGTCCGCCTAACAACCATCCTGTCGTTTCCACAATACCGATGGCTGCCGAGGCTTTCGCTCCCAGATGTCCTACCATTGCGGCATCGATGAAGAACATCACCGTAGCAGACAATTGGGCAAGGATTGACGGAATACTCAGACTGACAATCAGCCTGAATTTCTCGCTTTGCGTCAATTCACGACCTTCGCGAATATACGCCAGCAAATCCGTTTTCTCCTTTTTGCGTCCAAACATTTTTGTTACTTGCTGGTCAGTTGTAGCACTTGAAAATCTTGTCCACTTCGTTCTTGTTCATCTTTGGACTCAGCAGACTGGCTATCCATACTACAGGGAAACCACCCACCATGGCGATGGCACCGCAGTTGATGGGGTTAATGGGATTGCCCACCAGCATATTCACAACGGTCAGTCCTACACCCCAGATGAAGCAAGCCCATACGCTGGCAGTAGTCACACCACGCCAGTAGAGTCCCAACATAAAGGGAGCCAGGAAGGCACCAGCCAGTGCGCCCCACGAGATACCCATCAACTGGGCAATGAACGTAGGCGGATTCAGGGCGATGAGCAACGAGATGGCGATGAAGAACATGATCAGCACGCGCATCACTACCACCTTGCGACGCTCAATTTTCTCAGAAACGATATCGTCGATGGTTCCTTCCTCCACCTCGCCAGGAAGCGACTTCTTGTCGCGATAGATGAGGTCGAGTGTCATGGTCGATGATGAGGTGAGCACCAACGAAGCCAGTGTCGACATAGATGCCGAAAGCACTAGCAATACCACCAAGGCGATGAGCACATCGGGTAGGGTAACCAACATGGCAGGCACTATCGAGTCGTAGGCTATCTTGCCATTGGCCACCACAGGCTCGTACAGACGTCCGAAACCTCCAAGGAAGTAACAACCACCAGCCACGATGAAGGCGAAGATGGTCGAAATCACGGTACCACGCTTGATGGCGCTCTCGTCGGTTATGGAGTAGAACTTACCCACCATCTGGGGCAATCCCATCGTACCCAGTGACGTCAGGATTACCACACCCAGCAGGCCCCAAGGGTCAGGACCGAACCATGTGGCAAACATACCAGATCCTGGCTCTGTCGAGTCGTCAGCAGGCAACTCTGCCAATTTACCTACAGCCTCTGCCAATCCACCCTGTGCAGCAATCACTGCCACGATAACTGCCACGATGCCGAACAGCATGATGATGCCCTGTATGAAGTCGTTCATCGCCGTAGCCTTATAACCGCCTAGAATGACGTAGACGGCCGTCAGCACTGCCATGATGATGACACAGTATTCGTAGGGAATGCCGAAACCCATCTCAAAGAGCGTCGATATACCTTTGTAAACACCTGCTGTATAGGGAATCAGGAACACGAAGGCTATGATGGAAGCAGCCACGCGCAGGCCCTGATCGGCAAAACGGGTGCCGAAGAAGTCGGGCATGGTGCGACTCTCAATATGCTGCGTCATCAGTTTGGTGCGACGACCCAGCAGCAACCATGCCAACAGCGAACCGATAATGGCATTGCCGATACCTATCCACGCACTGGATAGTCCGTATTTCCAACCAAACTGACCTGCGTAGCCCACAAAGACTACAGCTGAGAAATAACTCGTTCCGAAGGCGAAGGCTGTCAGCCATGGACCTACGGCACGTCCACCCAGTACGAAACCATCTACACTGCTGGCCTGCTTACGGGTGTATACGCCCACACCAATCATCACGGCCAGGAAGATGAGCGTCAAAAGTACTTTTATAATCATTGGTCAATTTACAATTTGACAATTTACTATTTACTATTTATTTTTCTATTTTCCAATTCTATTATTTACGCCTCAACAAATTGCCAAATTACTAAATTGCCCAATCAATTGTAAATGGTAAATTGTCAAATTGTAAATAACAAGATTGTCAATCAGAACGCTACCTGCACTTGTCCTTGAATCCAGTTATAGTCTTTTTGGAACTCGCTCCATGTGTGGGTATATTGCAATTGCACACGACACTTCTTGTAGAACCAGTATTGCACACCTGCCGTAGCCTGTGTCTGTCTGTATTTCATGTCTGTGTTGCGGTCGAAGTAGTCGGCTGAAGCCACAATGTCCAACCCCTGATAAACGGGTATGGCAGTGGTTATATATCCACCCATGCTGCCTACCTCGCCATCCTTACCACCCAGCCATTCGGCACGGATGCTGATGGGGCGTGCTTCTTTATATTTCGCAGGAGCATACTGTCCGCTCTTCCACTCAGCACCCACGCTGTAGCGGTCTCTGCGGTAGTCGTCTCCCTTCTTGATTTCAGGGTTCCATGCCACTTGTTGCTCGTTTACGGCATGTCCTCGTCCCTTCTGTCCTGTTACCACCAGGCGCAGTTCGGGCACGGGCTTGTATTCCAAGTGGGCTATAAAGTCTTTGTCGCTGTTGCCGTCGCGACGGTTGATACCCTGTCCGTTCATCACAGCCAGTTCGTAGTGAATCTTGTCGTTGAACAGGTTACCGTAAATCATCAATCCCATGTCACGACCATAGTTCACACCATGCAGGGGGTCGGGACCCTCGCCAGCCAGAAAGAGTACGGCCTGCGAGTATACGTCCACCAGTTCGAGCATGGTAGGCGACAGGGGATTTTCCATTGAATAAGAATGCTTGAATTGTCCTAGACGGACCGTCATGGCGTTGTCTTTCGTAATGCGAAAGTCGGTGTAGAATTCTTGTACGACACTTGAGAAGTCGTGCATAAAGAGGAACGACCATCGGTCGGTGATGCGGGCCTTCGCCCAGAGCAGTGTACGTTTCAGGTTGAAGTCGGAAGTGGTCTTGCCACCAGCATCGCTGTAGGAGTATCCTCCCTGTGCGTAACCATTAAAGGTTACACGACTGGTTATCTCCTTCATCCAGTCAATGTCTTTGTTTTTAGGTGTCTGCCCCCCTTGGCTTACGCCGTAGTCCCCCTCTGGGGGGCAACTCAAATGCCCCATGGCTGCAGTGCTGCTGAACACAGCCATTGCGACAGCCAGTGTCGCCTTGATAAAACTAGTCTTTTTCATTTTTCTGGTTTTTAATGACGTATCTTTGATAATATGTAATCAGCAGTGTGGTCATGGGCAATGCGATAATCATACCCATGATGCCCAGCAGCGACCCCCATATGGAGAGCGACAGCAAGATGATGGCCGAGTTCAGTCCCATCACCTTTCCCATAATTTTCGGGGTCAGAATGGTGTCCTGAATGGCCTGTACCACCGCAAACACGATAAGCGCTCCCAGCATGATAACCCAGAAGCTCTCGCCCGTGTCGGCAGCCTTTACCACTGCTAGCAGGATGGTGGGAATGAAACCCACCAGTTGCAGGTAAGGCACCATGTTCAACAGTCCGATAAACAAACCCAGACCGATGGCCATGGGGAAGTCGATAATCAGAAATCCGATGCTGAACAGTATTCCCACGATGAAGGCCACCAAGCCCTGTCCACGGAAATATTTGTTCATGCCCGTTTCCACGTCGTTTGCCACCTGCGTGGCAATCTTACGGTATCGCTCAGGCAACAGCAACACCCATCCCTTCGAGAATTTCTCGTAGTCCAGCAGGATGAACAGCGTATATATCACCACCATGGTCATCATTAGCATGCTCGACACGATGTTGATGCTATGCTCTATCACGTCCCACACCTTAGGAACCGCCTGCTTCACGGTGTCTATGAAACCATCCTGCGTGATAAGCGCCTTGACATCCTCCTTAGTCACGTTCTCGTGGATAAACTCTTCTATCATGTTCGGGATGTTGCTCATAAATGCATCCTTTGAAACGTAGGTTATCAGCAGGTCTCTCACACGTACGCTCTCCTCCAGAATCGGAGGAACAATCAGGAACGACAGTCCCGTCAGGATGATAGCTGCCGTGATGAACGTGCAGAAAATGCCCAGTAAGCGGTATTTCAGCTTGCAGCGATACTGGAAGAACTTAACCACCGGAAACAGCAGATAAGCAATGAGCCATGCCAGGAAGAAAGGCAACAGCACACCGCTGAGCCTGTTCAGCAACATGATGATTCCTATCACGGCCACCACCGTTATCGTGCCACGAATAAAACTATCGAACGTTATTTTCTTTTGCTCCATGAGGTCTATGTATGTACTATATCGGGGGACAAAGGTACGAAAAAAGTAGATAATAATGCAAAAAAGTGGCTTTCTTTTTTAGAAAGCCACCTTCTTATCCTTCTCGTGTCGCTCTTATTCCGCTTGGTCTTGTCCTGTACCGTCGCCTGGGTTAACAGGAATGTTACCTCCCGACACCGTAATCGTGACACTATATCCTATGTTCGGGTTGTCTGTCGATGTGATGTTGATGGTTGTTTGTCCATTGTCCAACAAGGTTAGCAACCCACTCTCATCTACAGTGGCTACTTGCGTATTGCTTGACGACCATGTAATACCCTTTTCTGTTGTATACGTCGGGGTAAAGATAGGCTCCAGCCGGTAGCTGTCGCCAGCAATGAGCACTTGTGAAGTATTGATGCCACTAAAGGTCAGATTCGTGGGATGTACCACTACCAAGACGGGTGTATAAGCACTGGTGAATCCAGAGTTGTCGTCGCTGTAGTGCAGTGCAAAGGCATAGTCGCCATCATGCTCAAATCCGGCACTTGGCGTAACCTCCAGAGTCAGCACACCACTGGCTTCATCACCTGTAATCTTGTTGATGGTAAGCGACGGTGTCTCACTAAGCGACTTGCCCTCAAACTTAAATCCCTTGCTGTTGTTCACCAGTTCTGGTATCAACTTCTTGGGTTCCGCACGGTAACGTATGGTCATTGCGCTGGTTCCATCCACACGGATACAACCGCTACTGTGCTCTGGGACAAACACCAACGATTGCAATATCTCAATATCATCATTCTTGTTACATGCCGTTACCAACAACAGCAGTGTCATGATGGCGAAAAGAATCTTTTTGTTCATAATGCTCATATTTATCTGATCACAGTTTTCTTGTTATTCTTAATGTAAACACCCCTCTTCGTAGGACGACCATTTAGTTTGCGTCCGCTCATATCGTACCAGTCACCCTCATCCGTATCATCAGTGATACTGTTGATGTTTGTCACTTCACCCGTGTTCACCAGTTGTATGATTGAACTATACGACGGACTGGATGCTGCTTGTCTCAGGTAAAGCACAGCCTTACCAGCAGGCACCTTAATATCTTCACTCTCTTCTTGGATGCTGTAGAACTCGTTATTCTTCATGAAGTAATAACCAGTACCGAAGTGTGTCGCTACGATGACAGGCACCAGACAGTTCTGCGAACCATAGTCCTTATAATCATCAGTGCTGATGGTGGTACCACTGGTCATTCGTCGTCTACAAGCCACAAGGTCGTAAGGTGTGTCATTACCCTCACTGCTAATCAGAACGCCATTGTTGTGCTTGATGATGCGCTGTCCACCCACTGTCAGGTCGTTGTCTGACAGTTCTACGATGGTTACTGTAGCGTTGTCCCGTTCACGAGCAATATAAACCGATACACCATCTGGAACATAGACATCCACACCACTTGAGAATGTCCAGTAGCGGTTCTTTGCCGTCACCGTAGTCATTATCTTACCAGCCTTGAAGCTTTCTGATAGGCTAGGCATCAGTGCATAGTCATCAAGCAGGGCTAGGGTAGTGTGTATGGTGGCTGTTGCAGGAATAGCATCCTCAGCTATCTCCAGAGGCTCCTCCGTGTCTGGCAAATAAACATCCGTCAGGTTCGGAACGTTTGCAAATGCATTCGCAGAAATACCTACTACAGTATAGGTCTTTCCGTTCGAGGTGAAAGTAGCAGGAACAGTTACACTTGTGATTTGTTCCAGTTCAGTCTCAGATCCTTCGCAACCCGAAACCTTCACCTCGTCGCTACCTTCCTCTGTTGGAGTGTACGTGATAGGTTTCTCGTCCGGATGCTCAGGATCGTCATCTCCGTGAATCTCCTCACGAGTGATGGTGAACGACTTGATTACCATACCCTTATAGTTGTTCTGTCCGACTACAACCACCTGGTAGGTACCCTCATCCGTACCACCTTCGTTGGTTACGGTATAGTCGTCCTCTGTCATAAGGGTTCCGTCTGCCACGGTCACTTCCGGCTTCTGCACTTTTTCGTTATAGATGAATGATGTCTTGTCGAGTGTTACCATCTCGTCTGTCAGCGTCTTCGGCAGGATAACGAAGGTCTTCATCTGCTCACCGGTATAGTCGCCCACACCCTTCACAGTAACCGTTGCCGTTCCGGCATTCACGTTATTGTTATATAATAAGGTGTAGTCCGTTCCTTCGCTCAGTGTCCTGTCTTCCATCTTTACGGTAACGTTAGGCTTATGCTCTGTGCCATCGAAGGTATACTCGGTGGTTTCCAGTGTTACTACAAAGGTGTTCACACCACTGCTCAGAATGGTGAATTTCACGGAAGCCTCGTCCATATAGTTGCCTATACCTTTCACCTTCACCTCATATTCGCCTGCTTCCATACCACCATTATTGGTTACGGTATAGTCAGTGTTCTCTACCATGTTCCTGGTTCCGTCTTTCACACTTACAGCAGGCTTCTGAACGCTACCATTATAGTAGAAGTAGTCTGGCGTCAGTGTTATCATTCCTGAGGTTACAGGCTTCGGCGTAATCTCGAAGGTAGTTGATGCCGAACCCGTATAGTTCTTTTCGCCAGTTACGGTTACCGTTACTGTACCTACGTTGATGTTCGGAGAAATCGTGGTGGTAAAGCTGGTGGATGGTATGATATGTGAGCCGACGGCTACTTCACGCACTCCAGGATTCTTTTCTGTACCGTCATATACGTAGCTCTGCAACTGGTAGAGCGTTACATGGGCATCGTTGATGCTCATCGGGTTGATGGCATATTGACGTACTACGGTTCCTGTGTAATTGTTCCTACCTGTTACCATCACGTTGTAGGTACCCTTGTCCAGACCACCCTCGTTGGTAATGTAGTAGTCGTTCGATGTCAGAGCCGTTCCGTCGCTGACGGTTACTGCTGGCATCTGTAACAATCCGTTATAGGTAAACGTGGTGCTACTCAGGCTGACCATTGCATTGCTCAGTTCCTTAGGCTTGATGAGGAAAGTCTTGTTCCTGCTACCATCGTATTCACCCAAACCTCTTACCGTTACGGTTGCCATACCTACATTCACATTGTCTGTGTATGCTACCGTGTAGTTGACGCCCGGAGTCAGCACGGTCTCACCGTCCTTGACGGTTACCTCTGGCTGTTGCTCACTACCGTTATAGATCACACTTTCTGCACTCAGCGTAACCTCAAAGCTACCCACCTCCTTGGCATTAATGATGTATGTCTTGCTGGCAGTACCCTTGTAGTTACCCTTACCGGTGATGGTCACGTCGTATGCTCCAACAGTCTTCCCACCATTGTTCTGCAGGGTATAGTCTGTATCAAGTACCAATGTGGTCTCTCCGTCCCTGACAATTACCTCAGGCTTCTGAATCTCCCCATTATAGGTGTATTCATAGTTGCTTAGCGTAATCATACTGTTCTCTACAGCCTTCGGTTCGATTTCGAAGGTCACCGTCTTGCTATCCTTGAAGTTGCCCTGACCGGTCACCGTCACTGAGGCTGTTCCAGCATTCACATTGTCACCATAGCTGGTTGTGTAGCCTTGTGTTGGTACGTTGATGTTACCTACGGTTACCTCACGGACACCAGGCTTCTTCTGCAGTCCTTCGTAAACATAGCTCTGCAATTGATAGAGAGTAACGTTGGCATCGACAATGCTCAGCGGTGTGATGGTGAACGTCTTGTCTATCTGTCCGCTATAGTTACCTTGGCCATTCACAATCACGTGGTAAGTACCTTGGTTGGTACCACCATTGTTGGTAATCACATAGTCATCCTTCGTCATGATGTCACCATCGCTGACGCTTACCTCAGGCTTCTGTATGAGGGTGTTGTAGACAAAGCTGGTCTCCGATAGTGTTACCATCGCTTCCGTCAGTGGTTTCGCCGTGATGGTGAAGGTTGCCATCTTTGTACCTGCATAGTTGCCCTTACCCATTACGGTTACTGTTGCTGTTCCTACATTCACATGGTTGGTGTAGGCCACCTCATAGTCTGTATTGTACGTCAGTGTCTTCACTCCGTCTGTCACCGTTACTGTTGGAGTCTGTGCACTGCCATTATATTGTACACTTGTGTTGCTTAGTGAGATGGTGAAGTTGGTAGTACCGTCCTTCTCCACAATGCTGTATGACCTTGAGGCTTCGCTGGCATAGTTACCCATACCTGCCACGGTTACACTGTAAGTGCCAACACTGGTACCACCTGCATTGGTCAGTGCGTAGTCAGTGCCTAAGGTCAGTGTCTTCGCACCGTCCTTCACAATAACTGTAGGTTTCTGCACCTCACCGTTATAGATGAAGTTCTCGCTGCTCAGTACTATCATGTCGCTGGTAATCGGCTTGCCTGTGATGGTGAAGTTCACCGTCTTCGTATCCTTGAAGTTACCCTTACCCGTTACCGTTACTGTTGCATTACCTACGTTCGTGTTCTCACCGTAGCTCACATCGTAGCCTGTGGTTGGCACAGTGATGTCGCCCACCATGACCTCACGAACACCAGGTCTCTTTGCAGTACCATCGTAAACGTAGCTTTGCAGCTGATAGAGAGTCACGTTGGCATCAGCAATGCTCAGTGGTGTGATGGCATAGGTCTTGGTCACCGTACCCGTGTAGTTACCCTTACCTGTTACCTTCACTTCATGGTTGTCACCCACGTTGATGCCACCATTGTTCAGTATCGTGTAGTCATAGTCTGTTATGATGGAGACATTGGCAGCATTCTTATCGTCCACGATTACCTCAGGCTTCTGTGCCAGGCTGTTGAATACAAAGCTGGTGGCCGATAGTGTTACCATTGCTCCTGTCAGTGTCTTCGGCAGGATGGTGAAGTTCTTGCTCACCGTACCCGCATAACTGCCAATACCCGTCACGATGACTGATGCCGAACCCACATTCTTGTTGTTGCTGTAAGCTACAGTATAGTGGGTTCCCTCCGTCAGTACTGTTGCAGGTGATGTACTGTTATCCATCACGGTGATGTCCGGTTCTTGCTCACTACCGTTGTAGATGACACTGGCAATATCGCTCACGCTGAATACCGAAGCACCCTTCGTGATGATGTTGAATGTCCTGGAGGCTGTTCCCGTGTAGTTTCCTTTACCTGTAATGGTCAGACTGTAGGTCCCAACCTCCTTTCCACCTTCATTGGTCAGTGTATAGTCCGTATTCTCTATCAGTGTCTTCGAACCATCCTTTACAGTTACGGTAGGCTTGATGATGCTACCTGTGTAAATCAGGTTCTCGCTGCTCAGGAGAATCATCTCTTTGTTCACGGTCTTTGGCGTAATGGTGTAGCTTGCGGTGGCAGCCCCCGTGTAGTTCCCCTTACCTGTGATGGTCATGGTCTTCGTACCGGTGTTAATCACATCGTCGGGATAAGCCACTGTGTAGCCCGTAGTTGGAATCACCAGTGTTCCTACCTTCACCTCTTTCACCGTAGGCTTCTTCTCGTTGCCGTCATAGATGTAACTTGTCAGTTCGTTCAGTGTTACAGAGGCGTCGTTCAGACTCAGTAGTCCGATGGTGTAATCCTTCGTAATCTCACCCGTATAGTTGCCGATACCTCTGATGGTCACCGTCTTCGTACCCTGACTGATGGCGTCGGCAGGATAGGTCACCGTATAGTCCGTGTTTTGCGTCAGTGGCATGTTGTTGTCTGTATCTGTCACGCTGACTACTGGTTTCTGCTCACTACCGCTATAGATGAACGATGTTGATGAGAGCGCTACCATACCGTCTGTCAGAGGCTTCGGGTTGATGATGAAGTTAACAGAGCGTGTTCCGCTGTAGTTACCCTTACCCGTCACCGTTGCCGTGGCAGTGCCCACGTTGATGTTGTCTGTATAAGCCACCTCATAGTCCGTACCCAGTGTCAGGACGGTTGTTGTACCAGCCTTCTTCACGGTTACCGTTGGTGTCAGTGGCATACCAGTGTAGGTCAGTGGCACCGTCATCTCGTCAACCGTAAATCCTGCAGCACCCTTGGTTATGATGCTATACTGCTTCTTGGCGGTTCCCTTATAGTTGCCCTGACCCGTGATCATCACTTCATAAGAGCCCACTTCCGTTCCACCGGCATTGGTCAGTGTGTAGTCCGTGGTCAGTGCCAGCGTCTTGGTACCGTCCTTCACGGTTACTTCCGGTTTGATGTTGCTACCCGTATATTCCAGATTCTCACTGCTCAAGTAAATCATGTCGCTAGTCACTGGTTTCTGCTCAATGCTGAAGGTCGTGGTGTTGCCGTCCTTGAAGTTCGTTCCCGTCTTGGCAGTCACTGTCACCGTAGCCGTTCCTACGTTTGTGTTACTGGTGTACGCTACGTCATAAGCCGTTGCAGGCACTACCAGTTCTCCCACCTTCACCAGTTGAACGGCAGGTGTCTTTGCTGCACCGTCATAGACATAGCTCGACAGGGTTGCCAGCGTAATCGTCGCCGTCGACAGACTCAACTGGGTAATCGTGAACGTCTTGTCTATCGCACCCGTATAGTTGTTCTGTCCGGTGATGACGACGTGATACGTTCCGACATCCACTCCACCTTCGTTGGTTACTACGTAGTCGTTGCTGGTAATGATGCTTACTCCCGCATTTTTGTTGTCCATCGTTGGCGTAGGCTTCTGCACATTACCATTATATATAAAGCTGGAGGCCGACAGCGTTAGCATATCATTGCTCAGTGCCTTGGGTTTAATCTTAAATGTCTGACTCTTTACGAAGGTGTAGCCGTTCTTACCCGTCACTGTTACCACAGCTGTACCTGCATTGATGTTGTTCAAGTAGGCAACGGAGTAGTAGTTGCTGCTCAGCGTGTTGTCTCCCTCCTTCACCACAGGTACAGGCTCCTGAGCCGCTCCGTTGTACGTCACATCAGCAATGGCATTGATGGAGAATCCCGAAGCATCGTTCGCCACAATGCCAAACGACTTCGAGGCCGTACCCGTATAGTTACCCTTACCCGTAATGGTTACGCCATAACTTCCTATATCCGTACCACCAGGATTCGACAACGTGTAGTCAGTGTCCTCTACCATGTCTCTCGTTCCGTCCTTCACCGTCACTGTTGTGGGCTTATGCAACACTCCGTCGTAGTTGAACGTCGTCGGACTGATGGTAATCATGTCGCTGTTCACCGTCTTTGGGGTAATCGGGAAGGTTGCCGTAGCTGTTCCCGAACAGTTGCCCTTACCCGTCACAGTCACTGTTGCCGTTCCAGCATTCACGTTATCAGCATAGCTCACGGTGTAGTTGCTGGCAGGAATCACTGTCGAGCCTACCTTCACCTCGCTCACACCAGGCTTCTTCTCGTTGCCGTCGTATACATAGCTGTCCAGACGGTTCAGGATGACTTCTGCACCATTCAGACTCTGTCCTCCGATGGTATACGATGGGGCAGGAGTTACCACGTCCTTATAGTTACCCATTCCCGTAATCGTCACGGTATATGTTCCGTTGGCCACACCACCGTCGTTCACCAGCATATAGTCGGTGTTCTCCGCCAGTGTCTTGCTCGTTCCGTCCTTCACCGTTACCGTTGGTTTCTGCGTCGTTCCTGTATAACTGAAACTCGTTGACGACAATGTAACTGTAATACTAGTGGCATTCAGCGACTTCGGTGTAATGGTGAAGTACACTGTCTGTGTGCCACTATAGTTGCCCATACCAGTCACCGTCACTGTAGCTGTACCAGCATTGATGTTGTTGCTGTATTCTGCCGTATAGTCGGTACCAAGTGTCAAGGCAGGAGTTGTCGTACCAGCCTTATATACCGTCAATGCAGGTGTTAAGGCAATACCAGTATAGTTTTGATCAGGAATAGCCATCACGGTGAATCCCGTAGCACCTGCTCCTACAATGCTGTATTGTTTTGTCACCTGTCCGCTATAGTTTCCTTCAGCGGTAGCCGTCAATGTTACCTCGTAGTCACCCACGGTACTATGTGGTGGGTTCGACAGTGTGTAGTCTGTAGACTTTATGATATTCGTTGTTCCGTTCTTATCCTCGATGGTCACTTCTGGAGTCTGGTCACTACCCGTATAGGTCAGGTTCTGATTCGCAATCTTGATCATATCGCTGGCAAGCGGCTTCTTGTCAATTGTATATTGAACCGTTCTCGAATCCTTATAGTTACCTGTACCTGTTACCGTCACATTCTTCGCACCCTGATTGATGGCATCTGCGTCAGCAGGTAGAGTGATAGTATAGTCTGTCGTTGCCGTCAACAGGTGTCCGTTGGAATATACAGAACGAACGGTAGGTTTCTGCGCAACACCATTATAAACAATGTTATTATATGACAGGGCCACCTCAGCAGCAGTAATGGACATCGGATAAATGGTGTATGTCTGACTGCCTGAGCCAGAGTAGTTACCCGTCGATGTAGCTGTCACCGTCACGGTATAGTCTCCTGCATTGATATTACCGTCATTGCTGATGGTGTAGTCGTTGGTAGTGATAACGGATGGTGTACCGTCACTTACCGTTACCGTTGGCTTCTGAATGTTTCCATTGTAGGTAAAGGTTATTGGAGCCAGTGCTACCATATCGTTCGTCATTGCCTTCTTGGCAATGGTAAATGTTTTCGTCTGTGTGAAGTCGTAGTTGCCCTTACCCGTTACCGTAATGGTAGCTGTTCCTGCGTTGATGTTGTCACTGTAGGCTACCGTATAATCGGTGTTCAGCGTCAGTTCTGTCGTGCCCTTCATCACTGTAACCACCGGCTGGTGCTCAGCACCGTTGTAGGTATAGGTAGCTTCTGGCAGTGTGATGGTCACATCCGAAGCGCCTACAATGGTATATTTCTTGGAGACAGTTCCTGTATAGTTACCCATACCCGTAATCGTAACAGCCTTCTCGCCTGGAGTCGTATGGTCAGTGGTATAGCTAACAGTATAGTCTGTGCCCTTGGTCAGCACCTTACTTGCAAACGTAGCAGGCAGTGCTTCGTCTGTTACGGTTTCTGCAGGTTCTTTCGGACTTCCGTCATAGGCTATGCTGGTATATGCCAGCGTCACCATATCGTCAGTCAGTGGTTTAGGCTGAATAACGAATGTGGTGGAAGCAAAGCCTGAGAAGGTACTCGTGCCGTCAGAAGAAACAGTAACTGTTGGTTTCACCGTTGCCGTCTCCACATTGATGTTATTACTATAACTTACCGTATATCCCGAGGTATATACCTGTCCTCCCACCGTTACTTTCTGTACGGCAGGTTCCTTGGCAGTTCCGTCATATACTGGACTCGCCAGTGGATAGAGCGTAATCACGGCATCAGTCAGTGCCTTGGCAGTGATAGAGTAGGTGGGTGAATCCATCGTACCCGAGAAGTTTCCGATACCCGTTATGGTTGCCTTGTTGCCTGTACTTACATTAACTGCACCCGGGTTGTTCAGCGTATAGTCTGTACCCTCCACCAGTGTCACAACAGTAGGTGTTGTCTCACCAGTCTTTATGTACGTATACGTCACTGTCACGTTAGGCTTCTGAGTAGAACCATTATACTCGAAGCTTGTTGCAGACAAATTGATTGTAATGCCGTTTGCTGAGGTCATCGGCCTTGCTGCAATCTCGTAGGTCTTGGTTTCCACGAAGTCGTAACCGTTCTTTCCTATCACGTTGACGGTGGCCGTACCCTTGTTGACGTTATTGTTATATACGAGCGTATAGTCCGTACCTTCCGTCAGGTGGGTGGGACTTGTGCCAGAACCCTTTGTGACGGTGATGTTTCTTGTAACGGGATTACCCGTGTAGGTCAAGTCGTCAGTTCCTGCCATTGTAATATTGACATCCGACTGGTTGTTCGAAGCGATGCTGTATGATAGGTTCACAGTTCCTTGGTTATTGGGGGCTTTACCCGTTACCGTAACTGTATATATACCCACATCCTTACTGTTCACATACGTCAGTGTCGTATCTGCTGCAACTATCGTATAGCCAGTTTCCACTTGTACCACGGGCTGTTGCACCTTACCGTTATAGACGAAGTTGTTCGTGTTCAGCTTCACCATATCGCTGGTAATGGTTCGCTTCGTGATAGAGAATGTCGTATTCTTAGAATCCTTGAAATTGCTACCATCGACAGCAGTCACCGTGACAGTCGCTGTACCAACATTCGTATTGCTTGCATAGCTGAACGTATAGGCTTCACTGGGAACCACCAGGTTTCCCACCTTTACCAACAGCACTTCAGGCTCTTTGGGCGAAGCATCATATACGAAGCTGTTTGCTGATAGCGTAATATTGGTACTGGTATTGTTCAGACTCAGCTGATTGATTGTATAGGTCTTACTGAAACTACCAGTATAGTTACCTGTTCCGTTAATGGTAATGGTCTTCGAGCCCTGGTTAATGATGTCCGTAGGCCACGTCAAGTTATAGTCCTTGTTCAGTACCAGCGGAGTAGTACCGTCTTTCACTGTTACTACAGGCTTTTGCTCTGTGGTATTGTAAGTAAAATCTGTTGCTGACAGCGTTGTTTCATTTGCAACCAACGCCTTGGGATTGATGGTGAAGTTTACAGTTTGCGTACCACCATAGTTGCCCATACCCGTTACGGTTACAGTAGCTGTACCCACATTGATATTGTCCGTGTAGGCCACCGTATAGTCATTGTTCTCGGTGAGGGCTGGCGTTGTTGTTCCATGCTTATACACAGTCACCGTTGGCTCAATAGCACTACCTGTATATGTCTGTGCTCCAATGGCTACAACGTCGAATCCGGCAGATCCTGCATTGATAATGCTGTATTGTCTTGATGCAGTACCTTTATAGTTTTTCTTTCCTGTAATGGTTACACTATACGAACCTACTGCTGTACCACCAGTGTTGCTGGTAACATCATAGTCATCGGTGGTCATTGCAGTACCATCAGCCACCGTGACTGTAGGTGTGTGCGAATTACCATCGTAAGTGAAGCTGTAGTTGCCCGTGTCAAAACCAGTGCCACTCAGCGTTATCATACTGCTGTTCACCTCCTTCTGCTCAATAGAGAATTCCTTCTCGCGACTTCCCGTGAAATTACCATTAGCAGTCACTATCACCTTAGCCTTGCTGGTATTAGTGCTGGCGTTTTTGTTGTTATCGTATGTCACAGCGTATGACGTAGAAGGAACCACTAAATTACCAACCGTTACCTGTTGAACGCCAGGTACTTTGTTGTTGCCGTCATATACATAGCTCGACAGTGGGATAAGTGTTATATTTGCTGTTGAAGAAATATCAAGGGCTGTAATGGCGTATGCTGGTGAATTGACAGTACCAGTATAGTTACCGACACCCGTTACGGAAGCAGTGTTTCCTGTACTTACATTGATTGCACCTGGGTTGTTCAGCGTATAGTCCTTACCCTCTGTCAATGGAGAACCATCAGTTACCGTTACATTAGGTTTCTGAACATTACCGTTATATACGAAGCTTGTTTCTGAATCAGGAATTGTCACCATCGTTGCTGTCAGCGGCTTCCGGGCAATTTCAAAGGTTCCTGTCTGCACAAACTGGTAGTTACCCGTTCCTGTTGCCGTCACCGTTGCTGTTCCCGCATTGATATTGTCGTGATAGGATAGGTTATAGTCTGTACCTGGTGTAAGAATAGTATATGTCTCTGGATCAGTGCCCTTTTTCTTTTTTACAATAACAGCTTGTGAGTCGCCTGTAACATCTGTATTACTTCCCTCAGGTGTATAAGCGCTTCCTTTGTAAGTATAGGTACCAGAAACCGTTACTATGAAATCAGAATCCGACGTACCATAGTTAATCACGTAAGTCTTATTGATTTCTCCAGAATAGTTCCCCTTACCCTTTATGGTGATAGTATAAGACCCCACAGCACTACTTGTTGCAGCATCTGCACCGTCATATTTCAGTGTATAGTCGGTACCCGCAATAAGCGTCTTGGGATTTTCACCATCAAGAATTCCACCATCCTTGACGGTTACCGTTGGATACTGCACCGCTCCATTATAGGTAAATGATGTCGCACTCAGTGTAATCGTCAAGTCACTGACGGGCTTCGGACTGATGGTGAAGTTTTTTACTTTGGAGTCTGATAGGTTTGCAGTCGTCGATGGATTTATTGTTACAGAAGCAGTGCCTGCATCGATATTACTGCCATAAACTACCGTATAATCAGCCGTTGGAACGATGACAGTTCCTACTTTCACCTGTTGCACAGTTGGTTCCTTCGCTTCTCCATCATACACGTAGCTTGTAGTGCCAAGCGTTACTTCTGCAGTAGAAAGACTAAGCGTACCAATGGTGTAACTGCCAGATGCTTTCGAACCTTTATAATTGCCTTTGCCTGTAACTGTAATTGTATGTGTTGTCCCTGCATTAACAGCTCCATCACTGAGGGTATAGTCTATATTTTCTGTTAGTAAGAGTCCGTCACCAGTGGCCCTGTCTTTATCCCTCACTGTTACAGTAGGCCGCTGTTTGCTGCCATTATAGGTGAGTGTCTCTGAACCTAATGTAATTGTAATATTTCCATTACTGGTAATGTCCTTTGCAGTAATCTCGAAATTTGCGTTGGCCATGAAGTCATAGCCCCCCTTGCCAATGGCTGTAACCATAGCCGTTCCAACATTGATATTGTTATTATAAACCAGACGATAATAGGATGGATCCAAAGTCTCATCGTTAGATGCTGGCGTATCACCCGTCTGCTTTTTGACAAAGATATCAGTGCCTGGAGTAAGTTCTATCTGACTACCCGTATATGTTTTACTAAGAGAAGAGCTGCTTAATGAAATATAGTAACCGTCATTGCTCACATTAATAGTAAATGGTACATTGACGGAACCGGTATAGTTGATATTATTGGCCGAGACAGTTGCTGTATAACCACCAACGGCAGTTTGTACATTGCCAGAAACCGTATAATCGTTACCTGTTCCTGAAGTTAAATCGGTACCATTGCTGTCTGTCACTTTGACTACAAGCGTTTTTGCCGAACCATCATATGTGAACTTAGCATTCGTTGTCGTAACGGTGCAGGTTGAGATGTCTTTCTTATTGATGGTATAGGTCTTCTTTGCAACTGTCGTTTCATCGAAATTCCCTTTACCCTTTATCACGATAGTGTATGTTCCAGCATTTTGCGAGTCAAATTCCGCATAAGTGGAACCCGTTCCTGTAGGTTCTGTTGAACTATAGTCTCCTACATAATACTTAACATCCTGGTAATCAGTACCTGAAACAAGACTTTGACCATTGATATATACACCACTAATCTGAGCTTTTTGTGTGGTACTTTTCAGATACACAAAGCTGGTTCCGGAAAGTGTGATACTTGCGTCCGCAATTGTCCTGGGATTGACAGTATATGTCACTTCTTTCGTTCCATAATATTTCCCTTTACCAGTCACTGTAATAGTATATCCCCCTGCCTTAACATCCTTGACAGGATCATTGCCACTTACCGTATAATCCGTACCTTCGGTCAAAGTTACGGAGTTGAGGGTAACCTTGCTGACCACAGGAGTGTGATAGAGGAAATCAAACGTATGATTGTTTGACTGAAGCGTAACAACAGCCGAACTTAAATCACCTTGTTGTGCAAACGTAGCACTTATTTCTACCTTTGCCATGTTAGCGGGCATGATAAAGGTATATTCATTGTCATCTATCTTGGTTGGAGTAATATTGTTCAGTACAGTCGGGGCTCGACGAGGTGCACTAGCAGAAGTTGCTGATGCATATGGTGTAATCACTAACTGATAGAGATAATACCCGTCATCTGGGTTTATTTCCAAGGTAACGGTGGTTCCGCCTGCTTGGTCAGCAGAGGTCTTATCTTCCGAACTATCCGAAGGACCTGCTATATTGGCGTCATTGACCTTCGCAGTAACAGTACCATTCGTCGTTGTTTTCAAAACAACAGTTCCTGCATAGCAGAATGTCACTACCCAAACTGCTATCACTGTAAACAGTATGCGATATATCTTGTTCATATTCATGATGATTTCCTCCTATCTTTTATTTGATAATAATCTTCTTACCATTCACTATATAGAGTCCCTTGGTGGGGTTCTGAACACGTTGTCCGTTAAGGTTGTAAATCTTCAATTCAACGTTTTCCTTCTTATCCCTTGGCTCATCAATGCCTGTCAATCCTCCGAAATTGATTGCAGGGGCAAAGTGAGGCACTGTTATACTATTCTTTACCAATGCCAGATAACACCTGTTGGCTGGTATACTCCCATTGTCAGTGCGTACAAACTGGTTGTTAACCAATATCCAGATGTCCTTAGTATTATATTCAGGGAGACTTGTAACCACAGTCGCATCGGATAACCCATGATAATGGGTATAGCTGGAGATAGTACTTAAATGTGAATCATCTGTCTTCACCAATTCGGGATAGATATCCGTGCTCGCTCCAGTATAATACAATAGCATCGGGGTCGCTGCCTTGATATATCCGTGTCCAGATTCATTATTTGGCGATAAGCTAATCTGTGTTTGAGTATTACCAGAAATGGTATATGCCTTAACCTCATCAGGCATCTTCATGTTGTATGTCGGGTTATAGTACGTGTACCATACATTATTGCCGCTCATCGTTATCTTTGGTCTAATTTGGTAATTAACCTTCTTACTTCCTGTATAATTTCCAGTGAAAGTGATATCAATGGTGTAGATGTCAGGTTGGGTATAGTTCGTACCATTGGTATAGACGCCGTTTGTTTCTGTATAGGAGGCGGTAAAGTCGGAGCCCTGTGTTAGTCTTGTTTCTCCATAATAGACTTTCATGTTGCTTCCGTCTGTATTGTCTATTGAGGGCTGATGTAGACTGCCATCATAATTATAGTAGTCTTGTGTGAAGGTGACAGTGGCAATTCCACTCAAATCATAGGCCTGGATAGTCAGAGCTCCTGTGTTGTAAGTCACGGCATAGTTACTGATTCCCTTTGTAGTGGTAGCAGCACTGGGCGTGATAGTTCCTGCATCAGTAACCTGAGGGGTCGAAGGCGTCAGTGTGATGCTGGTCAGAGCATCACCCGTCACAAGCCCTTCGGTAGTGACTTGACTAACACCTGTCTGAATACTACTGCCATAGGAAATGGTTTGAGAATTAGCTGTTATAGTCAGTGGCTGCTGGGTAATACTAAGCGTCGTGGTACCACTAATACTTCCATTATACTCACCGATACCCGTAATGGTAGGGGTGATGTTATCCACATTGGTTAGTGTATATGCTGTGGTGGTATAATGTCGGTCTTTAGTCAGTTCAGTATCTCCAACCCTCACTTTCATAGTGTGTGCAGTGCCATCATACACCTTACTTTGCGGCAAAGCACTTGTTCCGTCCCAACTGTCCCAATAAAGATTAGCACTAATAATGGATGTACATTCAACGAAAGTTGCCGTAATGATTACATTGTTCTCCGGCATAACGAAGGAATAACTTCCTCCAAAGTGCGCTTCAAGATATGTCGAGATGTTAGTAGGAATGGTAATATTATGAATGGGCTTGATATCTGGCGCACGTCGTGGAGCTAATGCAATGTCAAGAGGTGTCACTTCTTCATATACCAAAGAACTCAGATAATATCCAGCGTCAGGAGTTACTGTCATGGTAACCGTTTGGCCAAAGGGGATGTCTGTTCCGTTGACGCCAATGACTGTAACATCCGTCGTACCATACTTAATTGCAGTTATGCTGCCATGGCTGTGATTGATTTCCTCTATCTTATACGCCTTTACAACAGTAGCCATCAGGAGGCCGACCAGCAAGAATAAGAATCTCATTGTTTTTTTCATCGTCATGTCCTCCTATTATTTAATAATGATTTTCTTACCGTTCATGATGTACACGCCCTTGTCCGGTGTCTTTACCTGTCGACCGCTCAGGTCATAGATCTTCTCGTTCCCGATTTCCAATGATTCATTTTCAACAGAACCAATATCCGTCGTGTTATTTACACCTTCAAAGCTGATAATAAGTTGAGAAGGTGCACTTACTCCACCACTGGGCTTAAAGATATAGCAATGCCGCGCAGGCAGCGTGCCGCTTGTAGCTCTGACAAAGTTATTACCCCTTAGCACATAAATCGCCTCAGCACCGTTTTCTGTCTTAAGTTGATCCAACGTCTTTGCTTCTGTTTCTGCCTTGAAATTTCCATGATGGGCAGTCGGTGATTCTGCGGCATGTGCAGTAAGATAGTAAGTTTGGTTGAAATCTCCCGCATGATAATTCGACCATTTATACAATAACACAGGTTTATCCTTAGGAATATAACCAAGATTATCACTCAATGTAACTTCTCCTGAATTCCAGTTGATATTGGTAATAGTATACGCATACATATGCGACGAAGGCAATGACAAATCCTCATTGGCATAATAGGTATAATAATTGGTTGCTCCACTGATTATCAGTTCACGGGTGATAGTGAAAGTCAATGCCTTGTTGGTTCCTGCATAACCACCTGCACCCTTGATAGTAACAGTTGCTGTACCTACAGCCGTGTTGTTGGCATAATAGTCAGAGTTCTTTGCTATTGTGTAATCTTTATCTTTACGAAGTGTGATAGTCTGACCATCCACTGTGATAGTCACACTACCATTCAAATCAGGGTATAAAGAGGCTTCTGTACATTTATGGGTGGTATATTCTAGAGAAGCGACAGCATTAGCCAAGTCCATCTCAAAAATAATATCCTTATAATTTATCCAATTCGCTGCTGCTTTATAATTTGCGCCTTGGTCTTTCTTTACCATAATTCTCAGTTGACTGTTATGGCTCTCGAACATCTCCTTCCCACTCGTAGGAACTGAAGCTTCACAGAAGTTCACGACTTTCAACAGGTTGTTGTTGTGGAAAGCATATGGTTTGATTTCCGTAACCGTTGAGGCTACATCATATACATCGCCTTCCTTTTTGGCAGGATAACAATAAAGGACTGTGCCTCCTGCATTATACAAAACACCATTAGTTGCACTGAACGAGGAACCACCTGCTGCCACATTAATCGTCGTTAAATTGGTGTTATAGGCAAACGCTCCGTCCCTCACGGTTGTTACCGTGTTAGGAAGAGTGTATGATGTTGCATCAAGTCCTGCAGGGTAACATACTAGTTCTGTCTGTCCAGCAGTATAAAGCACATTGCTCTCAGCATAAAAAGACGAACTTGAGCTAATTATGGCTGATAGATTCTGGCAATTGCCTAAAGCCATAGCACCGATAGTAGCAACGGACGATGGTATTGTGATACTACTGATGCTGCTTCCGAAGAAAGCGTATGGACTGATACTAGTCACATGGTCAGACATGCTTACTGCTGAATAGGTGATTTTTTGTCCCTCAATATTCCAAGGGACCTCATCTTCAGAAGTATATCCAGCATTCATTGCAACAGACAATAAATCGGGTTTTGTTATAAAGGAAAGTGTCACATCGTCTTCGGCAAGGTAATACTTCATGTCGTGCTCATGATCAGTATTTCCACAATATCCTCCCGGTCTGAATGTTGCATTGACAGTCACAGGGTTATTGGGCATGGTAAATGAGTAAGAGCCGTCATCCCACACCGTAATAGGGGTTTCTGATTCTCCTGAAGGAGTATAGGACAGTGAAAAAGGAATATTGCCGGTTTCCGAACTCACTGAGAACGTCACTTCAGCACCTTCAATGGCTTTTTGTCCACTAGTAATGCCTAATGATCCAGAGCCTGTAACATTTGGCGTGAGGGTTAATGTTGGCCCGATTATTGCATTACCATCACTTGTGCGCCCAATACTCTTGCTTGACAGATCACTTGAAAATGGAATGGATTGGTTACGTGGCCAATTTAGACCTACTGTAAACACTATACGGTCATCTGCATGTGTTATACCGAGACGAGTATTAATGTTTAATCCTCCGTCAAGTATTGTGATTTTCTTTCCAGAAGGTAGATAAACATTACTAGGGCTGCTGTTATTTCGATTAATTAAGTTAGAGTCATAAATACGAAGCCTTCCGGATATGGCGAGTGTTGCACTAGTAGTATTATAAATTCCTGCGCCGTTATGACCTGTTGTTATATAATTATATTGAATACTTATCAAATCATCTGAAGTAGCTTTCAGAGATAAGCTACCATTATTATAGATACCACCACCATCATCGTCATTATAACCCTGTTCAATCGACCCGTATCCAGAAATAGTTAGCGTTCCATTGTTCTTGATGACACATCCGTCGTCCTTAGCTGTTTTCAGGTTGCGATTGAGAGTATGGCCATTTAGATTTATTTCTATGGTTTTACCTTCATCAATCGTCAATGGACCATCACTGCTATGGGCTTTGTAATCTTGGCTTAGTGTGATGGTAGCCGATTCACCTGCATTGGTAATTTCCGTCTGAAGTTTATGCCAGTAGGACTCCATCTGCGCCTCACCGGCATTAGAACTTATCTCTATATATTTATCAGGGAGAGTAGGAATAAAACGGTAGTTTTCGTCTGCACGAAAGACATTGACATTGCCATTTCCGGGAAGGCCATTGGTAAAAATGTCAGGTGTTGGCATAATAATGCCAATACTACGTTCACTACTTGTCAAAGCCCCTGTGATATTAATCTTCTTACCAGATGCAAGGAAAATGCCGTGATAATGTTCATAGCTATTATATTTAAAACTTATAGCGGTACTTGGATTACCTTTGAGATTAAAGGTGCCATCTTCAAAATATATACCATAATGTGATATATTTGAGAGATCTGACAAATTAGGAACGTATATTTCTGCGCTAAAGGTTCCACCAGAAATATCAAGTGTACCGCTAGCGTTATATATAAGAAAACCATCACAACAATCGCTATATGTATTGATAGTTCCTCCCGAAATGTTAACCACGCCTGTACCTGTATTATATATTCCTCCTCCACAAAGAGTTGCTCTATTGGATGAAAACTCGCCACCTAAGATGTTTACTGTTCCTTCGTTATATATGCCTCCTCCATTGCTGTTAGTCCAACAGTTTTGTATTGTTCCGCTATTAATTGTTAATGTACCATAATTGATAAAAGCACCACCATTTTCACTGTTTTTGCCTCCCTCTATGGAGCCAGAACCCGTTATGGTCAGACTACTACCACTGGCTATTGTAATAACATTACCGTTTGCTGCGTAAGCCTGGCTGTTAAGTCCTCGATCAAGTGTTCGCCCATTAAGGTCTATCGTGATATTCTTTCCTGATGGAATGCTTAGATAACTATTTGTGCTTAGTGCTGTATATGTTTTACCACTTTCCAATGGGATGGTGGTGGGTGTCCCGTCTGAAACATGATCAATTACATCTTGTATATGTGCCCAATTGGAAATCAGTTGTGCTTCTGTACTAGTATCGGTCATTTTAACCGCTGTCGTAGTGCTAACATCGGCAGAAAAGTTTGTGTAATCTCCTGAATAGGTGGCTAGTCCTTGAGTAAACACACCTGTACCATCACTCATTGTGACGCCAATTCTTGCATCAGAATCAAGATCGCCTGTGATATTTATTTTTTTATTTGTAGGCAGATATACATTTCTGGCCGTGGAGGTACTATTTAAGGTATTACCTGTAATAATGACTTTTCCGGACACTTTAAAAGTAACGCCTGATGCATTGTTATTATAGACACCTGCACCTTCGCCTGATGCTCGGTTACCGGTAATGCTTCCACCTGTTATAGTGAGATCGCCATTATTATAGATGCCTCCACCGTCTCCACTATTGTAACCACCAGTGGTGCTACCACCAGTACCAGAGTCCTGAATAATCAGTGTGCCTTCATTTTTGATAATAAAACCGTTACTGACTGCAGCTGCCAAATTTCGGTTTAATGTCTGCCCGTTTAGATCTATTGTGACGGTAGAGCCAGATGCAATATAAAGGTAATTAGAAATGCTAATGTTGGCTGACAATGTATAGGTATTACCGTTAGTCAATGTATATCTGCTATTGCTAACTGTTCCAAAATCGGATGCCTGTGAGACATTTTTGTCCTCTCCCCACACACCAGGGCATACAAACAATAGGGTAAGGGTGATGAGCAAGCTTTTGCGGAGTTCATCACACAGGGTTTTGGTGTAATAACCAATGTTCATATTTAATCGTTTTTGTGTATTCATACGCGTAAACATATTTAATAATAGCACAAATATAGGGGGAAATACGGGAAGAAGGACTTACAATTCTCGAAAAACGACTAATTTTGCAGAAATTGTTAGTCGCAAAAGAGGACCAAATGCGTGGTATTAGAGGACCAAATGCGTGGTATTGGTATCAAATAAAAGGGGGCAGACTGTGATAGTCTGCCCGTTCTGAGGTTTACCTTTTAAAATTCGTACGTCTACGATTACCTCTCGGTTTTACTGCGAAATGAATCCAATAGATGTGCGCCTTCTGTTCTATCAGCAATTCATCGAAATCCTCCTTGTTCAGATCTGAGATGTCGAGCAACAGAGAGGCATAGCGAATGGCCTGTTCAATGCCGATACATCGGATGTCTACGGCACATCCTGTGGTATGATTGCTAGTAGGTACACCACCCACCGCCTTGTTCACCTCCGAACTTCTGAATCCTGAGTTTATGATAATGGGGTCGTCACCATCTCCGTAGATGTTGTTCCACCGTCTTCTCAGTTGCTCCAGCCACCCACAGAGGCGTTTCAGGTTATTCACTTGTTCCTCATTCGGAACGTTCTCAATTCCCGTATTCGTCTTAGTTAACTCTCCGAGCGTAAAGTGTGGCGTTAAGCGAGTGCAATCAAGCTTGCTTGAATTGCCGAGCGCAGCCACACTCGACGAAGTCAAGTGCTCGGAGAGATAGGTTTGTTTATCCATTTCTTTAAAATATTAAATGTCATAATTGAATATATGAATATTTGAATATTTCGACAAAACTCTTTTGTCAACATATCAGGGCAGTTCCTGCAAAAGCTTCCGATAGCAACCATGTTGCACACGTTCTATCACACCATCTGCCATCAAACGCTGAATGCTACGAGATGCCGTAGGCTGAGAGCATCCAAACACATCCATAAACTGTTGTGTCTTAAACTCGTCGGGCAATTTGCGGAAACACTCGTCATAGCGGGTGCTGCGCTTCCTTACCACAAACTCCTTGTTCTGGTCGGCAAAGTAGTTGTAGGCCATCTCGCCGAAATAGAACTGCTGGCATTTGTACTGAATCTCCATTGCTAGGCGGCACAAACGGCGGTCTTTGTCATCCATCGTCAGCGTGCGCTTCTCTTGCCACTCATCCCAATGACGCATCAAGATGTAGGGCAACGAGATGCCGATGCCGTAGTACGGAATACGCTTCAGCAGCATGCGGTCTGCCTTGTCACCGTTAAATTCCGCTATCTCCATGTGGCTTGATTGCCAGTCGAAGGTTTCATCGTTCAGCGGTTCGATAGGTATCTCGCCCTGCACCTTATCCAGACGGTAAGCCCACTCACGCAGCACCTCATTAGCGTTCGGGGCAACCTTTTGGTGTCGCTTCGCCAAACCCATATCGGGCAACGGTATACATGCCAGACGAGTGCTCATACCCGTACCGAAATTCCTTTGGTTCACCTTGCGATGCAGGGCGTAGGGTGTACCCGTGTAGATGAAGTTCCAATACACGTTGAACATACCCGTATAGCTCTCCTGGTTGGCATACATCTGACCTTCCTCCTCGTTGTGAAACGCTTTAAGTTCCATGATTTCACGGTCCTTCCAGTCGCCACCCTTGTTCTGCTTCGTCACGTTGTCCAGCTCCGCATCAAATGAGAACATATGGAGGTTCAGGGGCTGTCCATCAACCGTCTCGATGGCGGCATTCATGTGGCGGATAAATTCACCGGTAGCCGTTCGGGCTGGGTGAACACGGATACCCACTACAGGGCGCTTCAATGCCTCGCCTTTCTGGGCCTTCGTGCTGGTGGTACGCTCCGTGCGCCCCTCCTTGTAACGGTTCACCGCATCAATCAGACACGAATCAGCTTGAATCATCGGGTCGGCAATCTTCTTGTAGAACTTCTCTATCATGTGCTTACCAGCACCTGGGTCACCAATGATGAAGATGCAGTAGTTCAGTCTGCGAACAATCTCCGGCTCGTACCAGAAGTGATAATAGGCCCTTGTCATCAACGTGCCAAACAAGGCTGCACTCGAGAACAAAACGGCAGGCAGCTTGTGTGGATGCACATTCACAAACAGCTCCTTCAGACAGGGGTAATACGCTGACATCTCTTGCAATTCCTCAGCCCACTGATCCAAGGGTAGCACGGCATAAACGTCGTCTGCGTTGGGAGAAGTCTGAAGGCTGATGTCTGAGGGCTGAGATGTTTTCGAAACCCCAGCAGCTTTCAGGGCATTCTGCATCCTTCGGGGAATACCTCTCAGGAATTCGTAGCTCTGCGCACTCTGCACCGTCTGAGCCACATTTTCATTACGTTCCTCCACGATGTCCTTCACGAAGGGCGTCTGCCTTAGGATCTGCTCTATCAGCACGGGGTCGTTATCGGTGATGTAACGCAGATGGTCAGCCAGCACCAGTGAGGTATGGTGCCTGTCGCCAGGTTCCACCTTCTTGTCGCCCAGCCAGGCCTCCACAATTTTCTGATACGGCACCCCATGATACGTCACCACTTCCTGATTATCCACCTGCCGGTTCTCCCCAGCATTTTGCTGAGCCTTGTTGGTAACCACAGCAGCAACCTTAGTAGGAGCACTGTGACCAGCCCTGTACTCATCATTGAATTTCTCACCAAACGCTTTATCTTCATATGTAAACAGATTTTCGTTCAAACTGATAATATCTTTCTCCGTAGTCATGAACGCTCCGCGACATCCGTCCTTGCCTGACTTGTCGGCAACAAGACCGAGTTTCTCAGACAGGTCCGTAATGTTGTCAAAGAGGTTCCCCGTGTTGGCATCCGCCGTAAACACCACCTTCAGGCCCTGTCCCGATGGTGTGACATAAACCAGCATGATGCGGGCCTTGTCCTCGTCCGACAGCTTCTCGTAAGCCTGCTGCCAAATCTCCCTGACATCACCCTCCATGTGGTCGTAGTCGGCCACTACCAGTCCGTTCAGATTCACGTACTTCTGGGTTCGCCAGCAGCCCTTCACCTGCTTGTCGTTTTCCGACTCCTCAAAGGTGCCGACAAAGACCATCAAGGGTAGCCCTTTCTTCTTTCTGTCGTAGAGTTTCTTGTCGCCTTGTGCCAGAGCCTCGCGGGCCTCCTTCACTTTTCTGATAGTTTCAGGCGCCGTGATAAGCGCCCGAAACTGTTCCTTGGTAATTACTTCTGTTGGCTGACCGAAGCTTCGTTGATAACAAAACATTTGTCTATCTTGCTGGTTAGGTTGTACAACTCCTTCCTTACGTCTATCAATCCTTTAGCCTCGAAGGTCAGCCAGGCCGTAACCTTGCCGTCCTTTGCCGACAGGCATACCTTCACGTTGTCCTCGTTCAGCAGGAACTCGCCTTCTGGCATTTCGGGCTTCTCAATCTGAATGTCCTTCGTTAGCTTTGCCAGCTCCTTGTGGAAGTAAGCCGCCTTGTCGGGCACATCCTCCGGACATTTCAGTTCCACACACGTCAGCGGGTTCTTACCCGAGGTGACATATCGCTTCGACTTACCCACCTTCTTGACATCCTTCTGCGAGGGCTCGCCCTTCTCCTGTGGAGTCACCTCAATAGAGTCATCATCAAACACTCTGGTGTTCGACTTGAAACTTCTCACGCACTTACGTCTCTTTACGTCTTCCATAATTTCTAAATACTCTAATGTCATTTCAAAATTCTCAAATTCTCTAATTCTTGATAACTACATCATGTTAATCTTGTCGACATAGATCGTTGTTGCCTGCATAGCCTCACCCGTCTGCTGGGAGTTCCACTCGCGTACCACCATCGAGCACTGTACGCTGTAGATGTACTGCGGGTCGTACTTCGGGCAGTTCACCGCCCTTTCGCCCGTAATCTCACCGAGGAAGGTGTCAATGCCGTCCGTCAACTTCAGGATGACAGAGTTTATCACCTTCTGCTCACCTGTCTTCTTGTCCATGTACTGGCGTGTTACCAGCTGGCTCTGATTCAGAATTCTTACAATTCTTTCCATAAAACTTATTATATTATTATTGTTATTTTTTGCCTCGTCCTTCAGTGCACTTCCTTGTTTCCGAGTGCAAAGGTAGACACAAATAATGAATGAGGGATAGCTTTTGGCAGTGCCTGCCCTTACTATCCCTCAATTGCCCTTAATTGCCCTTGGCAGCCCTTAATTGCCCTTGGCTATTTGCTTAAATAGTGGTTTCTGAAGTGTTTCTCGCTGTATCCTTCGCCTGTAGGCATACCTATTCTCACCAGCTCAGCATAGACTATAGAAGGATTCGGAGGCAGCAGTGTTCTTTTGTCGCAAGCCATCTGCTGCAGATACTCACATATCATTTGCACGCTATGCCGTTTCACTAAGCGTTTCACTTCTTCATGAATCAGCACTCCCTCTTCATCACTAATCTTTGGATGTATAAATTTAAACAGCTCCTCATCCGATACTTTTATACAGGGTGCTTCTTCCTCAAAGTCTTTCAGTTTGGGCTTCAGCCTCATCACGTCCTCGTGAATCATTCTGAGCTGCACATCATACTCGTAAAGGGCCATGCGCTGCTGCTTGGTAAATTTCTCAAAACAATGGGAGAAAAGATAGGTGTAGATAAGTTGATGGTTGATCATGAACAAGTGTTCACCTTTCCAATAAGAATAGCGTTTCAGCTTGGCACATTCGACAATAAAGTTGTCTGGCAGTTGCTGACCATGTTTGATGCATCTTTTTACAAAGTCCAGTTTCACCTCTGCCAGCTCCTCGCCAGTAGGCATCTCGTCGTAGGCCAGGATTCCGTTTTTCAGCATGTTGACGGTCAGTTGCACTTGCTGCCACTCCAACTGTTCCATCGTGGGGTGCGGATGGCGTGCTCTCCATAGCTCATAGTCAAGGATGTTGGCTGATTTTTCCAGTCGCGCCGTCATTCGCTTGAAGAACTGCTCGGCATATTCCGCATCTACCTGCAGAATCTTCATCTGCAGCGTCCTCAACATATTTACCAGCATGACTATCTTCTGCCTCAGCGCCTCGCTACGCGTAACAGGCCCCACACCGAACAGCTTGCTATTCAGCCAATAGTCCAGATTCGTCATTCGTTCGAAGTCTATCACCAGCGGAATCCTGCAACTCCTAATTTTTGGTTTGTCCAATAGCCGCCGAACAATGCCGATGGCATCATCCGCCAGCTCGTTCGCACACATGCTGCAATGCACGAAAACACGTTCACAGGTCAAGTCCTGCACATTGCAGTTCTCCATCACACTAGCCAGGTGCAACAACGTCTTGTTACGTCTCATAACATCGCTCCTCCTTTCTGGCTAAGGGTTAAACACTCAGTTGCATAACGGGAACACTTCACACAGAAGGTTCCCTCGCGTCGGAGCCAGTTCGCCCCGGTTTTCTGGTTGTAGTTCATAAAATTTGTTTTAGTGAATAAATGTTTGTTTATCCTATCGAAGGAAACAATAACTGGTTCATTATATAAGAAAGGAGCCACACGATGGTGGCTCTAGTAGGTTAGAATTTATGAATTATCAATATCCTCTATAAATGGCAGTTCTCCAAGATATCTATCAAAATCGCTTTGGAACAGACGGTCTTGCACGATACGGTATTTCTCAAACTCCGTCTCTGCATGTTCCTTTGCCTCCTCGGCAGTTACTTGTCCAGAATTCTGCAGCACCTCATTCCTGCCTGCAGCCAAAATCGTATCTATCTGTTTTGCCCAATCCTCCATTGTCATTGGAATGTGGCGTTTGGCCATTCGTTCTGCCAGTTCAAGCACACCAGTTACCAGCTGTCCCATGTCTGCCAGCTCCATTTCTTTTAGATAATTCTTGGCTATCGAAACATCTGTCTTCACGATTTTTCCGTCAGGAGCATTCTCCCATGTGGTCAGTCCCATGTGCTCTCGCTCCGCATCAGCACGTTCCATAATCAGTTCTGCAGCCGTATGACCATGAACGGCATAGTGCATCTTGTTCTGCATCATTTGGAAAAACTGTCTTGTGGTAGGCGCATCGCGATTATAGTCAATTGCTGTGGCATAAATATCTGTAAGTTTCTGATAGAAACGACGCTCAGAGAGACGTATCTCCCTGATTTCCGCCAACAGGTGCTCGAAGTAATCCTCATCCAGGAACGTGCCATTCTCCATACGTTTTCTGTCGAGCACATAGCCACGGATAGCAAATTCGCGAAGAACACTGGTAGCCCACTGACGAAATTGTGTAGCGCGAATCGAGTTTACGCGATAGCCAACACTGATTATAGCATCAAGGTTATAGAATTGAAGTGTGCGATTAACATCCCTATTACCTTCACGTCGAACTACCGAGAATTCCTCGAAAGTTCCCTCTTTTTTCAATTCTCCGCTCTCATAGATGTTTTTCAAATGTAACCATATATTATCGACTGTACAGTCAAACAGTGTTCCCATCGCCTTCTGGGTACACCATACGGTTTTATCTTTATAGAACACCTCTACGCCCTGACTCTTTCCTTCAATCTGGAAGATCAGAAATTCCGCTGTACTATTTCTTATTTCTCTTCTTTTTGCCATATTCGTCTGCAAAGATACACATTTTTTGGTTTTTCTACCATTATAAGTATGTAAAATATAGGAATGTTACAGATAAAATATTCATTTATTCAAATATTCAATTATGACATTTAGGTTTTCAGAGTTGCGAAGTCAACATCTGAGATTAGACAGGGGGGATTTTTAAATATGTACATAGTATACATATTAAATTATTATATATTATAATATATAATAATTCTATTATGATATATAATGCATTCTCAAAAACATAGATGTCGTATTTGAATAAATGAATATTTGAATACTTTGCATTTTTCTCAAAAATAATTAAAGAAAGGTTTGGTGGTTTCGGAAAAAATTCGTACCTTTGCATCATAGATGCAAAAAGGACAAAAGCGTCTAAAAATTGCGGCATAACCATGGAGAAAATTTTTCCTAGTGCACGAGGAAGTTCTGCATCGTATAACCGCAAAAACAAGGATTAAGGAATAGGTTTTAAGGAAGAGGAAACATTTTTACAACCCTTAAAATTTATAGCAATTATGGCATTGAAAGTAAAGGCAGTGGAACGACTGCTGAAGTTTGACAAGGAATCGGCGGGCAAGTACCGCTATGTGATGAAACCCGAGATGTACTCGAGCCTGAGCCAGGCGAAAGTCATCAAGGAAGCTGCCCTGCGCAGCGGCGTAAGCCAGGGCGTGATGAAGGCCTGCTGGGATGCAGCCGGTGAGGTGATCAAGGCATGGGCCACTGAGGGCCACTCAGTAGCACTGCCCGGACTGGGAAGCATGCGTTTCGGACTGCGAAGCAAGTCTGTGGAGGACGTGAACAAGGTGAAGACCGGTCTGATTACCAGCCGTCGCATCATCTTCACTCCCGACACTGACCTGAAGGACGAGCTGAAGAACGGTGGAGGACAATGAGAACGGATCAACGGACTCAGGGAACAACGGATCTACGGAGAATGGCGGAACCCAGAACCAGGGTGGTAACAGCAACACCGGTGGTGGCGACTTGGGGCAGAACTAGTCGATGGAAGATGTAAGATGTCAGAAGTAAGATGTAGCTTATGAAGACGAATCGTATTGTTGAGGTAGCGGTGAAGATGATAGTAGCCGCTCTCACAGCCTTCCTGACGGCCATCACAACCACGAGTTGTATGGGACATGGACCGATTCCGATGTAAGATGGAAGAGGTAAGAAGTAAGAAATGGGACTGCCAATGTTGGCGGTCCCATTTTTCTTGTTTTTTTGCATAGTTTTGTTCGTTACTTGTCGTTTGCCATTTCTTTCGTTTTCCACTCCTTGGGCGTCATACCTACGATGGTCTTGAAGGTGCGGAAGAAGGAGATTTCGTTGGCGAATCCTGATTTAAGGTATACTTCGGTTAGTTTGATGTTGGGTTGGCGACGCATCAGTTGCTGGGCATAGGCAATGCGGTACTTGTTGATGAACGTGGAGAAGGAGCACTGCTCGGCTTGCTTGATGCTGTCGGAGACGTAGCGGCTATTGGTGCCCAACAGGGAGGCGATGTCCTGTAACTTGAGCTCGCTGTTGAGGTAGGGGCTCTGTTCGTCCATCAGTTGTCGGATGCGCGGTATGAGCAGATTCTCGGTGGGAGTTGCGATGGATTCCTTCTTCTGCTGTTGTTTTCTTCTCACCACGAGAAAGAGGCCCACCACAAGAATGATGGCTGGGACAAGCAACCACCACCATGGGGAGACATGGCTGGTAGCATCGGCAGTTGGAGTGCCTAAGGGGAACAGATAGACGGAAGCGTAGGGTGCGAAATTGGTGCCTTCACCATTCATACCACCTGCCATCACCAAGTCGCCGTTGGGCATCACCACGGGTGTCGTGCCTCCTGCATCGGGCATGGGGTCTGTATAATATAAGGTAATAGGAGCGGGGCTCTTGGAATAATCTACGCAGAGCACATAGAAATGATAGGTGTTGTCGGCTCCTATGATATAGCCACGCTGAGCCTTGTGGTCTGCGACAAAGGGCGTGAAATATTTAATCTTGCCGTAGCGTCCTTTGGTTGGAATGGGACATTCGGTGGGAAACAAGGTGACGGAGGTGTCGCGGACTTGGGCGATGGCAAACTGTCCCTTGGCATTGTCGATGGGCAAGATGTATCTGAAGTCGCGCTTGTCCTCATTGCCTATCATGCAGTCGCGACTATAGGGCGGCATACCGGTTTCTGCGGGTTGCCATGTCTTGAACAAGGGAATGTGGATGGGGTCGCCTTTCAAGCGGTCGGCCACATCGCTATAGAGTGGTTCTCCGTGAATGCCGTGACCACTGATCATCAGCACATCATTATCGCTGGTGCGGAAAAGATAAGGACGGGTGCGCGCTACGGCTACCCCCTTGACGGGCGAAAACAGGTAGTGGCCATTGAAGTATTCAATGGTGTCGGTATGATACCAGTTGCCGGTGATGACCACGTGACCACTATCCACCTCTACGGCATTTCCCGCAGCTCGTTTTACTGCCAGACAGCTAAAGCCGTTGAAGGAATGGGTGGCAGGGTCGTACATCTCGACTTCGTAAGTCTGACCGATGCCAAGGTTTTTTTCGAAACCACCCGCCAACAACACCTTGCCATTTTTCAGGGGTAGGCAAAGACCGCCATTGTGGTTATAGACCATCTGCAGCTCGTGCCACTTTCCATCTTTATAGTATTCTGCGGTGCGTGTCAGTACGAAACCTGCGGTGTGACCACCCACCACGGTCAGTTCGCCGTTGGCAAGGAAAACATTGTGACCATAACGGGCGATGTTAAGGTCAGGCAGTCGCTGCACTGCAATTTTTGTTAGTTTACAAGATTTTTGTTGGTTACCCTCCACAGTTGCATGCGCCAACAAGTGGATGCTGGCAAAGATGCTGACAAGCAACAGAGGTCGCGTTATGATTGCTAGTTTTGTTTTCATCTATGCAAAGGTAGGCAAAAAAGCAACATCCAGTACTAACAATTCTTGTTTTTTACTAACAATTCTTGATTTTTAAGTCGTTTGTCTAAGGAAAACAGGGATTCCGCCTGCAAAGATACAAATTTTAGGATCAAGGGGTCGGTTCTATTGATCACTTTTTGAAGTTTCTGTATTACACATCGTTCTTAACTCCCCATGATCCAACATCCAAATTTTCAACGTAAAAAATGATCAGTAGAACCGACCCCCATGATCATGACATAAATGGATGTCGTCATGTTGCTCTTGACTTTTTTTACATTGTGCGAATATCATTATTAAGTTCTTTTCTCCATATTAGAGTACCAATAATT
>CACZMV010000007.1:84610-149105 GCA_902782305.1 uncultured Prevotellaceae bacterium
AGTTACTTTTTTCCTTAAATCCATTATATATATAATCAACAATAGGTTCCTGTGTTCTTTCTATATGGTTACCATATAAATGGCATAGATACAAAACAATAGTTAAAATTAATCCTGCGCAAAAAATTATCTTAAATAATGTTTTAATCTTCATGTTCTTCTATGTTACATTCCAAATAATTTGAAAATTATGATTTAATGAAGATCACGGGGTCGGTTCTTGTAAGATCACGGGGTCGGTTCTTGTAAGATCACGGGGTCGGTTCTTGTGATCATTTTACAAGGTATCACACCGTGCCTGGCACCGTGTGACATCTAATAAGAGTCCCGTGATTCTTGGATTAAACGCCTAATACGATGGCAGGGTCAATATTCAGTTTTCTACTCAGTTCCCTGCCAATTTTCAATGACGGCTCGCTCTTCCCATTCATAATCTCGCTCACCCTGGCTGTACTTAATCCCAGCATTTCTGCAAGCTTTGTCTGATTGATGCCCATTTCGTAGAGGCGTAATTTGATAATATCAATCAATGTCGGCTTGCCTATGGGGTAATGCACGTCCTCGTACTCCTCGACCATATCTGAAATCATGTCGAGTTCCAGATAGTTTTTGTCATCGGTAGGTGTCTCGTCGTTTACCAACGGTAGAAGCTCATCTATCCTTTTCAATGCTGCCCGATAGGCTGCCTCGCTTTTGATCTGTGCCATAGTCTTAAATGTTTTTAATGTCCTTTATTGCATCGTATTCCTTATGTGTCCCAACAAACCGGATATACACGGTTTTGGGCGTAAACTGAATGAGAACAATCAGTCGGTAGTCGTTACCTTTGATGTTAAACACATATCGTTGGTTGCCTACTGCATCCACGCTGTTGAATGTGTTTTTAATGTCAGCGAAACAAGTCCATTCCGACTTCTTGGTTTTCTCGTACCATTCTTCGAGCGCAGTTTTTGCTTGGGGCTCTTTGGTATAGTATTCTATGAGTGTACTTTTTGATATAATCCGCATCGTATTATTTTCTTTTTCGCTGCAAATATAGTTATTATGTTTAGATTTTCCAAATATTTTTCGGAAAAACTTAAATCTTTTAATAAAATGCGTTGCAGTGTTGACTACCGTCGACCCTGCTGGCGCTCGGCATAGTTGTCGATGAAGTCAACAAGTGCAACACATTCTGACCCCGCACGAAAAGACACATGGAAACGAAATTAGGGGAAATTGGGGGAAATAAAACAGGCGCTAAGAAATTAATCATAATTTCCCATAATTTCTTTCATAAAAAGAGAGTAAACATTCGTGAACCGCAATGAAAGATGCGAAGTGAATAGTGAAACGCTTCGCTAGTGAACAGAGAATGAAAATGGGACTGCCAAAATTTGGTGGTCCCATTTTTTATTCCATGATCATAATAAACAAGGATGCGTAGCCATTGGCGTTGAGCACGTTTGGATACTTCTAACTGCATTTTCAAACTGCAAAACTATCAATCAATGCCTGGCACTTGGTGTTGAACTCCTCATCCGTCAGCACATCACCACGCTCGAACTCTTTCTCCGACTCGTCAAGATCTGACATAGCCTCCTCCCAGGTTTGTAACACTGGGGGGACATTGGTTTCGGACTCTATGAGCTTTTCGGCCAACCATTTGCGATTGCTTGCCGTAAGCGAAAGACCTTGAATATAGGTCCAAAGGTTGTTCAATGATGCTGCATTCATATTATTCTTTTATTATTCTGATTGCAAAGATAGATAATAATTCTGAACTTTCCAAATTTTCGATAAGAAAAGCGTTACGGCGTGACAGGCGTGACAGCAAAAGGATCATGACTTCGTCGAAGATACTTTCGCTCGACAATAAAAATAAATTCCAATTTATTTTGTATTGTGCTCACTTATTCGTATCTTTGCAGAAGTAACTAATTAAATCTATTCATATGAAAAAGGTATATAAGGCACACATCCTGTTTACGAAGGAGAAGAGTAAGTTTGAGGCTATTGAGAATGGTTACATCGCCGTGGAGAACGGGCGCGTAACGGGCGTATCGACAAATCTGAAGGATTTGGACTGCGACGGAATAGACGTGGTAGACTTCGGCAATAGACTGCTGATTCCGGCTATGAACGACATGCACGTGCATGCCCCACAGGTGCACAACCAGGGCGTGGCCATGGACTTGGAACTGTTGCCGTGGTTGCAGAACTACACCTTCCCCGAGGAGATGAAATATGCCGACGTGCAGTATGCGGAGCGCATGTATCGCAGATTCATACACACGCAGTGGCTGTTTGGTACCATGCGTAGCGTGGTGTTCGGCACCATCCACACAGAGAGCACACGCAAGCTGATGAACCTCTACAAGGAGGCTGGCATGGGAGCGCTGGTGGGCAAGGTGGCGATGAACCGCAATTGTCCGGAAGGACTGAGCGAGGAGGTGGAGGCTGCCGTAGAGGGCAACGAACAGCTGATAGCCGAGTTTAACGATCCCGACGCGCTGGTGCGCCCCATCATTACCCCAAGATTCGTGCCTTCGTGTACGCCTGAACTGCTGAAAGCTTGCGGAGAGTTGGCTAAGAAATACCATTTGCCCGTGCAGTCGCACTTGTCGGAGAACACGTCGGAGATAGCGTGGGTGGCTGAGCTGGAGAAGGAGAGCACCTGCTACGGCGATGCCTACAACCGCTACGGGCTGTTCGGACAGACACCAACCATCATGGCTCACTGTGTATGGACATCGGGCGAGGAACTGGAGCTGATGAAGCACAACAACGTGATGGTGGCCCACTGTCCTACGTCGAACTTCAACCTGTCGTCAGGTCTCGCACCCGTACGCTCGTTCCTGGACGAAGGACTGCGCGTAGGCTTGGGAAGCGACATCAGTGGCGGTCATGAGCTGAACATGTTGCGCATGATAGTCTATGCCATCCAGGTGAGCAAGATGCACTATCAGCACGACCACAGCAACAGGTTCCTGACGCTGTCGGAGGCCTTCTGGATTGCCACCAAGTCGGCAGGCTCGTTCTTCGGCAAGGTGGGCAGCTTCGAGCCAGGCTATGAGTTTGACGCTCTGGTGATTGACGATGCGGTGCTGTATCCTAACGAATACTCGCTGCAGGAACGTCTGGAGCGCTTTATCTATGTGGGTGACGACCGCCAGATTATACACCGATTCTGTCGTGGCGAGGTGGTTAGGGAACCCGTGGTATTCTAAATCGTAGTCATGCAGATAGAGCCGATAGCTTACTTCCATTCGCCATTTACGTCGAAGTTTGGCATTCCCAGACAGAGCGGCATTGTGGGTGAACTGCGCGGGCGCATCAGCTTCGTGGGCGAATATGCCAATGGCGAGGCACTGCGCGGCATGGAGGGCTACGACTATCTGTGGCTGATATGGGGATTTTCGGAGAACATGGAGGCGGAGAAGCACGCCACGGTAAGACCGCCCCTGCTGGGTGGCAACGAGCGAGTGGGGGTGTGGGCTACACGGTCGCCCTTCCGTCCGAACAATCTGGGACTGTCGTCAGTACGCATTGCCCATATCGACACGAAGACACCCTATATCGACGTGTTGGGGGCCGACCTGATGGACGGCACCCCTATCTATGACATCAAACCCTACTTGCCCTATGTGGACAGTCATGCTGAGGCACGGGGCGGATTTACCGATGAGCATGGGTGGCGAGAGCTGAAGGTGGACATGCCCGACGCACTGCGAAACCTATTCACCACAGAGGATGCCAAAGCCCTGGAACATGCGCTGGCACTGGACCCCCGACCGCACTATCACGATGACGAGACGCGCCTTTACGGTATGCCTTTCAAGGACTATGACATCAGTTTCTCGGTGGTGGACGGAGTGCTCCGCATCGAGAAATGGGTCAAGAAATCAGTGACTTTGAACAAATAATGTAGAAAAATTTTGAAATAAACGAAATTTTTCCTAAATTTGCGCCATCATTATTTATTAAAACCGGAATTCTATGGTGCAGAACGTGATACTTATTATCTTGATTGTGGCGCTGATAGCCTGCGCAGTCAGCCTTTACATCGTTTCTTGCCAACTGGTCAAGGTTCGCAAGAACGACCGTATGAAGCGCGCCTTCCTCAACAATGTGGGTCGTGAAATCAGGACTCCGCTGAAATCGGTTGTTGAATTGTCGAATGTGATTTCCAAAGACGACCTATACCTTTCGAAGAACGAAAAGCGCGATATTACCGACCAATTGCAGTATAATGCCAACCTGATAGGCACCTTTATCAACGAGGTTTTGGTATTTACCGAAGCCGATACCGAGGGACACCAGCTGCAGGAGGAGTTGTTCAGTCCGAACGGACTATGTGTGCGTTGTCTGGAAGCCAATATGCACAGCATTTTCCATCGTCAGGCCGTGAAGCTGAACTTCAAGCGCGAATTGAGCGATGAGTTCTTTGTGAAGAGCGACCGCCACATCGTGGAAGTAATATTGAACAAGCTGATTCTGAACTCGTGTCGTTTCACGGAGGAAGGCTCCATCACACTGGGCTGTAACACCAGCGAGCGGGACGGACAGATAGTATTCTTCGTAGAGGATACGGGTGGAGGTATTCCTGAGAATCGCAAGAACAATCTCTATACCTGGTTTGACGACCCTGATGACATGGCCGACGAGGCAGAGCTCGACTTGAGCATCTGTCAGCGACTGGCGCAGGAGATAGGAGGTGCCTTGGAATTGGACGAACTGTACGCCAAGGGCACGCGTATGCTGCTGATACTGCCCCTTAAGTAGTCTAGTCGTTCATCTCTTCATCCAACCGGTTGCGCCAGAGATACTTGCGTGTCTCATGCACGAGAACGCCACTCAGTGCCAAGATGGAAATCAGGTTGGGGATAGCCATCAAGGCATTCATGCAATCTGCAAAATTCCATACCATCTGAAGACTCATGATGCTGCCAATGAATACGGCAGCGATATAGGCTATGCGATAGGCAATGACCCAGCGGTAGCCCTTCAGGTATTCTATGGCGCGTTCGCCATAATAACACCAACCCAGAATGGTGGAGAAGGCAAAGGTGGTCAGTCCGAAGGTGAGCAGCGGTGTGCCGATAAATGGAATCTTGGCGAAAGCTTCCTTGGTGAGGGTGGAACCGCTCTCGAAAGTGATGTCGGGATAGGCCAGCACGCTGCTGACGATGACAATACCCGTGAGGGCGCAGATGACCACGGTGTCCCAGAAAGTGCCGGAGGATGACACCAAGGCCTGACGGACGGGGTTGCGCGTCTGAGCAGCAGCGGCAACGATAGGAGCAGAACCCAGACCAGACTCATTGCTGAACAAGCCACGGGCAATACCGAAACGGGCAGCAGTCATCACGGTACTGCCAATGAATCCGCCTCCTGCAGCTTCAGGGGTGAAGGCCGCTTCGACAATCAGCTTGATGGCTGGCCATACATATTGGGCATTGACACCTATTATATATATACACCCCAAGACATAGACCAGTGCCATAAAAGGTACGAGCATGCCACAGACGCGGGCAATGCTCTTGACGCCGCCTAAGACAACCGCTGCCGTGAGCAGACAGATGACCAGACCGGAAATATAGGGAGAGACCGTGTAAACTTCGGAGGTGAGGGTGGAAATGGCGTTGGCTTGAACGGTACTGCCAATGCCAAACGAGGCAAAGGCGGTGAAGACGGCAAACAAAACGGCGAGCCAGCGCATGCGCAGACCTTTCTCCAAAGCATACATCGGACCACCAATCATCTTGCCCTGTGGCGTTACCTCGCGATATTTGATGGCCAGAAGGCCTTCGGCATACTTGGTGGAAATGCCGAACACACCCGTGAGCCAGCACCAGAGCACGGCACCTGGACCGCCTAGGGCAATGGCGGTAGCCACACCGATGATATTACCTGTTCCGATGGTGGCTGCCAAAGCGGTGGCAAGGGAGCCAAACTGCGACACGTCGCCCTGGGCATTGGGGTCTTTCTTCACCGACAAGCGGATGGCGGTGAAAATCTTACGTTGTGGGAAACGCAAAATAATGGTAAGGTATATATGTGTACCTAACAGGAGGATGATCATGGGCCATCCCCATAGCAGATTGCTGAAATCGCGGAAAAAGTCGTTTAATAGTTCCATTCTTGTGTGGTTATTATCTTGTTATTCTTCCCATTTGATAAGGACATGGTCATAGCCCATAGCCTGTATCATGTGACGGAACTGGGCTTCGCCATTGACCTGGGCACTGTGGATGTTCTCACGCGTAAGACAGTGCTTCAGCATCTTCTTGTAGGCTTTGCGATACAACGCCTCACGAACGGCAGGCTTCCAGCGTCCGCTTTCGTGGAAACTCTTGGTGCGGGCCTCGTCGATGAAGTTGCGGTCCAGCAGACCAATCTTGGGCAGGGTGACCTCGATGCTGTCGCCTGAAGCTTTGATCCACTCGGGACCTGCCTGATGCATGTTGATGCCCAGCCGAACGGTGCCGTAGTAGATGCGCACCAAATGGTCGTCGGAGAAGATGCCTTTGCGCAGGGTGTCCACCATCACTTCATCGGCAATTGACAGAAATTCCCATTCGCCAATGGCCTTGATGCTTTCTATCTGCTCAGGGGTGATGTTGATTTTATGGTCGACATCCACGCTGACTTCGGTCTTCTTCACGGAAAGGATGAGCCAGATGCCCAGTATCAGAGCAAGGACGGCTACGGCGACGTACAGACTATATTTGATGTTCCACTTCATTGCTTTTCAATACTTGAGTTAATCAATTGCTGGATGCTGAGGTTCTTGCGGAAGGCAATGGTAATGTTCTCCTCCTGATAGCCCATCTGGGTGAGCATGGGTACCAGCACGCGGGTGGCATTCTCCTGTGCTGTCTGAATCAAGCCCATGTTGGGCACATTGTCCAGAATGGACTTGCGACCTTGTTGCTCGTAGTTGGTCAGCTCCTTATCGGTAAAATGCGAGCGGGTGAGTCCTACATATTCCTTAATCTCCTTCTGATTGATTTTCGAGCTGGTGAGCGTGATTTTCGGGTCGGGCAAGAGAATGGTAATCTTGTCGCCATGACGCTCAATGTTTTTCTCGGAGAAATCGGAGAAGTCGATATATGCTTTCAGCGTGGCGTCCATCGGAATGGCTACCTTGCGTTCGCCCAAAGGCAGGGGAATGTCGAATTCCTTGCTGAGGAAATTGCCTTTTAGACGGACCACATCGTCGTGGGTGACAATCTTGTGGATGTGGTATTCGGTGGTATAGAGCCTGGACGTCTTCTGAATCTGCATAATCAGCGAGGGTAACGTGTCGGTAACCACGGGTTCCGCTTCCTCGGCCTGTTCGCTGCTACAGGAAGAGGCCATGCCAATGATGGCTAGGAATAATATAAAAGGTAAAATCTGCTTCATATTATTGTATTATTGCCTACAAAGATAATTAAAAAATATCAAAATGCACATAAAATGATATTTTTTTTGTTTTTTCATTAAACATTTTCACTTCTTGTACGTCATAATGATATTAAGGGTAAAACCAACACATTACTCAATATATAAAAAATTAATGAAACATCATAGTGATTTAGGTTAACATAGTGTTTTTTTTAAAAAAAAAGCAAGCGTGCTTATCGTTTTGAGCGCTCCGTCGGATGACGGGGCGTTTCATTTTTATGCGAAATCCTTGTAGATTTCAAGGTTTTTTCGTACTTTTGTCCTCGAAACAAGAAACGATAGATATGAAACAGATTTCCATCATTGCCTTGGCATGTGTTGTGCTGACCCTGTTGTCGGCTTGCGGAGGCAAGAAAAAGAGTGAGGATATTATAGCCCCCAAGGTTGAGAAGGTAAAGCCGAAAGCTCCTGTTGCCATGCAGGAATATACGGACGAGCGCGATGTGGAATGGATAGGCAAGATTTATCATGTGGCCATTCATCGTCATGCTTCCGATTCGCTGCCAATGGTGAAGGACGAGATAGGGCAGAAGTATAAAGACAATGTGTTCACCCTTGCCGTATCACGCAAGGATGGCTCCATATTCTTCAGTCGTTCGTTTACCAAGAAGGCGTTGAATTCCTATCTGGACGATGACTTCCGTAACACGGGAATCTTTGAGGGATTGGTGTTCGACAAGGTGGATGGCGACTGGCTGGTGTTTGCAGCCAGCGTGGGACATCCGCAGACGGATGAGTATATTCCCTTGATTATCCGTTTGTCGAGAATGGGCGAGCTGGTCATCAAACGGGATGTACAGATGGATACCAGCAATGTAGACAACGAGAATATAGAAAACGAGGACGAAGTTTAATTCGTCCTCTTATTTTTTTCATTCTATCACGTTGTGCTTATTTGAGACACTCCATGATGCTGTACCAAGCGTCACTGAGTGCAGTCATGCGGGGGAAGATGAGATTGGCTCCCTCGTTGGCCAGCATCTCGTCGGGTAGGGGACCCGTGTTGACGGCAATGGTGAAGCATTGGGCTGCAACAGCTGCTCTGACACCCAGTGGCGCATTCTCCACCACCATCGCTTCCCAAGGATGGACGCCACATTTCTCCATTCCTTTCAGATAAGGTTCGGGAGCGGGCTTTCCGTGTTTCACGTCGAAGGCTGTAACCATCAGGTCTTTGCTCACCAAGCCCTGAAGGTCGCTTTCCAACTTGTCCAGCAGCACGTGTTGGGCACTGCCCGTCACGATGCAAATGTTCAGTCCGCAGGCCTTGATTTGCTCCATCAGTTGCTGGATGCCAGGCATCAGTTCGGCGGGTTTGCAGGCTGCAAACAACTCCGACTTGTGGGCATACATTTTCTGCGCCTCTTCTTCGCTGACCTCACGGCCCCATTGTTTTCTGGCGAGCTTCTGGATGGTTTCCACACCCCTCATGCCCTCGTATTCGTAGGCTCCGCTGGGGGGCATCTCCAGTCCGAAGTCGGCCATTGCCTGGCTCCATGAACAGGAGTGGTTAGGCATGGAGTCGTAGATGACACCATCCATATCAAAAAGCACGGCTTTCGGGCAAAACCGCTCAAAACCGTGCTTCTCTATGTATTGCTTAATAGAATTTTTCACTTTTCACTAATCACTTTTCACTTTCGAGGCGCTCCTTGATAGCCTTTGACTCTGCCTCATAGCCGGGCTTCTCGAGCAGGGCAAACATGTTCTTCTTGTAAGCCTCTACACCAGGCTGGTTGAAGGGGTTCACCTCGAGCAGGTTTCCGCTGATGCCACAAGCAACCTCAAAGAAGTAGATGAGTTGGCCGATGTAGTATTCGTTCAGCTTAGGAACACTGATGCGCATGTTGGGCACACCACCATCCACGTGAGCCAGACGAGTACCCAGCTCTGCCATCTTGTTCACCTCGTCTACGCGCTTGCCAGCGAGGAAGTTCAGACCGTCCAGATTCTCTTCGTCCTCAGGGAAGAGCAACTTCTTCTCGGGCTCCTCGATGCTGATAACGGTTTCGAAGATGGTACGCTCGCCATCCTGAATCCACTGACCCATAGAGTGCAGGTCGGTAGTGAAATCAACGCTTGCGGGGAAGATGCCCTTCTTGTCCTTACCCTCAGACTCGCCATAGAGCTGTTTCCACCACTCTGAGAAAAAGTGCAGCTTAGGCTGGTAGTTCACCATGATCTCAATCTTCTTGCCTTTGCCATAGAGGGCGTTACGAACAGCGGCATACTGAGCAGCAGGGTTCTCCTCGAAAGGTACGCTGGGAGCACAAGCCTTCTCCATGTCCTGAGCACCACCTACCAGTGCCTTAACGTCGAAACCAGCGCAAGCGATAGGCAGCAGACCTACAGGAGTGAGTACAGAGAAGCGGCCACCTACGTTGTCGGGGATGATGAAGCTCTTGTAGCCTTCCTTGTCAGCGCAAGTACGAGCAGCACCACGCTTGGCATCCGTAACGGCAACAATTACCTTCTTGGCTTCCTCCTTACCACGCTGAGCCTCGCACTGCTTCTTCAGCAGACGGAAAGTCAGAGCGGTCTCAGTGGTAGTACCAGACTTGGAGATATTGATAACACCGAATTTCTTGCCTTTCAGGTATTCGGTCAACTCGAAGAGATAGTCCTCGCCGATGTTGTTACCAGCAAAGAGAATGATAGGATTCTTCTTGTCCTGAATCAGCCAGCCAAACGAGTTGCTCAATGCCTCGATGACGGCACGGGCACCCAGATAGCTACCACCAATACCTGCAACAACTACAGCCTCGCAATTGTCGCGCAATACCTTGGCTGTTGCCTCAATCTCGTCGAGGAAGGCAGGAGTGATTTCTGTGGGCAGATGCAACCATCCTAAGAAGTCGTTACCAGGGCATGTCCCATTTTCCAAAGCCTGCTGAGCGGCCTTTACCTTAGGCTCGAAAGCCTTCACTGCGCCTGCCTCGAGGAAGCAAGCGGCCTTTGTGATGTCAAGTTTAATGTTGTTCATAATAATACGTTATAGTTTTGTCTTATCTAAATGAGTCTGTTAAGAGCTTAATCTCAATCTGTGGCGATATGCGCTCGTACAATATATTATATACGGCATCGAGAATGGGCATGTTGACATGACAGTGACGATTGATTTCCTTCATACACTTGGTGCCGAAATAGCCTTCAGCAATCATCTCCATCTCAATTTGTGCCGACTTCACGCTATAGCCCTTGCCAATCATCGTACCGAAGGTACGGTTTCTTGAGAAGTTGCTGTAGCCTGTTACCAGCAAGTCACCCAGATAGACACTGTCTGCAATGTTACGCTCGATAGGGTGTACCACTTTCAGGAATCGGGCCATCTCCTGTACAGCATTGGATATCAGCACGGCTTGGAAGTTGTCGCCAAACTTCAGACCGTTACAGATGCCAGCAGCAATGGCATAGACATTCTTCAGCACACTGGAATATTCGATACCAATCACATCGGTTGATGTCTTGGTCTTGATGTATTCGCTGGTCAGTACATCAGCAAATGCCTCTGCTTTCTCGCGGTCTGCACACCCCACCGTTAGGTAGCTCAGTCGTTCCAAAGCTACTTCCTCGGCATGCGAAGGACCTCCAATGCACGCCAGATTCTCATAGGGCACATCGTAAACCTGATGGAAATATTCTGAGCATATCAGGTTTTCATCAGGAACAATACCCTTGATGGCTGTCACGATATACTTGTCGCGAAGACGCGTCTTCAGCTTCTTTAAGTGGCTCTTGAGGTAGGGCGAAGGGGTGACGAACACCAATGTGTCGTATTGCTGAACTATCTTGTTCAGGTCAGACGAGAAATAAATCTCGTCAATGTTGAAGTGAACGCTCATGAGGTAGGCGGGGTTATGGCCCAGTCTTCTGAAATCCTCAATGCGGTCGTCTCTGCGCATATACCAGCCAATGTGGTGAGTGTGTCCCACCACGATTTTGGCTATTGCCGTTGCCCACGAACCTCCGCCAATGATGGCTATGCGTCCACAATCGTACATCTTATTTACAATTTACAATTATTGCGCCTTCTCTATCCATGCGGCCACGTCGTCGACGGAGGGCTTTTGCATGTCGAGCTTGTATTTCTTGAAAATCTCGCCAATCTTCTGCTGCAGACCCTGGGGCTTCTCGTCCTTGATGTTGGTAATCAGGTTGAAACCAGCCTTGCGGAGTACTGGAACGATGTCCTCAGGAACACCAATCTCAGCCCACTCAGCTACAGACGACTGAGGAATCTTCTGCTCAGGCTTCATCTGTGGGAACAGCATCACCTCGCCAATAGCAAACTTACCTGTGAGCAGCATCACCAAACGGTCAATACCAATACCGATACCGAAGGTAGGAGGCATACCGTACTGTAGGGCGCGCAGGAAGTCGTGGTCGATGATCATAGCCTCGTCGTCGCCCTTGTCAGCAAGCTTCATCTGCTCGATGAAACGCTCCTCTTGATCGATAGGATCGTTGAGCTCAGAATAGGCGTTGGCCAGCTCCTTTCCGTTCACCATCAGTTCGAAACGCTCAGTGAGACCGGGCTTAGAACGGTGCATCTTGGTAAGTGGCGACATCTCAACAGGATAGTCGGTAATGAAGGTAGGCTGGATGAAGGTGCCCTCGCAGAACTCACCAAAGAGTTCGTCGATGAGTTTACCCTTACCCATGGTCTCGTCTACATCCATTCCCTTAGAGAGGCAGAACGCACGAATCTCGTCCTCGGTCTTGCCATCGCAGTCGAAACCGGTCTTCTCCTTGATAGCATCGAGGATAGGCAGGCGACGGAATGGAGCCTTGAAGGAGATAACCTTACCATCAATCTCAACCTCGGGCTTGCCATTCACGGCAGTACAAATCTCCTCGAGCATCTTCTCGGTGAAGGTCATACCCCACAGCAGGTCCTTATAGCTGACATAAAGCTCCATGCAGGTGAACTCAGGGTTGTGGGTCTTGTCCATACCCTCGTTGCGGAAGTTCTTACCCATCTCGTAAACACCCTCGAAACCGCCTACGATGAGGCGCTTCAGATAGAGCTCGGTGGCAATGCGCATGTACATGTCCTGATTCAGGGCATTGAAGTGGGTGATGAATGGACGGGCTGATGCACCACCTGCAATGCTCTGCAGGATAGGTGTGTCAACCTCGGTATAACCAGCCTCGTCGAGAATGCGACGCATGGTGCGGATGATGGTGGCACGCTTTAGGAAGGTATCCTTCACGCCAGCGTTGACAATCAAGTCAACGTAGCGCTGACGATATCGCAATTCAGGATCATCGAATGCGTCATATACTTTGCCTTCTGCATCCGTCTTGACGACGGGCAGTGGCTTCAAACTCTTGCTTAGTACGGTCATTTCCATGACGTGAACGCTAATCTCGCCAGTCTTCGTGCGGAACACGAAACCTTTCACGCCAATGAAGTCGCCCAAATCGAGGAGCTTCTTGAAGACAATGTTATAAAGATCTTTGTTTTCGTCAGGACAGATGGCGTCACGCTGTACATAAACCTGAATACGACCTTTGGAGTCCTGCAACTTGGCAAAGGCAGCCTTACCCATGATGCTCTTGCTCATGATTCGTCCTGCGATGCTTACCATACGGCTGTTCTCGGGTGTAGGCGTCTCGCGTACATCGTTGCCTTCCTCGTCTTTTCCTATAATGGGCAGGTCTTCAAAATTCTCAATAATATCTGTGCTCCATGCATTTACGGGATATTCTGCTGCGGGGTAGGGGTTGATACCCATGTCACGCAACTGCTGCAGACTTTCGCGTCTGCCAATTTCTTGTTCACTGAGTTCTAAAACGTTCATTTCTTATTTATCTATATAAATTCTGTGCAAAGTTACAAAAATATTCTGATTCTTCCTTCCTTTTATGCTTTTTTTACTATTCCTCAACGAAAACAAAAGAAAAAATTTGGCAGATTGAAGAATATTGTATAACTTTGTCGCAAACTATAGTAAAACACTACTATGATAATAGACAATATCAAAACACGGGTTGTTGCAGTGGATATTAATGTTGACAAGACGATTTGTGCCATCGTTGATGTCCGTGGAAATTTGATAGACACCTGTAATTTTGCAACTTCAGACTATCCTGACATTGGTAATTTTATAGCTGTGCTATGTGACCATGTGATGGAACTCACTGAGAGAAATGGTGGGTATGAGTCGATACGCTCAGTAGGTATAGCCTCGCCTAGTGGAAATGTTCGAACGGGATGTCTGGAAAATGCCCCGAATATGCCTTGGAAGGGTGTAGTGCCCTTGGCTGCTATGTTGCGCGACCGTTTGGGATTAGCGGTTGCATTGGGCAATAATGCGCATGTGATGGCGCTGGCTGAGAACACGTTCGGTGCTGCTCATGGTATGCGCGACTTTGTGGTTGTCTCGCTGGGCAGTGGTATGGGTAGTTGTTTCTTTAGCAATGGTACGGCTCATCTGGGAAATAACGGTTTTGCAGGTGAGATTGGCCATACGTGTGTAGAATATAAAGGTCGTCCGTGTGGTTGTGGAAAATTAGGTTGCTTGGAAGCCTATACAGCCACCAAGGGTATCTTGCGTACAGCGTCGGAGGTGATGGCAGAGAGTGACAAACCATCGAAGATGAGACAGGTAGAGAAACTGACTCCCCACATGATTGCAGAATTTTGCGACCTGGGTGACGAATTGTCTATCGAGGTCTATCGTCGTACAGGCTATTGGCTGGGCGTAGGATTGGCAAACTATTGTTCAGTGTTGAACCCAGAGGCTGTCATCTTCACGGGCATTATCTCACGTGCAGGCAAATGGATTCTGGAACCTGCAAATGCAGCTTTTGAGGAGCATGTATTCCATAATATACAAGGGAAGGTTAAATTTATTCTTTCTACCTTGGATGACCATGATCGCAACCTTCTGGGGGCAAGCGTACTGGCATGGGAGGTAAAGGAGTATTCATTGTTTAAGTAACTTGGAGCCTGAATAGATGATGACAAGTAGTGTGATAAAGACAAGAGTTGTAGGCATTGACATCGGGGTGAACGAAACCACTATCGCCATTGTTGACTTGCGAGGAGCAATCCTGGCACAAGATTCTTTGAGGACCTCTGACTTTCCTTTGGTAAACAACTATGTTGAGGCTTTGAGCGAACGTATTGTCTTGATGGCAGAGGCAAACGGTGGCTACGAAGTAGTGCGCTCTGTAGGTGTCAGTGCGCCCAGTGCCAACTTCCTGACGGGATGCATTGAGAATGCTGGCAATATGCCTTGGAAGGGTGTAGTTCCCCTGGCTGCTATGTTGCGCGATCGTGTAGGTTTGGCAGTTGCATTAGGTAACGATGCCCATGCTACGGCGATGGGTGAGTTTGTGTATGGTTCTGCCCATGGAATGGAAAACTTTATCGTGGTGTCCTTAGGGCACGGAGGCTTGGGCAGTTGTTTCTTCTCTGGTGGTCATCCTCATCTGGGTAATGGTGGCTATGCTGGTGAGTTGGGTCATACCTGTGTGGTTGATGGAGGGCGTCCTTGTACTTGTGGCAGAAAGGGCTGTCTGGAGGAATATGCTTCAGACCGTGGTATCGTAAAGACAGCTAAGGATATTATGGCAGAGACGGACGAACCGAGTTTGATGCGTGAGTTGCCTGAACTCACCCCTATGACCATTGGCGAGTGTTGCGACAAAGGCGACAAGTTAGCCAAGAAAGTTTATGAAGTAACAGGTCTCTATCTGGGCATGGGACTGGCTAACTATGCTTCGGTGATTAACCCAGAGGCAATCATCCTGACGGGTGAATTGACGGAGGCTGCCAAATGGTTCATGGAACCGTTGATGGCATCGTTCGATGAACATGTGTTCGGCAATATCCGTGGTAAGGTGAAGGTACAGGTCTCTGTGCTCGACAATCACGAACGAGATGTGTTGGGAGCCAGTGCATTGGCCTGGATGGTGAAAGAATACTCATTATTCTTATGAACGTAGAAAAGATAAAAGCAATTATAGATGCTAAGCCTAATTTGAGTACCGCCCTCGGGATGGAGTTTATCTCCACACCCGAGGACGATACTTGTATGGCTCGTATGAAAGTGGACGAACGAAACCGACAGCCATTCGGATTTTTGAGTGGTGGTGCCTCGCTGGCTTTGGCAGAGAATTTAGCAGGGGTAGGTTCATCATCGCTGTGTCCCGGCTGTGCCTGTGTGGGCATTGAGGTTAGTGGCTCTCATGTGAAAGCTGTCTCTGAGGGCGATACTGTTACTGCCTTTGGACGTATGCAGCATCAAGGCAAGAAGTTGCATGTGTGGCAGGTGGACATTAAGGATAGTGCTGGCGATTTGATATCAACCGTCAGGGTGACTAACTTTATTATTCGTCAGGGGAAATAATGAATAGTTTTGCATTGTTCCGACTACCGTACGAGAAGAAATGTACGCTGGTAGTGCAGACTTCGGACACACCGAAGGAACTATTGTCATGCAATGAGTTGACAGGGCAACAGGGTTTCGTGATGGCTCCTTTTGCCTGCTCGGCAGAACATCCTATCTTGTTGATTAGGGCAGATGAGGTTCTAGAAAACCTAGAGAGTCTAGATAATCTAGAAAATCTAGCCAATCTTGACGGTTTAGAAACCCTGGCAACCACCCTCACTGCTGACTATCATCTGGACTTCGCCAACTTTCATTCCCATTTGCTGAATGGCGATTTCCAGAAGCTGGTGCTCTCACGCAGCATTTCAATCCAGCGTACAGGTGAGGAGACACCGCTACAGTTGTTCCAGCGTGCCTGTGATAATTATCCCAGAATGATGATTAGCTTGGTTTATACTCCGCAAAGTGGATTGTGGCTTGTTTCCACTCCCGAAATATTGCTGTCGGGAAATGGCAGCGAGTGGCAGACCATCGCATTAGCGGGTACGATGAAATACGAGGATGACCTGCGCTGGAGCGATAAGAATATCCAAGAACAGCGTTATGTTGCCACCTATATCACTCACCAACTCGAGCAGTTTACCCACGATTTCTCGGAAGAAGGTCCTCGTACGGCACGTGCTGGTCATCTGGCCCATCTTCGTAGCGATTTCCATTTCACTTTGCCTGATAATACTTCCGTAGGAGCCTTGTTGCAGGCGCTTCATCCCACGCCTGCCGTCTGCGGACTTCCCAAGCAGTCGTCTTTCCGTTTTATCCTACAGCATGAGCATCATGACCGTTCCTACTATAGTGGCTTCATGGGTCCACTGTTCCTGAACGGACAGACCAACCTCTTCGTCACCTTGCGATGCATGCAGCTCTTTGCCAATGGCTATCGCCTCTATGCTGGTGGAGGATTGTTGAAGGATAGTGTGGAAGAACTGGAGTGGCAGGAAACGGAAACGAAACTTGACACCATGCGCAGGATTCTAAAGACAGAGTAAGATAATAGACTACTCTGCCTTTAGACTATGATAATAGGCTTTGAATACCCGTTCGTCCTCTGCAGCATCGGTAAACACTTCGAGCAACAGAGGGCGATTGCTTTCTGTATGCATGAGCCATTCTATGCCCTGCTGCATCTCCTCCATGTTTTGAGCTTTCTGATAATCCACATGGTTCTGCATACAGATTCCTTCTGCTGAAGTCTTGTGCTGTGCGGCAACAAACTGATCGCGTGCAGCACTCTTTTCCAGTCCTTTCAGCATATTGAAGATGCCACCTTTCCCGTTGTTCATCAGCAAGATGCGCAGATTGCCTCGCAGGTTCTGGTTCCATAGTGCATTCTGGTCATAGAAGAAACTGAGGTCACCAATCACGCAGAAAACGTTTTCGTCCGATACCAGCGAGAATCCCGCAGCTGTTGAAAGCGAACCCTCAATGCCATTCACGCCCCGATTGCAATATACGGGGTGCTTGGCGTAGATATTAGCCAAACGAATAGCGGTGCTATTGGCGTAGTGAACTGGCTCTAGGGGATTCGATTCCTCAAAACACTTTGCCACAGCCATCTGCGAATAGTCAGGCTGATAGTTGTCAGCATGGTGGCGCACTTTTGCCAGCAATGCTTCCCATTTCTGAACAAAGGGGTGGGGTTGCTGTTCGAGGAAAAAGTGTATTTGGTCAGCTACCACATCTCCATCTCCCTGAATAACATTCGTCAGATTCATGAAGGTGTCGTTCAACTCGCCCGTCTCGTTGACAATCCACGTTTCCTTGGCCTTGCGCAGGAAATGCTTCAGGCGCTTGCTGACAATAGAGCCACCAATGTACAGCACGAAGTCGGGCACATACTCATCATTGTCGCCAACCAGCATGACCGCCTCGTCGTAGCTAGGATTCATGGGCTGACCTGCAATCAGCATCGGACGCTTAGACTGCAAGAACATTCGACACACGTGGCTTAACACATGGCTGGGGATATCTGCTGCTATAAACTCTATCTTCCGCTCCTCAGGCAATTTCTCTACGGTAAAGTTGAACAAAGGTTCCGTGATGGGCACATTGATATGTACAGGGCCATGCTTCACCATCAAGGCTTCGTTGACCAAGCGGTTGCAATACCAGCGTTGTTCCTCATTGAGAGGCTCAGGCAGTGAAACGGCCTTACGTACGAAACGACCCAAGGCATCAGGCTGGGGCAGCGTCTGTCCGTCCAACTGGTCTATCCACTGTGGAGGACGGTCGGCAGAGATAACCACCAAGGGCGCATGCTGATAGTAAGCCTCTGCTACTGCAGGAGCAAGATTCAACAGGGCTGTGCCACTGGTCACACAAACCACTACGGGCTGCTTCAGGCATTGACTCATGCCCAGTGCATAGAAACCTGCCGAGCGCTCATCTGTCACAGGATAACACTGCATCTGCGGACACTCGTTCAGATTATGCACAATGGGTGCATTCCTGCTTCCTGGACAAACTATTGCATGACGCACTCCCGATGCTACGAGCAACGAGGTCAGTATATTAACCTGCTCCTTATCGCTATACATTATTATATATATATATTAATACTTAAACGACGAACCACCTACGAACTCACGCATAATACTCGTGGGAGGAATTTCCTTGTCGCTGATGGGCGTGAAGAAACGTATGAATTTCAGCAAGCGATGCGCTTCGCCATACTCAGGACAATTCCTGGGCACGCTGGTCAGGATAATCTCTGCATGGGTACGAAGCACGGCAAATTCGATGTTCAGCGCTGAGTTGAACATCACATCCGCACTCTCTTGGAATGGGAATATCCACTGGTCCTCCGCCTCACACACATTCTTCCATTGGGCAATGGTTTGTTGGGCGGTATATGCACCCTTGTTATAGTCACGGATGATACGGCGCAGCAATCGGTTGTCGCGAACGGGAATCCAGTTATGGTCGTCCAGCGATATGCTGGTCAGTGCCGAGATATAGATCTTGTATTTCAGTGCATCGTCTATCTTCTTGGTCAACAGCGGGTTCAGTGCATGGATACCCTCGATAATCAGCACGGTATCGTTCGACAACTTCAACTTCTTACCGTTCCATTCCCTCTTACCCGTCACAAAGTTATATTCAGGAATCTCTACGCGCTCGCCCTGCATCAGTCGCAGCAGATGTTCTTCCAACAGCGAATATTCCACCGTTTCTATGTTGTCGAAGTCATAATCGCCATTGGGCAACTTGGGTGTATCTACGCGATTCACGAAATAATCGTCGGTAGAGAACGACATGGGGCGCAGTCCGCAGGCCAGCAACTGGATGGACAGACGTTTGCAGAAGGTCGTCTTACCCGAACTCGAAGGTCCTGTTATCAAGACCATGCGCACAGGATTCTCCTTTCTGTGGAACCTGCGGTCTATTTCCTCGGCTATCTGCACAATCTTCTTTTCCTGCAAAGCCTCGCTTACCTGAATGAGTTCAGAAGCATATCCACGCTGAATGGCTTTGTTCACATCGCCCGCATTCGACAATCGCATGATGATGTCCCAGCGTGTTTTCTCTGCAAACATCTCGAAGGTCTTGGGTTGTTCCACCTTTTCTGCCAGACGGGTGGGGTTGGTCCAGTCGGGAACGCGCAGCAATAGTCCGTCCGCATAATGCTCCACCCCGAACACCTTCAGATATCCCGCACTGGGCACCAACGGACCGTAATAGTAATCTACGGTATCGCCCAATGTGTAATAATCGCTGTAAACCTGTCCACTGGTTTCCAGAAGCTTCACCTTGTCAGCAAACCCACGCTCGGTAAACACGCGGATAGCCTCTTCTGTCGTAGCCTCAGTGCGACGGAAGGGCATGTCCATGTCTATGATTTCCTGCATGCGCTGGCGAATCTGGTCCACATCCTCATCCGTCAGCAGTTCGTTGTTCTTTTTCTTGAAGTTACAATAGTAGCCACGCGACAGCGAGTGCTCCACGAACAACTTCGAACCGGGAAACAAGTCCTGCGAAGCTTTGTAAAGGAGGAAGCTCAGACTCCTGACATACACACGATGACCACTTCCTGCGCGGGCATCCAGAAATTCCACGTCGCGGTTCTGGTAAAGTCGGAACTTCAGTCCTTGCGACACGTTATTTACTTTTGCCGACACCACAGGGTAGGGCAGTTGTATCTCGTCTTGAAACTCCTGGTAAACGTCCAGCAACGAGGTTCCTTCAGGGAAACTCTTTGTCACGTTGTTGTTCTTGCAGCGTATCTGTAACATAGCGATAATGGTGTTATAGGGATATCTGCCTGCGAAATTACAAAAAAAGCGGGAGACCACCAAATTTTTGGTGGTTTCATTTTTTCTTCGTACCTTCGCAGGCATAAAACAATGTGATTATGGAAACAAGACAGTGGAAAGAGATTCGTAAGTTCGAAGAGATTCGCTTCGAAGAGTATCATGGCATCGCAAAGATAACCATTGACAGGGCGCGTTATCGCAATGCATTCACGCCAAGGACAACGCTGGAACTGAGTCAGGCGTTTGCGCTGTGTAGGGAAATGCAACAGATTCGCGTGGTGCTGTTGACGGGTGCTATGTCGGAGGTGCCTGAAGGTAAGAAACTGACGGACGTGAAGCATGCGTTCTGCTCGGGTGGCGACATGCATGTGAAGGGTCGTGGTGGCTACATTGACGAAGAGGGTGTGCCCCGCCTGAGTGTGCTAGACGTACAGATGCAGATTCGTCGTTTGCCCAAACCGGTGATTGCGATGGTGAATGGTTATGCCATTGGTGGCGGACACGTGCTGCACTTGGTGTGCGACTTGACAATCGCTTCAGAAAACGCCATCTTCGGACAGACGGGTCCTAAGGTGGGCTCGTTTGATGCCGGTTTCGGTAGCAGTTATCTGGCTCGCATTGTGGGACAGAAGAAGGCGCGCGAGATATGGTTTATGTGTCGCCAGTACTCGGCACAGGAGGCTGAGCGTATGGGTATGGTGAACAAGGTGGTGCCTCTGGAACAGCTGGAGGACGAGTGCGTGAGTTGGGCAGAGGAGATGATGGAGCGATCGCCCATCGCCCTGCGTATGATTAAGGATGGACTGAATGCGGAGTTGGACGGACAGGCTGGTATCCAGCAGTTGGCTGGCGACGCTACGATGTTGTATTACTTCCTGGATGAAGCGCAGGAGGGTGGTAAGGCTTTCCTGGAAAAGCGCAAGCCCGACTTTGATAAATACCCGAAAATTCCATGAGAATTGAGATAGAAGAAAGGACGCTGCATTTTAAGCAGCCGGCAGGAACGAGTCGCGGCGTCTATACGGAGCGCAGGATATGGCTCGTCACGGTGACCGATGGTTCTGCTATCGGAATAGGTGAATGTGCCCCACTGCCCAAGTTGAGCTGTGACGATATCCCCAATTATGCAGAGGTGTTGCGACACTTCTGCGATGAGGTGGAAAGGACGGGCGAGATACCTTACGAGGCCCTACGCGACTATCCCTCCATGTTGTTCGGACTGGAAACGGCGCTTTACGAAGTAAGAAGGAAGAAGGAAGAGGGAAGAGACGTGCTGTTTGATACACCTTTCAGCAGGGGTGAGGTAGGTATTCCCATCAATGGATTGGTGTGGATGGGTACGTTTGATGAGATGCGTGAGCGCATAGAACAGAAACTGGAGCAGGGCTTCCGATGCGTGAAGTTGAAGATAGGAGCGATTGACTTTGATGCCGAGCTGGAACTGATCAAGCAGATTCGTGGACGCTTCTCACACCATGAGGTGGAACTGCGCGTAGATGCCAATGGTGCTTTCCGGTTCGACGAGGCGTTGTATAAGTTGGAACTGTTGTCGCAGTATGCCCTGCACTCGATAGAGCAACCCATCAAGGCTGGTCAGTGGGCGAATATGGCAGAGTTGTGCCGTGAGTCGCCTCTGCCCATCGCACTGGACGAGGAACTGATAGGCGTGAACGACCCTGAACAGAAGCGACAGATGCTGAACATCATCAAGCCCCGATACATCATACTGAAACCTTCGTTGCATGGTGGTATGATGGGCGTGAGAGAGTGGGTGGACATAGCGCGGGATATGGGCATAGGTTCGTGGATAACCTCAGCATTAGAGAGCAACATCGGACTGAACGCCATTGCCCAGTTGTGCAGTGACATCTATGGCGATGCGATCAAAATGCCGCAAGGTTTAGGTACTGGTCAGTTGTTTACCGATAATATTCCCATGCCTTTGGAGATACGGGGCGACCAACTTTGGAGAAGTGAACAGTGAATAGTTTTCTGGAAGAGTGGAATAACGGATTGCCCTACGTGGAGGTGAAGACCAGCGGGAGTACCGGGGTGCCTAAACGGATGAGGGTGGAGAAGTGCAGAATGATGAATTCGGCACGCATCACATGTGACTTCCTGGGACTAAAGGCTGGCGATAACGCCTTGCTCTGTATGTCGACCGATTATATTGCAGGGAAAATGATGGTGGTACGGGCGATAGAGCGTGGGTTGCAGCTGATAACGGTGGAACCGAGTGGGCATCCACTTGCCGGGCAGAAGGGATTGGCCCCCAGTATTGACTTTGCAGCGATGGTCCCGTTGCAGGTGTATAACTCGTTGCAGGTGCCTGAGGAACGGGAACGTCTGCGAAACATTCGCCACTTGATAATAGGAGGTGGTGCGATAGACGAGGGTTTGCAGGCAGCATTGAGGGACTTCCCGAATGCGGTGTGGAGCACTTATGGCATGACCGAGACCCTGTCGCACATAGCCTTGCGACGCCTGAATGGCGTGGGTGCCTCCGATTGGTATACCCCCTTCGAGGGGGTTACCTTGTCGCAGACAGAAGACGGTTGTCTGGTGATTGATGCGCCTGCCGTGCATGATGGAAAGCTGGTAACCAACGATATCGCAGCATTGCGGACGGACGGTTCATTCCGCATCTTAGGACGGAAGGATAATGTCATCTGCTCAGGAGGCATCAAGATACAGATGGAGGAAGTGGAACGATTGTTACGCCCCCATCTCACTATACCTTATATAATAACGCGCGCGAAAGACGAACGATTGGGCGAAATGGTGGTCCTGCTGATGGAAGGAGGAAATGCGGACGAGGTGAAGGCTGTGTGCGAAAGGGTATTGCCCCGATATTGGCAACCCCGACGTTTCATCGCACTTGACCATCTGCCTCTGACAGAGACAGGAAAACCCGCCCGTGCAGAAGCTGAGCGCATAGCAAATGAAAGTGGGGCTCATCCTCACGGATAAACCCCACCAATGGTTATTAGTAATTTAAATAGGTAGTAGTTTCTCGCTAATATTCTCGATAGAAGTCTAAAGCTTCCTTAATATCTTCTTCCGTAGCTGTCTGGTTGATGCGGATATCGCCGATACCTCCCAGCAGTGTGAAATTGATGTCTGTTCCCACATTTTTCTTATCGTGGTGCATCAGCTCTATCAACTTGGGATAGTCGTCGCAGGTGATGGGCATGCGACCGTAATGTTCCTTGATAAAGGCAACGGTCTGGCGCATCTTGTCCTGTGGAAATCCTGTCTTGACGCAACAGAGGTAGAGTTCGACTACCAATCCGTAGGCAACAGCATAACCATGCAGGATGGGCTTACGCTCCAGTGCCAGCGATTCAAAAGCATGTCCGGCGGTATGCCCCAGGTTAAGGGCCTTGCGGATGCCATGCTCCGTGGGGTCTTCGGTGACAATACGCTGCTTGACAGCAACGCTGTCGGCGAGCATTTCTTTGAGTTTTGAACTTTGAGTTTTGATATGTTTGATTTGTTCTGGCTTGGAGACATCACAAAGTTTCAAGTTCAAAGTTTCAAGTTCAAAGTTGATAAGCTCTGCCCACATCTTTTCCTCGCTAATGAGTCCATGCTTCAGCATTTCGGCATAGCCAGAGAGGATATTCTCTTGGTCCATTGTCTTGAGGAAAATGGTGTCGAGGATGACGGAGTTGGCATTGTTGAAAACACCAATCTCGTTTTTCAGTCCTCCGAAGTTGATGCCTGTCTTGCCACCCACAGAGGCATCGACCATCGACAGAAGAGTGGTGGGAATGTTGATATAGGCCAGTCCGCGCTTAAACGTGGAAGCCGCGAATCCACCCAGATCGGTCACCATGCCTCCACCCAGATTGATGAGCAGTGAGTGGCGGGTGGCACCCATGCGCTGCAACTCTGCCCACACATGGCTCAACGTGTCGAGCGTCTTGTGGGTATCGGTAGCTCCGATGACGATGCACTGTGCCTCCTGCATGCAGTCGAAACCAGCAATGACAGGCAGACAGAGTTGATGCGTGGTCTCGTCGACCAGCACAAACAACTTGTCGTGCGGGCACTCTGCAATGGCATCTGACAACGCTTTTTGCAGGTCATTGGATATGATGACTTTCTGTCGGTCCATGATTTACGGGTGCAAAATTAATTAAAAAAATCGAAATTAGTATATAAAATAGTGGAGAAATGTCGATTCTTCCCTAAAAATCTTTTGTTTTCTTTAAACTTTTCCAATAGATACCCGTCTATATTGTCGTAATATGATTGAAAATGATGAAACGATTAACACTCTTTTTACTTTTGACGATGGTCGTCACGCTGGCAGTGGCTCAGCGCCATGTTACGGGTAACGTGATGGAAAGCGACACACATGAACCGATGGCACAGAGCAGTGTTCGGTTGTTGAAAATGGATAGCACATTCGTAGCAGGTGGACTGACGGACCTTGAGGGACGTTTTCGTGTGAAGGCTCCTGCTAATGGACGATATATCATCCAGATAACCAGTGTGGGATATAAGCCTTACACCAAGCATGTAACGGTGACAGCCGATAAAGATGTGGCACTGGGTAAGATTACCATGAGGCCCGATGCTGTGATGCTGGAGGGTGCAACGGTAACTGGAAATGCTGCCAAGGTAACGTTGAAGGCTGACACCTTTGTCTATAATGCTGCTGCATTCCGTACACCAGAGGGTTCTGTGGTGGAGGAACTGGTAAAACGACTGCCAGGTGCCCAGGTGGATGACGATGGCAAGATAACCATTAACGGTAAGGAAGTAAAGAAGATTATGGTGGATGGTAAGGAATTCATGGTGGGTGATACGAAGACTGCCATGAAGAATCTGCCCTCCAGTATCGTGGATCGCGTGAAGGCTTACGACCAGAAGAGCGACATGGCCCGTATCAGTGGTGTGGATGATGGAGAAGAGGAAACTGTGCTCGACTTCGGTATCAAACCCGGTATGAACAAGGGTATCTTGCTGAATACCGATTTGGCTGCTGGTACACACGACCGTTATTTCGGGCGTGTCATGTTTGGATGGATGAAAGATGACCTGAAAGTGTTCTTGATGGGTAATGCCAACAATGTGAACGACACGGGTTTCTCTCCTGGTGGTGGTCGCTGGGGTGCCGGTCGTCAAGGCTTGGTTGCTCCCAAGATGATGGGTGTGAACCTGAACTATGAGAAGAAAAATAGGTTGAAGTTGGATGGAAGCATCCGATGGAACCATACGGATGGTGATGCGGTAGTGCGTCGTTCTACGGAGAACTTTATGACCAGTTCGGCTTCATCATTTGGCAATAGCAACAGCAAGAACATGACTCGTGCGAACAGTTGGGATGCCCGAATGCGTATAGAATGGACACCCGACTCTGTGTGGAACATCATGTTCCGTCCACAGTTCCGCTATAACTCGAACGATGGTTTAAACAATAGTTCCAGTGCGACTTTTAGGGTTGACCCCTATAGCCTGCCAGGTATTTCAGATCCGTTGACGCAGATTACTACACTGGTTGAAAGAGACTCCATCGTAAACAATACGAACAGAGAAAACAGTCTGTCGTACAGTGACTCGAAAACGGTGGGAGGTGTATTGCAGATAAACCGAAGACTGAACAGTAACGGTCGTAATATCACCCTGCGCCTTGGTGCCAACTACAGTGAGGGTATGAGCCAATCGATGTCAAACAACTATGTGCAGTATTTCCTTGTGGACAGTACGAAGTCGCCCAGAGAATACATTGACTCGACATATAGGGCTAATCGTTATGCAGTGACGCCCACTAAGAACTGGGACTACAGTGTTCGTGCCACCTATAGCGAACCCATCTTCCGCCAGACTTATTTGCAGTTCAGTTATCAGTTCCAGTATAAGTACACGAAGAGCGACCGTGTGACCTACGATTGGAGTAAGTTGAACTTGCCGTTCTTGTCTATCGAGCCACGCTATCGTGGATGGGATGACTATCTGTCATTGCTGGGAACGACGGTCCCTCCTACATTGTTGGAAGAAACCGTAAGCAAGGACCTGAGCCGATTCTCTGAATATCAGAACTATATCCACACAGCAGAGGTGATGCTGCGCGTGGTGCGTAAAGACTATAACTTCAATGTGGGTGTGCAGTTTATTCCCCAGAACTCCACGTTGACTTACCGTTACCTGAGTACGGACACCATCACCAAGAGAAGTGTTACGAACTGGTCGCCAACAGCCGATTTCCGTTGGAAGATATCCAAGGTTAGTCAGTTGCGCTTTACCTATCGTGCAAATACCAGTCAGCCTTCAATGACCGACCTGTTGGACATCACTGATGACTCGAATCCGCTGAACGTGCGTAAGGGTAATCCAGGGTTGAAACCATCGTTCACCCATAACATACGCCTGTTCTATAATAATTATTTCCAGAATCATCAGCGTAGCATCATGGCTCACGCGAACTTCTCGGCCACGAACAATGCGGTGTCGAACATGGTAACATATAACACTGTGACGGGTTCGCGTATTACACGTCCTGAGAATATCAACGGCAACTGGAACGCATTTGGTATGTTGATGTTCAATACTGCCATCGATTCAGCAGCTTACTTTAATGTAAATACCTTTACGACATTGCGTTATAACAACAGTGTAGGCTATGTCAGTGTGGATCGTAATGCAAGCTCAGAGAAGTCGACAACCCGTTCAACAACCATTAGTGAGCGTCTGTCTGGAAGCTATCGTAACCAGTGGTTTGAATTTGAACTGAATGGTTCGTTGGAGTATCTCCATGCCCGTAGCGAATTGCAAAGCAATAACAATCTGGATACGTGGACATTCTCATATGGTGCCAGTGTGATGCTGACGGCTCCTTGGGGAACTCAGATTTCAACGGGTATGAATATGAACAGTCGTCGTGGTTATAACGATGAATCGATGAATACCAATGAGTTGATATGGAATGCGCAGATTTCTCAGTCGTTCCTGCGTAACAATGCGTTGACGCTGACATTCCAGATGTATGACATCCTGCATGAGCAGTCTACTTTCAGCCGTACCGTATCGGCTATGCAGCGTAGTGATACCGAATATAATGCCATTACCAACTATGCCATGTTGCATGTCATCTATCGCCTGAACCTGTTCGGTGGTAAGGCTGGACGTCAGGGTATGCGTGGTCCTGGTGGTCCTGGAGGTCCTGGTGGCTTCGGAGGTCCTGGTGGTGGACGTGGAGGTCGCGGTGGCGGTGGCTTCGGCGGAGGAGGCTGGGGCGGTGGACGCCGTTTCTAACCTATAAAGATAAAAAAAACAGGGCGATTGCCCTGTTTTTGCTATGAGAAGAGGCTTAGGCTTCTTCTTTTCTGTTGTCAATGTTGTCACCCTCGGTAGGTGCCATCTCCTCTTCAAAGTCGGTGATGCCTGCTTTGATGAGGATGTTGTACCACTGGATGAGTTTCTTGATGTGGCTGTTCTGTACACGGTCCTGATCCCATTCGGGCAGTACCTTGGTGAAATACTCGTGCAGCTCGGCAGGAGTGGCTTTTTTGAAATTAACGCTTGACTCCTTGCCTTTCTCCAAGTCACGCATAGAGGCCAGCACCTTCATCAAGGGCACATCCTCTGTTTCTGTGAACATGGCGATGTCTGCCAAGGAAGTGATGCGGTCTGAGCCAAAGGCTGGCATGCGCTTATGGGTTTCGTCCAATGCCTCAACAATAAGGCTGTTGCTGGCACGTGATACTAATTTGTAGAGTCCCGGTTTGCCCGAGATAGCTAAAATGGTCTGTTTCATAATTTTTCTATTATACTTTTTATTCTTTTATCTTTTCCAGAATGATGTCTATTTGTGCGTCAATGTCAGCAATGCCGTCATTGACAATTTCATAATCTGCCTGTTTTCTTATTTCTTCCTGTGACCACTGGCGTTGCATCCATTGCTCAACATTCTCGCGAGTGATACCATCCCGTTGCATGACACGCTGGATGCGTATTTCCAGAGGAGCTGTTACTACGATGACACGGTCGACCAACTTGTTGATGCCCGATTCATACAGAATGGCGCTCTCCATCCATTGCATACCGCTATCCATGAAGTCCTGGAATACAGCAGGGTGGACAATATGGTCAATGGCCTGGGCATTGCTCTCACTGGCTAACAGGAAACGTGCTACTGCCACCTTGTTGAGTGAATCGCCAATGTAGGTATCTTCACCAATCAATTGAGTCAGTTGTCTTCGGATGCTATCGGAGGTTCGGATCAGGCGTTTAGCTGCGCTATCGCAATCGTACACCTCAATGCCTCGTGTCTTCAATCGCTGGCATATATAGCTCTTTCCGGAGCCGATGCCTCCTGTAATGCCAATCTTCATTCTTCTTCTATGAGATAGTCTACCTGTTGTACATTAAGTGTGGCACGACTGATGCCATGGGGTACGGTTTGCAGATAGATGTTACATTTATCAGAATGCTCCTGCATGATTTCCTGATAGTCGGCAATCACAGTGAAGTCTTCTGGACGTAGCGAACGGATGCGGTTTGCACCAGCCACGAAGTGAATTCTGGCTTTGGCAGGGAATGTTCGAAGCACCTTGCCTTCAGGCAGGTTGATACACTGGATGGGCACACCATCAATAGTCTCTTCCGTCAACACGTCGGTATAGAAAGCAATGGAGATACGCTCAGGGACAACCTTGACGTCATTTGGATGTGACAGCTTACAGTCGACAATCAAAGAGTCGCTGAAATTGACGTAGTTGAGCGCTTCGGTATAAATCACCTGAATACTGTCGAGTTTCTGGCGGGAGGCATAGACGTCAATGCTGTCGGGGCTGTAGACAACTTGAGAGATGAAGTAGAGTTGGTCGGGAATGATACGACCTGCCCATCTGACAGGAACACGTTTGTATTCACCGTTGTTGTAGGAAAACTCTATATGCTCAGGCTTGATGGATATAATCTTCGAGGAGATGTCCAGTCTTTGCTCAATCATTCGTCTGGTATCACTGCTGGATACTTTTCCACGACCATTGCCTTTGTCGTAGTTTCGGAAGTTGACCTTAATCGTTCCCAGGTGCTTGCTGTCCAACAGATAGGAGAGAATGATCCACCCCTTGTCTCTGACAGTAACACGTATGGAGTCGTCAGAGGCAGAGGTCAACATAACATTCCTAGGCACATTGGTTACATGTACAGGTATCTTGATTTCCTTCTCATAGGTGTCGTTAAGCGTCATGAAGAGCCAGAAAACACCAGAGAGCAGGACGAAAAACAAGAAAATCAGGAACTGCTTGTTCAAGTTGCTGAACAAGAATCTCCTGATCTTCCTATAAATGCTGATGGCACCTGACATGTACAATCCTGGTCTTACTTACCTTGCATAGGCGTGCTGGCTGTGTCTTTGAAAACATAGCCTTTGTCCACCTTGATGACTACACCTTCGGCAATCTTTACCTCGATGATTCCGTTGGCCAGGTCAATCTTCTTCACGGTGCCATAGATGCCACCGCCTGTAACAACCTGTGCGCCCTCTGTCAGCGTGTTCTGGAAATTCTGGATTTCCTTCTGACGCTTCTGCTGGGGACGAATCATAAAGAAGTACATGATAGCGAAGATAGCTACCATCATAATCAGGAAACTTGTCATGCTGCCACCGCCCTGTGCGGCCTGTGCAGCGAGGAATAATTGTGTCATATTGTTTGTCGTTTATTGTTTATTATCTATTTATCTTCCATATGTTTCAGCAACTTGCCTGTTGCAATGAGATGGCGGGCAATAGCATCCAACATACCATTGATGTAGCCTGCACTGCGTGGGGTAGAGTAGAGCTTTGCAATCTCCACATACTCATTGATGCTGACATTAACAGGAATGCTGGGGAAGGTAAGCATCTCAGCAATGGCAATCTGCATGATGACGATGTCCATGTAGGCTAGACGCGAGAAATCCCAGTTGCGCGAAGTCTCACTCATATAGCGCTGATATTCGTCAGCATTCATAATGGTAGCACGGAACAGCTTGCGGGCATAGTCCTTGTCTTCCAGATTGTCGTATTCTGGCAACAGCTCCTGGTTAGACAGATTCTTTTCTTCAAAACGCTTGATGGTTTTCAGAACGAAGGTGTCAACCACCTCCTTGTCGTCATTCCAATAAAGACTCTTTTCTTCCAGCAGAGCGTCCAAGCTGTCATTATTCTGAATCAGCGTACGGTACAGCTTGCGCCACAATTCACGGTCGGCCTCATAGCTGTCTTCTTTAGCGTCCATATATTCCTTATATATATCGCTTTCTGTAATCTGCAGATACATCTTTCTCAGGAATTCGGGCTCGTCGTTCCAAGTCGTTTTCTGGTTTTCCATAAACTCGTTCAGCATCTTGTTGCTTTCCAACTGCATGGCAAAACGGTTAAAGGCAAATTTCTGTGAGGGCATCTCTGTACCTTCACGCTTGGCACGCGACTGGGCTACCTCCAGATGTCTGCGCGACTCCTGGGTGATTCCTACTATCAAAGCCAACAGGTAATTGTAAAGGTCATAGGCTTTTGATAGACTAAATACCAGCTCTTTTTCAGCTGACTCTATGTTCTTGCTTCCATTCTGATAGTACGCATAGGTTAACTGCACTATCTTTGTTCTAATGAGTTCTCTATTAATCATAATTCCGTTCCAAATAGCTATTTTGATACTCTTATCAGTCTGCAAAAGTACAAATAATTCCCCAATTACACAAAAAAAATGCAAAATATATAGTTGAAAGAGCAGATTTTTCACTTTTCACTTTTCACTTTTCACTTTTTTTTGTACCTCTGACTACCGTCGAAAGTACTTTCGTTCGAAAAAACAAAGAAATATTGAGTTTTCTTTGGTTTTTTGCTCACTTATTCGTACCTTTGCACCCGCTTTTCGCATCGTGTGATGGTGAATTAAGCAAAATAACTTAATTTTAGAGTAACACATTTATTAATTATGAAAGAGATTAACGTAAGTGGTAAGAAGCGCACCGACGTAGGCAAGAAGGCCTCAAAGATGCTTCGCAAGGAGGGTATGATTCCCTGCAATCTGTATGGTGAGAAGAAGGGTGAGAATGGTCTGCCCGAGGCTTTTGCTTTCATGGCTCCTATGACTGAGCTCCGCAAGGCTGTTTACACTCCTCATGTATATGTAGTAAACCTGAACATTGACGGCACTGAGCATAAGGCTATCATCAAGGAACTCCAGTTCCACCCAACATCTGATGCTTTGCTGCACGCTGACTTCTTCGAGATCAACGAGACAAAGCCTATCACCGTTGGTATTCCTGTTAACATCACTGGTCACGCTCAGGGTGTTCGCGATGGTGGTCGTCTGAACCTCTCTATCCGTAAGATCAATGTTACAGCTCCTTACAAGAACATTCCTGAGAAGCTGGATATCGACGTTACCGAGCTGCAGCTGGGTAAGGCTATCAAGGTTGGTTCACTGCACTTCGAGGGCCTGGAGATTGCTACTCCTAAGGAGGTTATCGTATGCTCTGTTAAGGCTACACGTGCTTCTCGTTCGGCTGCTGCTGAGGCTGGTGCCGCTGAGTAATTATGGACAAGTACCTGATTGTAGGCTTGGGTAATCCTGGCGATGAATACGCCGAGACCCGCCACAACACTGGATTTATGGTATTGGACGCTTTTGCTAAGGCGTCCAATATCGTTTTTGCCGATCGCCGTTATGGCTTTCTGGCAGAAACGATGCTGAAAGGTCGTAAAGTGTTCCTGTTGAAACCAACAACATACATGAACCTGAGTGGTAATGCTGTACGCTATTGGTTAAATCAGGAGAATATAGACCAAAGTCGTTTGCTTGTTATCAGTGACGATGTGGCTTTGCCTTTAGGCGCTTTCCGCTTGAAAGCAAATGGCTCTAATGGTGGCCATAACGGACTGGGACATATCCAGCAGCTTATCGGTCAGAACTATGCTCGTCTGCGAATGGGTATCGGCAACGATTATCCCATTGGTTCTCAGATAGACCATGTGTTGGGCCGTTTCTCCTCAGAGGAGAAGGAGCATCTGCAGCCCAGTATCGACTTGGCGGTTGACATCGTCAAGAGCTTTGTGTTGGCAGGCATTGACATCACAATGAACCAATATAACAAATTAGGCAAGACCCCTTTATGGCAGAAACAACAGAAGCAAGAGTAGACAAGTGGTTGTGGGCAGCTCGCATCTTCAAGACACGCTCAATAGCTGCTGATGCCATCAAAAACGGTCGCGTCACCATTCAAGGGATGAATGTTAAACCTTCCCGAATGGTGAAGGTTGGCGAGGTGATCAGTGTTCGCAAACCGCCTGTGACGTATTCGTTTAAGATTCTGAAGACCATCGAGCAAAGGGTAGGGGCGAAGCTGTTGCCTGAGATTTATGAGAATGTGACTCCTGCCGACCAGTATGAATTGCTGGAGATGAACCGTATCAGTGGTTTTGTGAACCGTCAGCGTGGTACGGGTCGTCCCACAAAGAAAGACCGCCGTGCATTGGACGAATTTGTAGGTCCTTCGCTGGAGGGCTATGGTGATTTCGACTTTGACTTTGACGACAGCGAAGATGATATTTGATATTCTTTTTATTATCCTGGGTGTAGCGTTGGTGCTGTTTGGTGCCGATAAACTCACGGAAGGTGCTGCGGCATTGGCCAGAAGGATGAATGTGCCTGAGATAATCATTGGTCTGACCATTGTGGCTGCAGGTACTTCTGCCCCTGAACTCTTTGTCAGTCTGGTGTCTGCCCTGAACGGAACACCCGATTTGGCTGTGGGCAATGTGGTTGGTTCAAACACGATGAACTGCATGCTCATTGTGGGTTGTGCAGCAATGGTTGCTCCTATGACCATCAGTCCATCAACAGTGAAGAAGGATATCCCTTTCTCAGTCGCTGCCTCTGTCCTGCTCATCTTACTGGCATTTAATAGTTTCCTCGGACGTCTTGATGGTATTATCCTGTTGCTGGGCTTTGCGGTCTTCATGACTTATACGTTGATGCAGGCAAAGACGGGAAGTAGCGAAACCGTCAAGGAAACATCACCCATTTGGAAGAACATCCTTTTTATTGTCTTCGGACTGGCAGGCTTGGTCATTGGCAGTAATCTGTTTGTCGATTCTGCCTCCGACGTGGCATTGTCGCTGGGTATCAGTGAGGGCGTGGTAGGTCTGACCATCGTGGCCGGTGGAACATCGTTGCCAGAGTTGGCAACGAGTGTGGTGGCAGCGCGTAAAGGTCAGTCGGCTATTGCTATCGGTAATGTGATAGGCTCAAACGTCTTTAACATTCTGTTTATCTTAGGACTGACAGCAACCATCAGTCCGTTGGAAATAGAAGGCATCACCACCATTGACTTGGCAGTGATGCTCTTATCGGTAGTCCTGATATGGCTGTTCTCCCGTACCCGTTATACGGTGGAGCGTTGGGAGGGAGCTTTACTCTTAGGACTTTATTTGGTATATGTAGGGTGGTTGATTACTTCACTGTAACAACCACCTTTTTCAAATCCTTATCGGCACTCGACGAACCTACCATCAGCTCGTACTTTCCTGGTACAACACGCATGGTGTTGGTCTTCTCGTCCCATCCCTCAAAGCTGTTGCGGGGCAAGTCGATATCTACCACCTTGCTTTCGCCAACCTCCACTTCTACTTGCTTGTAGGCTTTCAGAGTTTTCAGTGGACCCTGCTTGTCTGCCATGTTCCTAACATAAACCTGTACGGTTTCCAATCCCTTGCGAGCACCAGTGTTTTTAACGGTCACACGTACCTTATTATTTTTATAGACGGGCTTTGAGATGGCAAAGGTGGTGTAGCTCAGTCCGAAACCGAAGGGGAACAGTGCCTCGCCTGTATAATAGCGATAGGTACGGTTCTTCATGGTGTAATCCAGGAAGTCGGGCAATTCTTCGGTGCTCTTATAGAACGTGATGGGTAGTTTACCACAAGGATTGCAGTCACCCATAAGAACACCAGCCAATGCGGAGCCTCCTAGTTCTCCAGCATACCACCACTGGATGATGGCGTCGCAGGTCTCGAGTTCTGGAGTCAGTGCCATTGCAGAGCCAGAGCAGTTGACGAAGACAACCTTCTTGCCTGCCTTGTGGAGCATGGCCAGCATGTCGCGCTGTGCTTGAGGCAGTTCGATGCTGGTACGGTCGCCACCCTTGAAGCCGGGTTCGCTGACTTTCATTTCCTCACCTTCCAGACTGGGCGAGATGCCACCTACGAAGATAATGGTCTCTGCATTGCCAATCTGTGCCAACAATTCCTGTTGGGTTGGGTTTACCTTCTTCTTGATGTCGAAGTTCAAGGCACCATACCCCGTTTCCTGCACGTAGTCTATCTGGATGCGATAGTGCTCGCCAGCCTTCACCTTCAGTTCTTTCTTGTCTCCCTGAATACGATGGCGCACCTTCCAGATGTCAACCAATGTGTCACTGTTCACAATCAGGCGCATCTTGTCGTCTGCACTGATGTCGAAGATAAGTGTTTCATCCTCAGTGGGTTTGAAGATGCCATCCAGACGAGCAGAGAAATTCTCTAAGTTTACGCCAGGGGCAAACACGGTGTTACCTCCATTACTCAAGTGAATGGGATCTTTGATGTGAACGGTGGTCACAGGCTCTCCCTTCATCTCGGTATTGTTCCAATAGATGGCTTGCATGCCCTGATATCCCAAGGGTCCCTGCACCTTGTCGAAACGGCTGATGAATGATTCGTTGCGGGTCAGTCCGCAGCCTTGGATATAGCGAACCTTGGCTGTGGGTGTCTGTGCTTTAAAAAATCTATTGATACCTTCCAGAGCGGTGATGGTACGGGTGGGGTAGCCCGAATAGTTGCCCCACATCATCACGGAATCGTTGGCATTCGGTCCCATCACCACCAGTTCTGTGGGCTGCGATTGAGTCAATGGCAATACTCCATTGTTTTTCAGCAATACAATGCTTTTCTGAGCCATATCCAACGCCAGCTTCTTATGTTCCTTCGAAGCGATGACGCTTTCTGGTATCTTAGTCCATGCGTTTGCTTCGTCGCTGTCGAAGTCGCCCAGTTCAAAGCGGGCGATGAGCAGACGTCGCAGACTCTTATCAAGTTCAGCCTCCTTGATGTCGCCACGCTTGATGGCTGCAGGCAGGTTCTTATATTCTGAACCACATTCCACGTCAGTACCAGACAGTACGGCTTTTGCGGAAGCAGCAGCATTGTCCTTTGATACGTTATGCCATTTGGGCAGGAAGTCACGAATGGCTCCGCAGTCGCTGGTTATCAGACCCTTGAAGTCCCAAAGGTCGCGCAGAATATGCTGTTCGTAACGGGCATTGCCACAGCAAGGGTCACCATCAATACGCTGATAGGCACACATCACCTCAGCCACGTTTCCTTCTTGCACCAAAGCCTTGAAGGCAGGCAGATAGGTTTCCCAGAGGTCGCGCTCGGGCAGGTTCTCAATGTTGAAGGTGTGACGGTTCCACTCAGGACCGCTATGCACAGCAAAATGCTTGGCACAGGCCAGTAACTTACGATATTTGCTCACGCCCAGGTCTTCGCCCTGATAGCCAACACCTTGCAGACCGCGCACCACAGCCAGTCCCATTTTGGTGGTAAGATATGGGTCTTCGCCATAAGTCTCTTGTCCACGACCCCAACGCGGATCACGGAAAATGTTGATGTTGGGTGTCCAAAATGATAGACTCTGATAGCGCTGGATATTTCCAGAACGCTTGGCCTGTTGGGCCTTGACGCGAGCCTCGTCGCTGACGGCAGTAAACACTTTGTGCACCAAAGCATCGTCCCATGAGGCAGCCATTGCCATTGTGATGGGGAATACGGTGGCATAGCCGTTGCGTCCCACACCATGCAGTGCCTCGTTCCACCATTGGAACTGCGGGATTCCCAGTCGTGGAATAGCTGGCGATGTGTCCATCATCAGCTTTACTTTCTCGTCCAGTGTCAGTCGTCCTAACAAGTCGTCAGCGCGCTGTTCGGCTGTCAACTGAGCATTCTGGTAAGGCAGCATTTGAGCGTTTGCTCCTATTGCCACCAATACTAATAACGCGGTTAGTATTTTTCTCATGCTGTTGTTATTTGATAATGATTTTGAACTTTGTTCGAGCTCGTTCACGTTTGGAAATGAGAACAAGCTCTCATTTCTCTCACTTAATCACGACCTTCTTTCCGTTTTGGATGTAGATGCCCTTGGTTGGCTTGTCCACGCGTATGCCTTGGAGGGTATAGAAATTACCATCTGCATACTGCGTCTTGCGAACAGCTGAAATGCCTGTAGACCCATCAATATAGGTTACTTTCATCACGAAGCAAACCTGTTCTCCAGTATTTGTAAAACGAACGACATGGGCAGGAGTGATGTTGAATGTTGCCATGTCAGGTTTTGCAGCATCACGGGAAGATAATATCTGAGCATCGGGTGAAGAGCTTGTAAATGTCTGGTCTCCAACCTGTTTCCAAAAACTGGTGCGAAAACCATAATCAGGGTATTTATTGTAGTCGATATTCTTATCTTGCACATTGACGTATGAATAGAATGTGATGCTGTTTACCATTTTACCCTCAGGTGACGTGAAGATGTTCTCTGCTCCATTGGATACTTTCAATGAGCTGTATTTCTCTTCACCGACAGTAATTGAATTGCCTTGGGTCCACGCTTTATCACTCTTATTCAGCAACAGTGTCGCACCATCCGTGAATTCTGCGATGGATAATCCTGCACTGTTTGTACCAACAATCCCATCAATATAGTAGTAAAAGGTTGTGGAGGTTGGCGTATCACTACGAGACACCGTAGGAATGGTGGAGAGAATGTATGTTGCATCATTGCCTAATGTGGCGCCTGCACCCTCTGTTCCAGTCAGCGTAGCTGGAACGTCGGCGGCTGCAATCTTGGTATAGTCGTATGGCACAGACACAACAGAACCGGCTTGTGAGTTTGCAAAACTATTATCCTTAGCTGTTACATTACGGTTGGCCCCACTGCCATCTAATGGCTTGTTGACACCTGCAGCAGCATAGTTACCCTCAACCAATGCTTTGCTGTAACTGTTAATGGTCATACCGACACTATTGCCAGGACAGTTGTGATAGTTGTTCACAAGGTGTATGAAACAGTCATCTGCTTGCGGCAGACGACGCATACATTTTGCTCCCCAGATATTACATGCAAAGGTCATGTGAATCACCATTTCATGATTGCTGACCCATCCGCAACCGCAAGTGTAGGCATGTGAGTAACTGCGGTCTGTATAGTAGAAGTGGTTATAGGTATAGGTGGCCCAGTCGCATACCTTGCTGTCCAGGGCACCATCTTGAGAGTCCACAAACGTGCAATGGTCAATCCAGACGTGCTTTCCCTGGTTGGTAATGAGGTCAGCACCGTCAATGTCAACAGCTCCAGGGCCTATCAGTGAGAGGTTGCGAATAATGATATTCTCGCTCGAAGTCTCAATGTGGAAGATACCTGATTTATTGGGTAGGGTATAGGATCCTGTTTTCTGATATTGGAGTTCCATGATGGCTTTCTTGGTGAAAAAGGCACGCTCGTCACAGGTCACTGTTGTGCCATCAGGCAGAGTTCCTGTATGTTGATTTGTACTACTCAGTCCCTCCAGTCCTTGTGCTTTAAGGTACGTAATATCATCAGCGGTTAGGTAGAACTTTGTACACAGGCGGGCGTTGTTGATACCAATGATGGTTTTGTTTTTGGTCGAAATCTTGATGTATTCATTAAGGATAAAATCGCCATTGGAACCATCTAAGATAATGATGTCTTTCTGAGCGATAGCCTGTTTGATTTGTTTGTCATCTGTTTGTTCATTGCCAAGAGCTTTCAGAGTAACGGAAGATGCATCAGAAAAGCAGCCTCCGTTCAGAGTATAAGCTGTCGCTGACTCATCGGAGCATGTTGCCCAGCCCCAGGGAGCTACGTTGTTACTTGCCATTACAGGCAAAAGGGTCATTACACTAAGTAGACTCAATAAAAATCTTTTCCTTGTCATGATGTGTTTTATTTTATTGTTATTATTTCATTCAAATACTTCTCCAGATTCGTATAACCATTCTTATCTGTCAGGTTTCCATCTGCAGCATTGTTGGGATCAAGCCCGTGCTGGCGTTCCCATTCGTCGGGCATACCGTCGCCATCGGTATCCTTTGGTGCCTTCTTGCTTTTCAGTTCAGGCCAAGGACTCGTGCCGATATGCACGTCGTTCTGCGTGTTGATAATGCCTGGGGCACAACCTTCTCCCGTGAAGGTTGCTTTACCCTCGCGAACATCCTTGACGATGATGGCATCCAGTTGGTCGCGATGCAGACTGGCTCCCGCCTTCTCGAGCACTAACTCGTAGGCTCTTTCGGCAGAGTGAGTGGTAACGGGAGCAAAGGGCATAGGCTCTCGCATTCGGATAGTATCTTGTGTAACTGCAGTATATGTGCCATCGTTTCCCAGACGGTCTATCTGGTTCCATACGCCGTAATCCCAGTTATGGCGAGTCACCTCAGGATATTTTGAATTTACGTTTCCTTTCACATAATATTTACCCCAAACGTGCCACATCTTGTCCCATACATTTGGACGAGCAGTCCCATGGTGTGTATATTGCGATGTCCTGATGTTGGGAGCTGCGATACGCATGCCACGCAAATCTGTTGGCGTACCAGGGCCTGGCTTATAGTAATTGTTCACGATGTTCACCGTCATGGCCTCCCCTCCGTAGCAACCATTTTCCGTCCAGTTATAGATGACGTTGTTGCGAAGGTCCATTCGCTCGTCCTCTTGGGTAAAGGCACTAGGACCGAGTCTGGGTGTGCGAGAGGTATGATGAGCTATCAGGTTGTGATGATACGAGGCTCCGCTTCCACCCCAATTGCCGCCATATCCGTGCTTGCCTTTCTTGTGGCCGGCATTGTTTAGACTTTGCGATATGATACACCATTGCACGGTGAAGTTCTGATTACCAAATACGGACAGACACTCGTCAATAGACCAACTGATGGAGCAATGGTCTACTATGACATCATGACATCTGCTGCCTCCCAGTCCGTCGCCCTCGTGGTGGGCTACTTGGCGATTTCCCAATCTAAAGCGTAGATAGCGAATGATGTTGTTCGATCCTACGGAAACGGGATAGTCTGCCAAACAGATGCCATCGCCAGGAGCCGTTTGTCCAGCAACGGTGGTGTTCTCTGTAAAGTGTAGGGGAGACTTCAGGAAGATGGTTCCTGACACATCGAAAACAATGGTCTTGGGGCCTGCTTGTGTGTTAGCCCATCGTAGCGAACCCTTTTGATTGTCGTCTTCCAGGGTGGTAACATGATAAACCTTACCACCTCGACCTCCCGTGGCGTGGCGTCCGAATCCCTCAGCACTGGGGAAGGCAAGCAATTCCCGCTGTGCCATTGTTGTAACACTGCACAGCATCGTTATCATGAATAGGAAGTTGCGTAAAAATCGTTTCATCTTCGTTAATTAAGTAGTTCGTTTTTAATAACCCTGCAAAGGTACTGTTTTTTCTTCAAACTTCCAAATAATCGATAGGAAATCCCTAAAATGATAAGATTCCCTGTGAACGGACTAACATGTACGACATCTTCAAACGAGAAGACGTCTCAGTAGCCTTATTATATAAGGTGTCATCTATTCTGGGGCACGATTTCTTCTTGGAAATCTCTGAAGACCTGCGAAAGTCTCAGACCGAAGCATCTCCCTATAGCATTACACCACAACCCAAATCGGGTAGGAGGTAAGTAGTAGCTTCTTGCATCTGTTTCTCCGAAGGAAACACTATTTCTTTGCTTTACGTTTGGCTTTGCGCGCTTTCTGGCGAGCCTTGAAATCGTTGTAGATGTTCAGAGCTGCAGGGTATCCAGCGCCTAAAGCCTTACGATAGGCCCAGTCTGCATCATCATAGTTGCCTAACTTCTCCAATGATACAGCCATGAAGTAATAAAGATCTGCAGTATGATAACGCTTTTGCAAAGCACTGTCTGCATAGGCTACCGTCATTACAGAGTCACCTGCTTCGAAAGCATCGTAGGCCAATTGGTACAATCGCAAAAACTCTTTACGACGTACGATGGAGTCTGCTGATGTCTCTCGAGTAATGGCAACATCATCCACATTGCGAGCTCTTGACCAGTAGTAGCCTCCACCATCGAAATGCGGTTCTGCAGCAACACCACCGTATTTGTCATTCTCAGACTGTGAGCGCAATCCTTTATGATAATGTGACTCCTGGGCATAGGCTGTTCCTATGCCGATGAAGAGTAGGGTAGTTAAAATCAGTTTTTTCATGTCAGCTTCTTAAAACTGAGGGCGGACACTTGTGAATGTCCGCCCTCGGATTCTTGTATATTAGGAATTTCTAATTAACGAATTCCCTCACGCCACTTCGGAGCACCAATACCCAGTTTGTAAATATTGCTATTCTTAACCTTGTCGGTGTTGCGATAGTACAGGTTCGACGAGTTGCTACCCTCACCAGTCAGACTGGTGGTGTTATGCATTGTGGTGACACCTGTCTGTTCTGGATCAACAGAAGCTCCCTGTCCTTTCTCGTCCGTTGTCTTATACGGTGGGTTAGGCTGATGCATCAGCTCCTCAGGAGAAATGTCGTCAACAAATACCTTGAAGTCGTCAATGGTACAACCATTCAAGAAATTCAACTGCTGCGAGTTGTTCAACTTACCAAAGCTGTTGCTGGTAGCGTTGAAGGCAGCTGCAGACATGATGTTAGCAGCATCACCGGTACCCGTCAGGTTGGTGTTCGTAGAATAGTTGTTGCCAAAATCAACATTGATGGTTACACCAGAACCATTGACCTGGCGAACGTCTGAACCCTGCTGGAAGAGAGGACGTGTGTCACCCTCTTGCTTGGTCAGGATGAACAGGTTGTTGCGGCAGATGAATGTACTGTTGTAAGGAATGTAGCGCATCTGGAAGATGTTACGTCCACTGGTACGTGTAGAGAAGTTGACGAAGGTGTTGTTCTCCAGCGTAATCTTGTACTGGATGTTGTCGCCCCATGCCAAGTTCTTGTCGTTATCACTGAACATAGCAGTACGTGGACTGTCGTAGAATGTACAGTTGCGTACAATCATGTCCTTATAGATGTTCGACTTGGCACTATTACCGTCACCTGCAATCCATGCGTAGCCACGACCGTTGTTGTCGTAGAATCCGCAGTTGTAGAAGTCGCAGTCATCAATCGTTACATTCTCAAAGGTCTTGATACGGCTACCCTGTACGCGGATGAATCCACGAACCATACGTTGCAGAGAACAGCGGTGCATCTCGAACGACTGGAGGGTTACACCCATACCGTTAGGGTACATGTTAATGAAGTAGTTACCCGTACCGTTGGTTGCCTGATTGAAGTGTACAGCCAGAGGACAGTCAAAATCGAGATCTTCGAAGATGAGGTGCTTCACATACAGGATGATGCTGGGACTCTCACCGCTCTTCGGCTGACGACCGAACATAAAGTTGCAAGACTGAACTGCCGTTCCGTCCTTCCAAATACCGTTCATGTAAACTTTTGCACGGCCCTTACCAGCTTCAATATCTTCAGGGCGAGTACGGAGTGTGAAGCCCTTTGAGAGGCTTATGTTGGTAGCGAAGTAGTAGGTCTTTCCACCTTCTAGTTCAAATACCTGACCTTCTGCCAGGGTAGCATCATTGATGAAATTATTGATAATGTTATCGATACGGCAAGCCTCATACTTTTTGGCACCGGCGATTTCACCATCCTTAAGAATGGTCTTCTCATCCCATTCTTCACCAGTCAAGTTTCTATACTTAAGTACACGTAGTTCGGGGTTGTCAACATTGTGCTCGATGAAGATGGGTTCTCCCACTTCACCATCAGTACGAACTACGACATCATTATAGTAACGGTCAACCTGAGCAACAGGATTTGTAGAATCCTCAATACGGCAAAGATAAACGCTGTTCTCATCGAGTCCGTCGATATCAACGTATCCGCGATCAATGTCTTCTGAAGTTAACTTGTAGTTGGCCCACTTTGAGTCGATGGTTGCAGAGGGGTTGTCTGCTGCAGCTGTCACGTGAAGCAGATCAACCTTAAACCTATTGGTGGCTTCATCAATATTAAAGTGCTTCAAATATTCAGCAGTACCATCGTAAGAAGGGTCAATGAGCAAGCGGAAAGATTTTTTGCCAACAGCAGATTGCGCAATCATGCCAGGAACTTCGTAACGCTCTCCAGTAGTGATACCGCAGTACTCAGCCCAACGACGGCCGGCACCATAGCCATACCAGTTAGAGTGGTAAGGAGAGTTGAGGTCGATATTTTGTAGGTTGCCATCGGCAGGCAGTGCTTTTTTAGAAAGTGTGCGAATAGCAAATCGATAGTCATTAGAGTATTCCAAGTCGGTAATTGTAGCTTCCAATACGTCGGGACCAACAACTTTACTCCACAATATCTTCTCTGGATTCTCCCAGTCAACGGGCTCACCAGAAGCAACGTATGCAGGGATAGACATCTTTATCTCGTAACCGGCACAGTCATTGACACCATACCAATAGAGGTGAATGGTGTTCACTTTGTCGGGGTCTGCATGACAAGCATACGGATCGCTAGGGTAGTCGCCCTTTCCCGTGTTCTCGTTCATGCGGAACATGGTCATAAACTCACGCTCCGTAGTTGCTGAGGTTTTGTCGTCGTCCTTACAAGAGTTGAGGACAGGAACGCTCAACAGGAGCATTAAGCCATATAATAATGTTTTTTTCATATTTTTCGTTCTCAAATTAAAGATTAGTAGCCATAGTAATTCTGATAGACTCCACCAGCTCGCTGGATGGCCTCACTCGGATAAGGCATGATGTAGCGTACAACGGGCAGCTGGCTTGCACTGGTCAGAGGCCAGGGCATTGTCTCGTAAGTACCATTGTTATTAATGGTGAAGTTCGAACTCTGGTTAGCCATGATGTAGCCCATGAATGAATAGAGGCACTCATTGCGAGGAGCACCGGCACCGTCATTGTACCAGTTGAAGAAGTCGGCTTGCAACCACGAAGAACCAGGGTTCTGAACGTTGACATACAGACAGTTGTCTATGTCGCCTTCCTTCTTGTAGAACTCAAAGATATCCAATGTGGTGTTAGGATAGATATTGATGTTCTTGGGGTTTGCAATCTGGTTGTAGAATGCGGAGGTAGGCAGGTCGGCAGGGATACCATCAAACTGAGAGGCAGGCTCCAGGAAGTCAGATCCGCCACCACCGGCAGACTCAGCAACACCGTACATACGGAGGAATGCCCAGTAGATGACCTCAGCGTATTTGTTGTTACGAACCAGGTCACGCCAACGCATATTCTCACCAGCAAATTCCCACTTACGTTCGTTAAGAATCAGTGTGAGGAATTCTTCCTTCGTAGTAGCTGAAGCAACGTAAGCATCAACCTTCTCAGAACGATCTTCTGTGCTGAAGACACGATTGCGAACCTCTTTCAAGGCATCAGCTGCTGTCTTTCCACATTCTCCGGCACCATTAGGACCGCTAATCTCATTAATAGCTTCGGCGTACATCAGTAGCACGTCAGCATAACGGATATATGGGAAATTTATACCTGTGTTGCCTTCGCTCAGAGGATCAGTGTTGATGGTAGCCCAGAATTTAGACCACTTATTGTTGTGGGCACCATAGAACGTACCGCTGCGAAGACGGGGCGTTCCATCATAGTCATAGTACCATAATCCGTTAACGAAGTCACGACGCTGGTCGTCTCTGTCAAAGGTAAAGCGGAAGAATGCGCTCAGACGAGAGCTGCCACCCGACTTACCCCAGATATTGATGCCTGTAGAAGTTCCTTCGTAAACATTACCGGTAGGACCTTGTGAGTAACCTACGTTACCAGAAACTTTGAAAGCGAAAGGTAATTCGAAGATGGGATCATCGTTATTGATTACTCTGTAGTTACACTCCTCGATGAATACCTCGTTGTAGGAAAGACCTAATTTGTGAGTTCCTGCAGCAATAATCTTGTCGCAGGCATCAGCAGCAATCTTATAGTACTCCTGATAGTTAGAAGGACGTGACATAGTACCGTAGTTCTTGGCATTACTCTTGTCAGGATGCAGTGAGTAACCACCGGCCTGCAGGGCGATACGGGCAATCATGGCATATGCCGCCTCACGAGAAGCTCGCTCAACAGTGCACTCTGTGGTAGATTTCATACGTGGAGCAATCTCCAACAGGTCGGCAATAAGCTGCTTCTGAATCTCCTCACGGTCAGTTACAGGAATTACATAATCTGTAGTTTCGATACTGGGAGTGAAGGTAAATGGAACATCACCGAAGTACCAGATGAGGTCATAGTAGAACATGGCACGGAGCACCTTGGCTTCACCCATCATCTGTACAATATCTTCGTCACCACTCTTGTACAAGTCGCTTTGCTCCAAATTGTAGATGAAGTTGTTGGCGGTCTCAACGCTCTTGTAGAGTTGTTTCCATGCCTTACCAACAGCACTGTTGTTTACGTTGACGTCGAAGCGTTGAGGGGCATTACCTGTAGCTGTCTCAGATCCGTTAGAAGCAAAGTCAACATCACTGTTAAGCATCATACCTCCATAGAAGCTGTTTCCATAGGTGTCTCCTGACAAAGCCTGAACGTAGACGTTGTTCAGAGCTGTACTAATTTCCGACGGCTTGGTGAAAATACTCTCATTGGTCTGCTTTGATGGTGCATCGATGTCAAGAAAATCGTTGCATGCCGTAAGAGCAGTCAGAGCCAAGCCTGTCATTAATATATTCTTGAGTTTCATATTCTTCTTTCTGTTTAAGTGTTAGAAGTTAATGTTTGCACCAAAAATGAAGTTGCGGCTTCGTGGATAACGGTTGTAGTCCATGTTAGGAGACAGACCAGTCTGAATGTCGACTTCAGGATCGTAACCCTTGTATTTGGTGATGATGAAGAGATTAGAGGTGCTCACATAGAGACGCAGTTTCGACAGACCAGCTTTCTTAATCCACTTTGTTGGGAATGTATAACCGATGGTTATGTCAGAACAGCGCAGGAATGAACCGTCCTCTACGAAGTAAGAGAATAATACATTATTATTAATGTCAGCAGGATTCCACAAGCTACGGTTAGCATTGAGGGCCATATACTCCTCGGTAGCACCGTCGTCGTAGTAGTTCTTGTAGAGGTTCTCGAAGTCAGTAGGACGGGTATAGGTCCAACCATCCTTGAATTCAGACAGTACGTTTGTGAATGTCGTGTTGCTGGTAGTACCGGCAGAAGACAAAGCGAAGGCAGTAGCGTTATATACATCGAAGTCCAGCATATATGTGAAGTTTGCTGTGAAATCGAAGTCCTTCCACTGACCGCTCAAGCCGAAACCACCCTGATACTTCGGGTTGGTATTACCAATAACGGTCTTATCGTTGTCGTCAATGATACCGTCACCGTTCAGATCCTTAAACTTAACCTTACCAGGCAGTGTTGCATTACCAGAGTTAGAACTGTTCATGACACCGTCCATGTTCACCGTACCCTCCTTGGGCACAGCCAAGAAGTTCTGGTTTGAGTCGAATGTGAATTCGTCGAAGCTGTAAAGTCCGTCATAAACGAAACCCCACATCTGTCCCAGTTCTTCACCAACCTTCAAACGATAGTCACCTGTGGTGCTACCCGTAGATGAAGCCCACTGGCTGCTGTTGGTATAAATAACATCATCAGTACCATTCAGTTTCTCAACAGTCATCTTGTTGTGACCGAGTGTGAAGTTTGCACTCAATACATAATCCTTACCACGAAGGATGTCACCGTTGATAGTCAACTCCCAACCCTTGTTGCTAACCTCACCGATATTCTGAGTCTGAACTTCATAACCAGTGGTGTAGGGGATTGGTGAAGAATAAAGCAAGTCAGATGTCTTATTCCAATATACTTCTGGGGTAATGGTCAGACGGCTATCGAACAGACTGATATCCAATGCTAAGTTACGAGTCAGCGTAGTCTCCCACTTAATGTCAGGGTTGGCAAGCGTCTTACCTACACTGTAGTATTTCTCACCATCCTTAGTTGACTCACCGAAGCCAGGACCACCAGTTGCATTAATGCTATAGAGATAACGCCAGAGGTCTGCTCCAATACGGTTGTTACCAGAAAGACCGATAGCGGCACGCAGTTTCAAGTTGTTAATCCACTTGATGTCCTTCATGAATTTCTCCTGAGAGATGACCCAACCTCCAGATACAGAGGGGAAGTAGCCCCACTGGTTACCTGGCTTGAAGTAGGTCGAACCGTCAGCACGCATCGTTACAGAAAGCAGATAGCGGTGCTTGTAGTTGTATGAGGCCTGTCCGAAGAAAGAGGCCATGCGGTCAGAGGTGCTCAGCGTAGAGGTAGCCTGATAGGCGTTACCCAGTGTCATGTTGTTCCATGCCTCCTGAGCAGTAACGTCACGACCAAAGTAGCGGTTCTGCATATATTCTTCCTTATACTGGCTGTCATGAATTTCAGCACCGAGCAGGAATGACAGATTGTGGTCCTTATTCAGAGTCATATCATAAGCAGCCGTATTCGTCCAAGTATAAGAAGATACGCGACGGTTTGTGATATTGGCTACTGGCAGGTTGTTGTTGGACTTACCAGTCTTGGTCATGAAGCCATAGAACTGATTGGTGTCACGGAATGACAGGGAGTGTGCAAATTCTGTCTTCAAGGTCAGACCCTTGATGGGCTTCCAGTCTAAGCTAACCTGGTTGATAATAGTGTACAGGTGCTTTTTAGTCTGGTTCTGGCCAATATCGCTAACAGGATTGGTATAAGCGAAGATTGCCTCATCGTCTGGGTCAACAGTCTTTGGATCCCAGAAGGCAAATTCACGCAGACCATTAGTAGGACGATAGCGGAGCACGTCAATGATACCACCAGAGCCTACACGTGAACCACCGGAACCAATATCACGACGATAGGTGAACTTAGGATTGTAGTTCAAAGTAAGGTTATTGGTAATCTGAGAAACGATTTTAGTGTTCAAGTTGAAACGACGAACACCCGTATCCAAGATGATACCACGGTCGTCAGACAGCGTACCAGAAATGTTAAAACGCAATTTGTCAGTACCACCACCGACTGTAACGTTGCCAGAATAGCTCAAAGGTGTATCGCCCATGACTTCATCCTGCCAGTCGTGAGTAACGGCACGACTGTAAACATCCATGTCGTCGCGGTTACCGAAGTTACCACGGAAGTACTTAGCGGCATTGCTACGAGTTGAACCAGCAGCAGCACGATCCCACTGATAGCGAACGAACTCCTGCGTATTCATCAGATCCAGTGTCTTGGCGATGTGGCTTAACTGAAGACGACCATTGAATCCAACCTGAACCTTACCTTCTTTTGCAGACTTAGTGGTTACAACAACTACGCCATTACCACCTCGTGCACCATAGATGGCGGTCAGAGAGGCATCCTTCAATACGTCGATAGATGCGATATCCGTTGGAGGAATATCGTTGATGTTGTCAGCCTCGAAACCATCGACAATAAAGAGAGGACGGTTTTCTGAGGTTACTGACGTTGCACCACGAACGCGGATGTTGATGTCGGCACCTGGCTGACCGTCGACAGTAGTAATCTGCACACCGGCAATCTTACCCGTCAGGGCTTCAGCAGCTGATGATACAGGTACAGCAGCCAGTTTGGCACCGCTTACTGATCCTACAGAACCGGTCAGGTCCTTACGAGCCTTGCTGGTGTAACCAACAACAACGACCTCTTCGAGGGATGCGTTGTCATCCAGCAACTTGATTTGCATGTCGGGACCCGCGGTGACTTCCTGCGTTACCATACCGATGTATGATACTACAATTGTCTTTCCATGCTGCAGCTTCAGTGTGAAGTTACCGTCAAAGTCGGTCACTGCTGCATTCTTGGGATTTCCCTTCTCTACTACGGTTGCGCCAATTACTGGTTCGCCAGTCTGGTCGGTAACCGTTCCCTTAGCTGTGGTCTGTGCAGACAGATTGCCCACGACTAAGAGCAAGCACATGATTAGTGCTGTTCGAAAGATACTCTTAAATTTAACAGACATAAAATTAGTAGTTTTAAAAAATTAATGAAAATAGAATATTCTGGGTGCAAAGGTACATATTTAATCCGTAATACGTGAACAATTATTAAAAAAATTATTGTAAACGTTTACGTTTTAACAATTTCCTCCTTCTTTTGCATATTATATTAATAATGTGTATCTTTGCAGCAGAAATCAAAACAAACGAAAAAACAATGAAACGAATCTTATTCTATCTGGCATTTATGTGCTGTGTCCTGTGTATGCAGGCTGTCGAGAACTATCCGTACCGAAGTGACTATCTGTGGGTGACTGTGCCCGATCATGCCGACTGGCTCTACGAGGTGGGGCAGAAGGCTACCGTGGAGGTGCAGTTCTATCTGTATGGCATGCCACGCGACGGTGTGGTGGAGTGGGAGGTAGGTACCGACCTGTTGCCCTCAGACCAGAAAGGCACTCTCACGCTGAAGAACGGACGAGGGAAGATTAGCATGGGAACCGCCAAGAAGCCCTGCTTCCGCGACCTGCGACTGAAGATGAAGTTGGACGGCAAGACGTATGAGCACCACGTAAAGGTGGGATTCTCTGCGGATAAGATACAGCCGTTTACCAAGGAACCCAAGGACTTCTGGACCTTCTGGCAGGACAATGTGAAGGAGGCAGAGAAGTACCCCGTAAACTTTACCAAGGAGTATGTGAAGGAGATGTCGAGCGCCAAGGTCGATGCCTATCGACTGAAGATAGACCTGGACAAGGACCACCATGCGTTCTATGCCTACCTGCTGATGCCCAAGGGTGCTAAGGCAGGTTCCTGTCCTGTGGTGCTGACCCCTCCGGGAGCCGGTGTGAAACCTATCCGCGATGCAACTACACGCAGGTTCTACCCCGAGAACGGATTTATCCGCATGGCACTGGACATCCACGGACTGAATCCCACGCTGAGCGAGGAGGTGTTTGCCGAGATTCGTGCAGCCTTCGACAATAAGGGGAATGCATATCTGCGTCAGGGACTGGAGGACCGGAACCTGTACTACATGAAGCATGTCTATCTGGGACTGGTGCGCTGCATCGACATACTGACGCAACTGCCTGAGTGGGACGGCAAGAATGTGATTATGCAAGGAGGCAGTCAGGGAGGTGCGCTCGCACTCATAGGTACGGCGCTCGACCCTCGTGTCACCCTGTGTGTTGCCAACCATCCTGCGCTGAGCGATATGGCGGCAGGCTCAGCCGACCTGACCAGTGGCTATCCGCACTTCAAGAAAGAGAGTGGGGCGTATAGCGAGGCTTGCATGAAAACCCTGCCATATTATGATGTGGTGAACTTTGCGCGCCATATCCAGGTGCCTGTCTATATGACGTGGGGCTACAACGACAATACATGTCCGCCCACCACGTCGTATGCTGTGTGGAATGTGCTGACGGGTCCAAAGGAGAGTCTGCTGACACCTGTCAACGAGCATTGGACCAGTGATGCTACCGACAGAGGACAGATGGAGTGGATGCGCAAGCACCTGAAGTAATTTATTTCCTTTGATTCATGGGCCAGTTCACGAGATACAATTGCTCGGTGGCTCGTGTGAAGGCTGTGTAGAGCCAGTGGATATAGTCGGCAGACAACATGTCGTCGGTCATGTATCCCTGATCTACATAGATGTGTGCCCATTGTCCACCCTGTGCCTTATGACACGTGGCTGCATAGCCGAACTTTATCTGCAGGGCATTGTAATACTTATCCTCGCGCAACTTCTTCAGACGGTCAGGCTTGCGGGTGATGTAGGCATAGTCGGCCATCACCTGATTGTAAAGCTCCGTTTGTTGGTCGCGGGTGAGGGCAGGGGCCTCCGAGGTCAGCGTGTCCAGCAAAACGGTAGCCGTCAGTTCATAGTCGTCATAATCGGGGAAGATCATGGTAACCTCCGCAAACCGGAAGCCATACAGTTCCTCCACACGACGCACCCGACGAACCACCGCGCGGTCGCCATTAGCCAGGAAGGCGGGAGCTGTCTCCTCTTCGCCATGCGTCCAGTAATAGTTGTTCTTCACAATCATCAGCAGGTCGCCCGAACAGAGCTCGTCCTCACGTCCCAGCACCATATTGCGAATGCCTTGGTTGTAGATGTTCGCCCGTTTGTTGGAGCGGGTGATGACCATCGTCTCGTCCATGCCCGCACGACTGTAGCTCGTGGCCAATTGCTCAATCAGCTCATCGCCAGGAACCACGTGGATATCGCTGAAACCCTCAAATCTCACCTTGGGCAACTGGCATGTGCCATCAAACATCAGACTTCTCACTTCGGTAGCATTCCACAGGATACCCGACTCCTGACTCTGGCGCAACACCTCGTTCAGGTTGCACTCGTGGACATGCAGTCCGTAGCTACGCATCACCTCCGTCTGCAAGGCTGGACTCTCCGTCTCGCCCACAGGAGGCAACTGGGCACTGTCGCCAATGAACATCATCCGACAATTACGCCCGTTATACACATACTGGATAAGGTCGTCCAACAGCTGTCCGTTGGCAAAGGGCGTATCGCTATAGCTGGAGGCATTGGCCACCATCGAAGCCTCGTCTATTATAAATAAGGTGTCTTGCTGATTGTTGTAGTCAAGTCCGAAAGCACCCTCCAACGATTTCTGACGATAGATGCGCCGATGGATGGTCGAGGCGGCATAGTCGGCATAAAGCGAGAACACCTTGGCAGCACGCCCCGTAGGTGCCAACAGCACTATCTTCTGCTGCATCGACAGCAGCCCCTTCACGATGGCAGCAGCCAGCGTGGTCTTGCCCGTACCAGCAGAGCCTCGCAGTATCATCAGCGCCTGCTCATGACGGTCGGTCATGAACTGTGTGAACACCTCGATAGCCTGTTCCTGCTCCGTGGTCGGCGTGAAGCCGAAAGCATTCCTGATGCGATATTTCAGTTCGTCAGTAATCATTGCGGCTACAAAAATAAATAATATTTATGAAATATGGATAGAAGAATATAGATTATTTTTATTAATTTTGCAGCCGTAATGACAAGTAATAGTAAGACAAATATAATTCTCGCGGTGGTAGCGCTGGCACTGGCTGTGCTCTGCGTCCTGAGCATTGTGGGGTAAACGATAAAGAAATAAGGTAAAGTACATGAGTGACATCGCAACCAACTCAACACGAAGACTGGTGATCAGAATCAGCAGGAATAGTCTGTCGTTCTCGACGACGGATGGGGCGCAGGTAATCTATGAACCCTATGCCTTGAAAAGTAGTATATCGATGGCTGCCAATCTGCGTGAGGCATTGCGCACCGTGCCCATGCTGAGCGAAAGGTATGGCAGGGTGCTGGTCATGGTCGATTCGCCCGTGCTACAGGTGCCTGCCGATGAGTTCAAGGAGGATTTGGCAGAGACCTACTATAACCACAGCTTTACCAGCCAGCAGCAACAGAAGGTGCTGTACACCGTATTGCCAGAGATGAAATGCGTAGCCGTGTTTGCCCTGCACAAGGACTTGTTTACCGTGATTACCGATGCTTGGGATAGCGTGCGCATTGTACCTGCCTTGACCTCCGTCTGGAACCATCTGAACCAGCGCAGCTATACGGGGGCACACTGCAAGTTGTATAGCTATTTCCACGAACATCAGCTGGAGGTGTTCAGCTTTGCCCAGAACCGTTTCAAGTTCTGCAATTCCTTCACGGTCACTACCCCTGAGGATGCCATCTACTACATCCTGGCATCCTGGAAGCAACTGGGATTGGTTCCTGAACACGATGAATTGTTCCTGGTAGGTGATGTCCTGGAGCGCGACCATACGAAGGAAGAACTGGAGAAGTATATCAAGCGCGTGTTCGTGGTCAACCCCATTGGCGAGTTCAATCGGGCAAGCGTAGCCCAGATACCGGGCATTCCCTACGACTTGATGGCTTTATATGTTAAGGGACTGTAACGCTTCGCTAGTGAACAGTGAAAAGTGCATAGTGAAAAATGAGGATTATCACAGGCATATATAAAGGAAGGCATTTCGACATTCCGCGCACGTTCAAGGCAAGACCAACCACGGACTTTGCCAAGGAGAACATCTTCAACGTGCTGACGGGCTATATCGACTTCGAGGGCGCTACCGCCTTAGACCTCTTCTCGGGTACGGGCAGCATCTCGCTGGAACTCTTGTCCAGAGGCTGCAAGCAGGTGGTGAGCGTGGAACTGGACCGTGACCATCACCGCTTTATCCAAGAGTGTGTCAAAAAGCTAGCAGCTAGTAATAGCAATATCATCCCCCTCCGCGCCGATGTCTTCCGCTTCCTGAAGTCCTGCAAACAGCAGTACGACTTCATCTTTGCCGACCCCCCATACGCCCTGAAAGAATTGCCCCAAATTCCCGACCTTATCTTCGAGAAGCAGTTGCTAACCCCAGAGGGAATCTTTGTTTTTGAGCACGGCAAAGACTACGATTTCTCCAACCATCCTCATTTTCTGGAGCATCGCAGCTATGGCAGCGTAAACTTCTCGCTGTTTAGAGCATAGCCTTATACTCTTGTCACACCGTCCCACTCGTTGGTTGGACGATAGCAGAAGTTATGGAACATATTCTTCATATAGTTATATATCAGCACACACATGGCTGTTGAAACGGAATATTTCTGGATAGCTTTATCATTATTAAACTATGCCTTGCAAGGAGGAATTCGACTGAAAGTCAATAAATCATAAATCCCAAGCCGAAATGATGTCGGTTTGGGATTTATTGCGTATCTTTGCAAAGTAAAAGCAAAGTTTAAGTATGTATACTCAGTAGATGTTCGGTACTTGTCCGGTATATGTTCGGTGTTAGACCGAACAAGTAGCGAGTATATAGCGAACAAGTAGCGGACAAGGATAGGAGGAACATCGGAGCAAGAGAGGGACTAAGGTTTGGGAAGAGTGGAGGTTGATATCTCACGGATATGTCATAAGGTTGATATCTCACGGATATGTCATAAATATGAATTAAAGATAGGAGATAAGAACGATGAAGAAGAAAGACAGCGCAGGGTTGGGAATGACGATACCCAAGAGAATGCGTATTGCAGGAATGACTTTTTACCTGCGTAACGGCCAATTGATAGGACGAGAGTCTTCCACACACGAGAAGCGCAGCAACACGCTGCCACAGTTCATTCAGCGGCAGAAGATGCGGCACACGACGGCGCTGTGGAAGATGCTGCGGTTCTGCGACGTGATGTTCACTGAGCGGCGGACGGCCTATCAGAATTTCGCGTCGCTGGCGAATCAGTTGCCTGCGGTGTTTGTGGCTAAGAGGCAGATGGATCAGTCGTCGTTTCTGATGCCCGGCATTCCAATGAGCGACGGAATACTGCCGATGGTGAAGCAGGACTTGGGTGAAGTAAATGGTGTGCCTGCGCTGCTGACCGACCTGAAGGAAGGTGACCGGACGCACAATGCGAAATTGCGACTTTATACGGCCGTGCAGACTCTTGAATATGAGATGCCACGTGTACGGTTCAGCATGCGCGAGGTGTCGTGGCGGGATATGACCGTGGTGGATGGTCGCCTAGCACTCGTTGGCGAGGAGTTTGCCGATGAGATGAAGGGTTGGGCATTGGTTAAGGTGGTTGACGACCGCTGTTCGCCGCAAACCATCGTCACCCGCTGCACGTTGTACCAACAGTACACCACCGAAGAAGCATTGAAGAAGGCTGCAAATAGTTATGGCGGACTCACCGGGACTCCGTACCTGTCGCCACGATGATGGTATCCAACGGTAAAGATTGAGTTGCCGAAGAACTGGGATACCCTCATGGCCGAGTGCGGTTATCGTCCGCTCAGTGAATTGTTGTATTTTCCGTAATTCTGGTAATTCTTTCCAAGATTTTGGTAGTGCCACCTTGGCGAAATCATCGTAACTTTGCCGACGAATTAATAATCGTCGACGAGAACAGGCGGCGCCTCGGCAATTTGAGCGAGCTCAATTGCACTCGGCTTGCACTGTCCTTGCAGCGGATTTCAAAACGTAATGAAGATGAAGCAAATTATGATGTTACTGGCAGCAGTGCTGCTGACGTGCTGCTCTTCAGACAGCGAAGTGAATGCACAAAACAATACTGCAATGACTGAGAAATTGTATATTACCATCGACGGACAGGCACAGGCTGTGACACTCGTCGACAATCAAGCAACAAAGACGCTTGTTGAGAAATTGCAGCAGGCTCCCGTCACCGTGACGCTGAGCAGCAGTGGAGGCTTTGAGATTTGGGGAGCGCTAGGCTTCTCGCTGCCCACAAGCAACGAGCAGATCAACGCGCAGCCGGGCGATGTGATTCTCTACAACGGCTCAAACATCTGTATCTTCTACGGCACGAACTCGTGGAGCTACACCCGTTTGGGCAAGATTGACGGCCTGTCGGAAAGTCAGCTTCGCACGTTCCTCAAAGCTGGCGAGAGCAATATCAGCGTTACGCTGTCGCTCAGCAATATAACTAGCATCAGCAGCGTTCGCTCTGACAAGGAAAGTGGTGCTTACTATTCGCTGAACGGTCAAAGAGTAGAAAATCCAAGGAAAGGTTTATTCATTAAAAACGGAAAGAAGATAGTATTATGAAAAAGGTATTTGCCGCAGTGCTGATGGGCATAACGCTCACGGCTTGCACGAACAAACAAACTACAAACGAAGATATGAATACGACATTACAACTGACTCAGGAGTGGGACAAGGTGTTCCCCAAGAGCGACAAGGTGACTCACGAGAAGGTGACGTTCAAGAACCGCTTCGGCATCGAACTCGCAGCCGATTTGTATAAGCCGATTAATGCCGATGGCAAACTGCCGGCCATCGCTTGCAGCGGTCCCTTCGGCGCCGTGAAGGAACAGTCGAGCGGTCTCTACGCGCAGACGCTGGCCGAGCACGGATTCCTGACCATCGCCTTCGACCCCAGCTACACAGGCGAGTCGGGTGGCGAACCTCGCTATGTATCCTCGCCTGACATCAACACGGAGGATTTCTCTGCAGCGATTGATTACCTCATGACGCGCGACGATGTGAACCCTGACCGCGTGGGGATTCTCGGCGTGTGTGGATGGGGAGGCATAGCCCTCAACGCAGCGGCGCTCGATCCGCGTATCAAAGCCACCGTGGCAACGACGATGTACGACATGAGCCGCGTGTCGCAGAACGGCTACAACGACGAGGGTGACAGCAAAGAGGCGCGTGACGAGATGCGCAAAGCCCTGGCCGAGCAGCGCCTGAAGGACTACCGGGGCGGTTCCTACGAGCGTGCAGGCGGCGTGGTGGAAGATACGACCAACATGCCGTGGTTCGTTCAGCAGTACCATGCCTACTACAAGACGCCACGCGGCTACCACGAGCGCAGCCTCAATTCCAACGAGGGCTGGAACAAGACGTCCGTCCTGTCGTGGCTCAATGCCGGTTTCCTCAAGTTCACCAACGAGATTGACAATGCCGTCATGATTCTTCACGGCGAGAAGGCCCACAGCCGCTATTTCGGCATCACTGCCTACGAAAACATGACCGGTGCGAAGGTCGATTTGCAGGGGCAGGACGCGAACCTGCAGCCGCTGAACAAGCCTCTCGCTGAGCCGTTCGTCGTCACTCGCGGAAACAAGCAACTCTACATCGTCCCCGGTGCCACCCACTGCGACCTCTACGACGGCGGCGAGAAAAGCTATATTCCTTTCGACAAACTGGAGGAGTTCTATAAGGCAAATCTGAAATAATGGCAGAAAGAATCATCCAGATAGACAGCGTTGATGCGTACAACAAACTGTACGGATGGGAGACGCTGCATCCGCTGGTGACGGTGGTGAACCACGCCAATCCGATGGCCAGAGACCTAAACCACTCGCGGCTGAACTACGGTCTGCCCACTGTGGCTTACTTCGCCGACAAGGCCTGCCTCTCGCCCAACTACTTTGGCGACTTGATTAGCAAGGAGAGCGGCACCACCGCCCAGCGTCACATTCAGGATGCCGTCATTGAGCGTTCGAAGCAGCTCCTCATCGAGACCCGCCTGCCCGTCAGCGAAATCGCCTGTCAACTCGGCTTCGAATACCCGCAACACTTCTCGCGCTTGTTTAAGTCGCGCACCGGTATGACACCAAATGAGTATAGATTAACAGCATAAAGACAATTGTTCTGATGATGGTACTCGATGTGGTGATGGGTAATTTAAGAAAATATTATGGATAGAAGTCAAGAAATCATTCGTACCAGTTGGATTGGCATCGCCGCCAATGTGCTGTTGGCAGGTTTCAAGGCCGCAGTAGGTATTCTGGCCAGCAGTGTGGCCATCGTGATGGATGCCGTGAATAACCTGAGCGATGCGCTGTCGAGCGTTATCACCATCGTAGGCACGAAACTCTCGCAGCGCCCAGCCGATAGGAAGCATCCTTTCGGCTTCGGACGTATCGAGTATTTCAGCGCCATCATCATCGCCGTCATTGTGTTGTCGGCGGGTATCACCTCGCTCATCGAGTCGGTGAAGAAAATCTTCGACCCTACGGAGCCTTCGTACACCACGACAACGCTGGTGGTTATCGTGGTAGCCATTGTGGTGAAACTGATCCTTGGCCAGTATGTGAAGAAAAAGGGCGAGCAATTGAAGAGCGACGCCCTGATTGCCTCCGGCTCTGATGCGCTGTTTGATGCCGTTATCACACTGGCCACGCTCATTTCTGCAGGTGTTATGCTGCTATGGGGTGTATCGCTTGATGGTATCTTGGGCGCTCTGATTTCACTCGTCATCATCAAGGCTGGTATCGAGATGCTGGCCTCGCCCGTCAACGAGTTATTAGGCACGAGTATCTCGGCTGAACTCACCAAACAGATTCAGAAAGAGGTCTTAGATTTTGAGGGCGTACATGGTGTCTTCGACCTGATACTGCACAACTACGGTCCTGACGTGAAGATTGGTTCGCTGCACATCAACGTCTCTGACACGATGTCGGCATACGACATTCACGGTCTGACGCGACGCATTTCCACGCAGATGTACGAACGTCACGGCATCATCATGACCGTTGGCGTCTATGCTGTGGCTACAGGCGATAACCGCCGTGCTGAGTTGCAGTCGAAGGTGATGCAGACCCTTGCCGCTCACAAGGATATCGTGCAGGTTCACGGCTTCTACTATTCAGAGAAGAACAACTACCTCTCCGTCGATGTCGTGCCTGATATCTCCGTTCACGACGATAATGCCTTTGTCAATCAGCTTACAATTGAGATTCAATCGTTAGTTCCAGAAACGCAGATAGTCGTCGTAGTGGATCATAACTATAGCGAATAAATGATGCTGATACCTGCGTTATGAGGCTGTTTAGAGCAAAGGAGAAAGCAGGCGGGTAAGACTTTCCCACAATCTTTGTAAGAACTTAGGATTCAAGCGCTGAGGCAATTCACTCAGCGGAATGCTTTGTGCCTGATCGTCCAGGAACACCTTCTTGAAACGCAGGGCGGTGCCTTGGTCGTAGAGGAACACATTGGCCTCGAAATTATTCTCGAAGGAACGGAAATCGACATTGGCAGAACCACAGGAGGATAGGGAGTCATCGCACACCATCAATTTGGAATGCAGGAATCCTGCCTTGTAGAGATAGATTTGCGCGCCCGCCTGATGCAGTTCACGAAGATAAGAGCGTGAGGCCCAGTCGGTAAAGCGGGCATCGGAATGCAGGGGACAGAGTATGCGCACGTCGACACCTCCCACGGCGGCGGTCTTCAGGGCAAAGAGCACGGGGTCGTTGGGCAGGAAGTAAGGTGTCTCGATATAGATATAACGGCGGGCAGCCAGGATGGAGCGCACCATGCCCTGCATGATTTCCGGATAGTCGGAAATGGGTCCGCTGGTCACCACCTGCGCCAAGCATTCGTTGCTCTGGTCTGTAACGAGGGGAGGGTAGTAGGTGCGCTTCGTAATCAGCGTGCGATCTACAAAATACCAGTCTATCAGGAAGGCACGTTGCAGGGCATATACCGCACCGCCCGTCAGCCTTAACATGGTGTCGCGCCAAGGCTGTTCCGTGGTACCCTTGACATAGCGAACGGCAATGTTCATGCCTCCGATATAACCCGTCAATCCGTCGATGACAATGATTTTGCGGTGGTTGCGATAGTTGGCCTTGCTGGTGAACACAGGGAAGTGGACGGGCAAGAAAGGTACGACGTCGATACCAGCCATGCGCATGCGCTCGAAGAAGCTATGCTGCACCTTCCAACAACCCACATCGTCGTAGATGACACGCACCTCAACACCCTGGCGAGCCTTGGCTATCAGGGCATCGGAAACGAGAAATCCCAGGGCGTCGTCCTCGAAGATGTACATATCGACATGGATATGGTGCTTGGCCTTGGCAATGTCCTTCAGCAGTTCAGGGAAGAAAGCATAGCCATCCGTCATGATGTCCACGAAATTGTCCTTGAAGGGTAGCGAGAGGCTCTGGTTCACAAAGAGGTCCACCATCTGCTTATGCGTCTCAGGCACCTTCAGGTTCTGTTGTTCTACGAAGGTCAGCATGGAGCGCTTGGACAATTGGTCCAGCGACCGCTGACTAACCAGTCGCTCCCTGCGATGGTTCACTCCGAAGAAGAAATAGAAGATGATGCCGATAACAGGTACGAAGAGGATAATCAGCGCCCATGCCATCGTCTTGGCGGGTTGCCGATTGTCCAGAATGACGTGGATAAGAGTCAGTGCAATGATGATCCACGACAGGACGACACCTATTATATATATGTAGTGCATGCGCTAAACAATAACGTCGGAACCCAGCTGGCGGGCCAGTGCATTACGCAGGTTCTGGGCTTCCTGAAAGGCCGTCATCAGTTCCTTGATGCGTACCATATCCGAACCCGCCTCTTTCATCTGGCGCTTCAGGTCGTCCAACTGCTGACTGACTATGTCCATGCGGAAGTCCAGAATGAGGTGGTTGATGTGCTGCTGAAGGTCTGATTCGCTCATCTTCTTATCGAAACTACGACTCAGCTGATGCTTGGCAATGCCCAGCTTGGCTGCCAACTGACTGATTTCAGGATTGGGGTGCTGCATGAAGTAACGCTCCGCCTTGAATCCCTCGTCAGCAGAGTGCTCTACGGCCTCCTTCAGAATCTGGTTATACAGGTCTTCGCTGAAAGCCAGTCCGTCCGACGATAGGTCGTAGTCGATGTATTGCGCCACGTTCAGGTTCACGGTCTCGCCATCCTCCGTTTCCAGTCCACTGTATATCACCTCGTCGCCATGACGTATGATGTTCTGTACCAGCAGACGTTCCACCTCCTTGTCTTGTGGCACCAGACTGGCCATGGCTATCTCATTGTCCACACTCTGATGATCTTTGTGCTCTTCCTCGCGCTCCTCAGCAATGTATTTGTTCACCTGATTGACCAGGGTAGTCTCTTTGACATCCAGGCGTTGCGAACAATCCTTGATATAGGCCGTACGCACCATGGGGTCGGGTATCACCGCAATGGTGCGGATAATGTTGTTGATAGCCTCCGCCTTCTTGATGGGGTCTTTCACCCCCTTCAGCATCAGTTCCGTCTTAAACTGGATGAAGTCGGTCTGGTGCTCTTCGATATATTCCTTGAACTGCTGGGCGGTATGCTTGCGGGCAAAGGAGTCGGGGTCGTCGCCATCGGGCAACAGCAGCACCTTGATGTTCATACCCTCCGCCAACAGCATGTCCGTTCCACGCATGGCCGCATGGATACCTGCCTCGTCGCCATCATACAGCAACACGATGTTCTGGGTGAAGCGATGCAACAGCTTTATCTGATAGGTGGAGAGTGCCGTTCCCGAGTTGGCCACCACGTTCTCCAGTCCACACTGGTGCATGGCAATCACGTCGGTATAGCCTTCCACCATATACACGCAGTCCTCCTTGACAATGGCTTTCTTGGCTTGGTAGATGCCATAGAGCTCGCGCTCCTTATGGTAAATCTCAGAATCGGGCGAGTTGACGTACTTTTGTTGCACACCCTTCGTGGCAGCATCCAGTTTTCTGCCACCGAAGGCCACCACCTTACCACTCACGTTCAGCCAGGGGAAGATGGCACGACCTGCAAAGCGGTCGTACACTCCATGCTCGTTCTGAATGCAGAGACCCGTCTTTACCAAGAACTCATCCTTGAATCCCTTCCTGCGTGCTTCGTTCACCAGCGCATCACGCTTGGTGAGCGCAAAACCCAGCTGGAACTTCTCGATGATGTCGTCGCGGATGCCACGACTGCGGAAATACTGCTTGCCAATAGCCTGTCCGTCCACATCGTTCTGCAGGATAGCATGGAAATAGTCGCGTGCCCATTCGTTGACGATGAACATCGACTCACGCTCCGACTGCTCGCGCTTTTCTTCCTCATTCAGTTCGCGCTCCTGAATCTCGATATTGTATTTCTTCGCCAACCAGCGCAGCGCTTCCGGATAGGTTATCTGTTCGTGCTTCATCAGGAAGTTCACGGCATTGCCACCTTCTCCGCAGGCAAAGCATTTACAGATCTGGCGTGCTGGCGATACCATGAATGAGGGCGTCTTGTCGTCATGGAAAGGACACAAGCCCTTATAGTTAACCCCCGCCTTGCGCAGGTTAACAAACTCGCCGACCACATCCACGATGTTGACGGCATCCATGATTTTATCGACGGTAGCCCTGTCTATCATCGGTGCTTAGAAAAGGGATAGCGTATACAGATAGACCACGGCTGCAGGAATAGCCAGCAGCGAGGAGTCGAAGCGGTCCAGCATACCTCCATGTCCAGGCAGTATGTTGCCTGAGTCCTTGATGCCTAAGGTGCGCTTAAACAGACTCTCTATCAAGTCACCCCATGTGCCGAAGACAACCACTACCAGTCCTAATCCCAACCACTCGGGCATGGTCAGCATCCGGTCGTCCAGATAGTAGCTGATGGCCCATGCAGCTGCCAACACAAAGACGGCACCACCTACGGAACCCTCCCACGACTTGGCAGGACTGATGCGCGGAAACAGCTTATGGCGACCAATCAGCGAACCTACACAATAGGCTCCTGAGTCGTTGATCCACAGGAATACGAAGATAGACAGCGGCAACAGCGTGTTAAACGTCACCACCCCGTTGTTGGTGGCTGTAAAGGCCAGCACATTCAGCATCGAGAAGGGTAGGGCAATGTACATCTGCGACAGCATGGTGTAGGCCCAGTTCTGAATGGGGTCGGCCTGCTTCAGATACAGTTCGGCTACCAACAAGTAGATGATGGTAATGAGATAGGGAATGAACACCACCGTCTTGGCAGCACCTCCATAGAGATCGCTGCAGAAGTAAGTCATGGCAAAGAAGAAATAAACTCCCGCCACGGTTGCGATGAAGCGGTTCACAGAGATGTCTTCACGCTGATTTACCAAGCCTGTAAACTCCCAGATGGTCATTCCTGTCACAATGCTGAACAGCAATACCATAGCATCGGGTCTGAGAAACGAAGCTACGATGGCAGCTACGAAAATAATACCCGTAATGGTTCTAGTTATCAGATTCTTCATATTTTCACTATTCACTCTTCACTATTCACTTCATCACTAGAGCTCTGCTCGCCCTGAGCTTCGAGCTCTTTGGCGCGCTCTTCTGCCATGCGCTCTGCATCTGCACGCATCTGGGCTTCCAGCAGTTCTTCCGAACGGCTCTGCCAGGGGCGCTTGCCGAATATCTTCTCCACGTCGTCGGCAAAAATCACCTCGCGCTCCACCAGCATCTGAGCCAGCTGGGCGTGACCGTCCTTGTGGTCGTTCAGTATCTGCTTGGCACGCTCGTACTGTTCGTTCACCATCTTCAGCACCTCTTCGTCCATCAGCTTGGCAGTGGTCTCCGAATAGGGTTTCTGGAACGAGTACTCCTGCTGGTTGTAATAGCACAGGTTGGGCAGCTTGTCGCTCATGCCGGCGTATGCCACCATGCCGTAAGCCTGCTTGGTGGTGCGCTCCAGGTCGTTCATGGCTCCTGTGCTGATTTGTCCGATAAACAGCTCCTCGGCAGCCCTTCCGCCCAACAGCGAACACATCTCGTCCAACATGGCCTCCTTGGTCTGCAGCACGCGCTCCTCGGGCAGATACCACGCTGCACCCAAGGCTCGTCCACGTGGCACGATGCTCACCTTCACCAGCGGATCGGCAAACTCGGTAAACCACGAGACGGTGGCATGGCCGGCCTCGTGGATGGCTATCGAGCGCTTCTCTGCCTCCGTCATCACCTTGGTCTTCTTCTCCAGTCCACCGATAATGCGGTCCACGGCATCCAGGAAGTCCTGCTTGCCCACTTTCTCACGGTTGAAACGGGCGGCTATCAGCGCAGCCTCGTTACACACATTGGCTATGTCGGCTCCCGAGAAACCCGGCGTCTGGCGGGCCAGGAAGTCCACGTCGACGCTGTCGTCCAGCTTCAGCGGCTTCAGGTGCACCATGAACACTTCCTTACGTTCGTTCAGGTCGGGCAGGTCGACGTGTATCTGACGGTCAAAACGTCCCGCACGCAGCAGTGCCGAGTCTAGCATGTCGGCACGGTTAGTGGCAGCCAGCGTAATGATACCGCTGTTGGTGCCGAAACCGTCCATCTCCGTCAGCAGGGCGTTCAGCGTGTTCTCGCGCTCGTCGTTGCCACCCATGGCGGGGTTCTTCGAACGGGCACGACCCACGGCGTCTATCTCGTCGATGAAGATGATGCACGGTGCCTTCTGCTTAGCCTTCTCGAACAGGTCGCGCACACGACTGGCACCGACACCCACGAACATCTCGACGAAGTCGGAACCCGACATCGAAAAGAAGGGTACGCCAGCCTCGCCGGCCACAGCCTTGGCCAACAGCGTCTTACCGGTTCCCGGAGGACCTACCAACAGTGCACCCTTGGGAATCTTGCCGCCCAGGTCGGTATATTTCTGCGGATTCTTCAGGAAGTCCACAATCTCCTGCATCTCCTGCTTGGCACCAGCCTGTCCGGCCACGTCCTTGAAGGTGATACCCAGGTCGCCGCCCTTCTCATACATCTGGGCCTTCGACTTGCCCACGCTGAAGATGCCACCGCCCATACCGGAACCACCTCCGCCGCCCATACGGCGCATGATAAACATCCATACGAAGATGATACCGGCAAAGAACAGGATGTTCATCACCAGTGAATTGAAGAATTCGCTCTCCTTCGAGTTGTCGTACGAGAACTTGCCCGAGAATTTCTTCTCGTCGCGAGCCTGGTTCACAAACTGCTCCACCTGGTCTACCGAACCGATGGCTACCGACACGCTGGGAGCCTTTCCCGTCTGTTGCACGCCCTGGTGGAACACATCACGTATATGTTCGGGCTTCACGTACATCTGCAGGGTGTTGCTATACTTGTTGACCACTATCTTGTCGGCGTAGCCTTTCATCACCATCACCTTGAAGTCCGAATAGCTGGTCTCCGTCTGTACACTCGATTTCTCACTCCCCTGCGTAAAATACAGGGTTATCAGCAGTACGATGACAATGCCGTAAATCCAGTTCATGTTGAACTTCGGCATGTTCATCTGGGGTTTCTTATTGTTATTCTGTTGTTCCATCATTACTCATTTCTCACTTCTTTGACCAAGGTACAAAGCGACCAAAGGTCGAGCGCTCATTTCTCATTTTTAATCCAAATCTGGTATTTGAATTAAATTGGCGTCTTCCCACAGGTGCTCCAAATCATAATACGCTCTTACGTCGGGCAAGAACACATGCACCAGCACGTCGCCATAGTCCATGGCCACCCACTGCGCATTCTCCAACCCAGCCACCTTCAATGGCTTCTCGCCCAACTCCTTACGGGCAAAGTCGCCTATCGATTCTGTGATAGCCTCTACCTGCGCAGGCGATGAACCCTGACAGATAATGAAGTAGTTGCAAATGGCTCCATCAATGCCATTCAGGTCGGCCACCACGATGTTTGCACCTTTTTTTTCTTGTATTCCTCTTGTTATTGTTTCTACGAGTGTTGTTTTTTGTTCCATTTATATATTAAAGATGTTATTTTGACCTACAAAGATACATGGAATAATCCGAAAAGTGCAATAAAAACAGAAAATTTTGGTGTTTTTAATAAAAAAATGCGTTTTTTCTTTGTTGTTTCGGAAAAAACCACTACCTTTGCAGCGCATTTCGAGAAAATGCTCTGCGAAGTCAGGCTGCATCTCGGCAAAGAGCAAGCTCTCTGCACTCGATTTGCACTGACTTTGTCAGTCTCAGTTTGGGGTATGGTGTAATGGTAACACTGCAGATTCTGGTCCTGCCTTTCCTGGTTCGAGTCCGGGTACCCCAACAGATTAATCCGCTAAGCCACTGAAAATCAGTACTTAGCGGATTTCTTTTATTCCAAATTGGCGTGTTTTTGGCGTGCTAGTTATTGTTT
>CACZMV010000008.1 GCA_902782305.1 uncultured Prevotellaceae bacterium
AGGGAAACGAAATATCCCTCCCGTTACCCTCCCTTTTTGGGTCCCCCTTTTAATTGACGGGAGGCACAAATCTGAAAAACGGGAGGGAGACGGGAGGGATAACAAAAATCCCTCCCGTGCCTCAACCCCTTTGTACAAAGGTCTTCCGAGCGAAAACGGGAGGATGTGAGGGTAAAATCGTAAAAACTCTGAGAGTAACAAAAAATACTTTCGGAGAAAATTTATTTCTGTTCGGAGTATTGAAAATTACTTTCGGAGAAAATCTGTTTAGAGAAAAAAGATGCGAATCTTGCTTATGAGCGAGATTCGCATCTCATAGAAATCAGTTACTCAGAATAAATTACTTCACAATGCTTAAGCCGAAAAATTTATTCTTAAGAGATATCTTCGATGGCATTACAGCATTCTTCATTTTTCCGCCATTAAGACGACGAGAGAAGTCAGCTGCTCTCTTCATACTCTGAGCTTGTACACCAGGTAGAATAATCTGGAAAGCACCATTTCTTCCACCGAAGTAAGCCTTGTCACCAAGATATATCCACGTCTGATAGTTTACTGGTTCATCAGCACTGTTCTTTCCTTCAAGTACTGGGAATGTAATAACGCCATCAGCCAGTTTTCCGAAGATGTTCGGAAGCTGTGCAAAAACGGCATCAAAACCATATTTTTCTACCAATTCACCTGCATCAGTTGAGAGAGAGAATGGACCATTTTTACCAAGCGTCAGTTCTAGTGGCTGAAGAGGAATATAAACTGCATTGGGGTTCTCTGCATGAATCAAGACATCTCCAGTTCCACTTTCTACTCCGAAGTCAGCAGCAACGGCAGAATACATCTTCACAAGACGATAAAGTCCTGGAGTATCAGTACTCTCCTCAATATCTACAGGATACGTATCTGGAGCATAACCGAAGAGAGGAAGAATCATATCGTCAACGAAATAGCCCTGACCTAATGATTTCCAAGGATTTTTTTCACCACCATAGTACTCGAAAGGAACAGAGACTACAGTCTTCACGCTTTTGCCGTTCATGACAACGAAGATAATCTGCAGTTTGCCAGAAAGGTCCTCAGGAATGGGCACATTGTTTGTACCGTCAACAACCTCAATACCCTCCAGTTCACCAGCAGCAATAGCATCAGCCACAGCACCTGCATCGACATCAGCAGACATTACAACGGCCTTTGTATTCGTTGCATCGTCACCGAGTTTCACCTCTGCTACAGCAAATACCTGTCCTTGTTTATCAGTGAAGACACCAGTATAATCAGCAGTGAGACTGAAGTCACCGATAACAGAACCTGGCAGAGCTATAGCAAAGAGTCCGTTTCCATTGGAAACATTCCTAGGCTCTCCGCCAAAAGCATATAAAACAGATCCGGCAGGCATGGTAATTACACCATCTTCCATCTTACCAAAATATTGTGGAATTCTTGGCTTCAGGAAATCCAAATCGTAACCATTGTCCATATAATATTGAACATAGGACAAGAAGGAAATTTGACCTTTATCACCATAACTATAACCTGAGTCAAATTCTGGGAACCATACATACTTTGGATCACTTGCATCAATTACGAGGTTCACTGATACATTGCCACTAGGTTTATATCCTTCCTTAGCCTCATCAACGCTGCTCCACATCTTATTCTTACCAAAATCACCTTCTGGATCATAAGGAGCCTCAACCATGTATTTACCTGCTGTAACAACGCTCTCATAAATCTTGACGTTAATAATTTGCGTCTCAGCGCCAAAGGTTGTCATCAGGTCATCACGGTATGTACCCTTACCATTATTCTTTTCCATCAGCTTCCACTCGGTCTTACCAGCCTTGAAAGCATAAGTAGATAGTCCATAGGTACTGGCTAAAGAGGCATCATCAATCTGAACCTTGATGTCGTCGTATTTACCATACTCAATGTTTGCAGGATCGTAGGTAAAAGTCAAATAAGTTGTAGCTTCGCCGTCAGCAAAGGTAACACTGTTGGCAGAAGGGGTAAAAATACTACCCTCACTCATTGTGATATTCACAGGAACGGTCAACTCGCCAGCAGTGTTGGTACGGCTAACAGCCACCTGGAACTTATTATCATCGAACGATACGTCAACAGTGGAAGCCAAATCATTACCGAAGAACACCTTTGAGCCTTCGTCTGTAGCACCGCTGTATTCGTATTTATTGACACATGATGTCATTGTAAGACCCATAATGGCCACAAAGGCAACCAGTGCGTTTTTAAATATCTTGTTCATAATCATTATCTTTAAAAATTTGATTTATTCCCATGGAGTATAAAGATCAGAAGGATCGGGGTTGTTCCAGTGGTTGACAGCCTGATTGTCCTGATACTCGCTGACAGAGATAACAACGTTCATCCATGCTGGACGACCCTCGGTATTCAGACGCAGGGCACTGAAGAACGGTGTGCCGCTATAACCACGGTTAACACTCATGTTCAGACGCTTGTAGTCGAAGAATATCTGACCTTCACCCCAGAGCTCTACACGCTTCTGGAAGATGATCTCGTCAATAGCAGCCTCCTTAGAAGAAGCATTCGTAGTGTAAGCTGCATCACGATACTGAGTCATAAATTCTGTCAGCGTAGCGATACCTGCAGCGGGATTGTCGTGAGCTTCAGCCTCAGCCTTGATAAAATACATTTCCTCTACACGCATCAAAGGAATTGCGACTGCACAACCCACATTGTAATCGTCAACATTACCCTGACCAGGACGGAACTTCAGGGCGGCAAACTCTGGCATATCCTCAGCTTCAGAAGGTGTCAGATATTCAATATGGTTCTTTGACTTCTGATTGCGCAGATCAGAACCCTCGGGAGCCTGCCACCACTTCTTGCGCCAGTCGGTATTGGAAATGCGCTCATAGAACTTCCTGTCACAAATCATATACTGACCCGTGGCAGAACCTGTGTAACCAAAAGAAGTCTGGTTAGACATCCAGGAAGTGAAGTTGACAATACCTGACTTTACAGCATCGTCCTCTTTCACGAGGTTACAGCACCACATAAACTGAGAATATGTGTTCATACCAGAAGTCTTGTCCAATGCAACAGCCTCAGACAACGGGGTCATACCCGATGCAGCGATGGCATTCTGGGCTGCGGTAGCTGCTGCTGCATACTCCTCAGTCCACATGTTCAAACGGGCCTCCAAGCCATAGACACAAGCCAGGTTGGGGATGGTACGATTCAGACGGTCACTGACATTGGGAATATATTCCTTAGCTTTCTCAATGTCACCCTTGATGAATGTAACCAAGTCAGCCTTCTTGACACGAGGATTATTACGAGCTTCAGCCTCTGTCATCGTAGGAGTTACGATGGGCACGGTCAGACCTAACACATCGTTACCATCAGCGTTGATGCTACTAGTCTTATCATTGGGCAGGAACTCATACATACGTCCCAAATCCAGATAAGCTAGGGCACGAACAGCATAAGCAGCACCCAGATAACCCAACTGCTCCTTAGTTGCCGTTTCGGGATTAACTACATTAATTACAGAGTTAGCAGTCAGCACCAACTTGTAGTAGTACTCCCAAATATAGGCAGCATAGATGTACTCACCACCCATATATTGACAAGCACCAAAGCGGTAGAATTGACTTGCATAGCTGCTGGTGGGGAATCCCATATCGTTACCCATCATGTCGCGAATAATCATCATGGCAGGATAGCCAAAAGGTGCGTGCCAAGTGTATTTGTCGACATAAGATTCATCCATCGCGTTAAGCTGGGCAGGAATAGCCATAGCCTGTGCCTTGGTGGCTGAGCTGGAACGCTCTGCCTGTGCCTGGGTCGCTTTGTCTGTTGGCTCTGTTTCCTCAATACAGCTGGTATTTACCAAAGCCAGCGAGAAGAGACCAACGGTCATTATTGATTTGATATATCTTTTCATATCGATTTACTTTTTGTCTTTTTACATTTAACCATTAGAACGTAACTGAGACACCACCAGAGATAGTGCGGATAGGTGAATAGTAACCCTGACCACTAGAACCAGTGATAGAAACACGTGGGTCAAGACCCTGACGCTTAGACCATACCCAAACGTTGTCGGCAACACCATAGAAGCGAATCTTCTGAACGCCGAACTTAGACGTGAACTTCTTTGGCAGGGTGTAACCAATCGTGATGTTCTGCAGTGAGAGATAAGAAGCACTGGTCAGGAAACGGTCTGATGAACCTGCCATATAGGTATCGCCATACTGCAGACGAGGAACGTTGGAGTTGGGATTCTCAGCAGACCAAGCATTGAGCAGGTCAACATGGAGGCCATAACCACCTGTTGTACCCAGCGTCATCAGCTGCGCATACTGAGAGTCGTAAACCTTACCACCCAACTGATACTGGAAGTCTACAGAGAAATCGATACCCTTCCAGCTGATGCTGGTGCCGAAACCACCATATACATCGGGCAACACATCGTCGATAATGAAGTCAGAAGCCTCAGAATAGGTGTAAGTAGTACCGATGCCATCAACGATAGGCTTACCGTCCACAAGAACAGTCTCCATAGTAGGAATCTTCTCACCATTCTCGTCCAACTTGTAGCTTCCATCATCATTCTTTTGCCACATCAAGTTGCCATCGCCATCTACACTTTGCTGCTGCTTGTAGTTAACTTTGTACCACAAAGACTGTCCAGCCTTACTTGCATCATAGGTCTTGTCACCTGTTGTCTGATAGGTGTCCTGAGTATAGACACCAGCATAGCTCTTGGTATAGTATGAGTAGCGAGACTCACCTTCAGTGAAGAAGAACGTACCAGACTTGTAACCATTATATTTATAGTCATCTGTCCATTGAGTCTTACGCTCCTCAGGCAAGCGAGTAACCTCGTTGTGGTTAGATGTCAAGTTAGCATAGGCACTCCAGGTCAGATCCTTGTTGCGAATGATGTCACCGGCAACCTGAATCTCAACACCACTGTTGCGCATATCACCAATATTAGCATAGTAACCGCCATAACCAAAGCTGTTAGGCAGGGTGAAATATGACAGCATGTCCTTGGTTGTATTCGAATAGTACTCAATACCACCAGTCAAGCGACCATTCCAGAAAGAGAAGTCAACACCGATATTAAACTTACCGTTCTTCTCCCAAGAAATATCAGGATTACCCAAAGTCTCAGGAAGAAGGGCTGCATTATCATTGGAGTTTACAATGCTATAGTAGTTGATGTAGCGATAAGAACCGATCTGGTCGTTACCGTTCTCACCATAAGAAGCCTTCAGTTTCAACTCGTCAACCCACTTGGCATTGAACCACTTCTCCTTATTAATCAACCAACCGCCACCAATACTCCAGAATGTACCCCAACGCTTGGCAGGAGCAAAGCGTGATGAACCTTCGTATACGATACTTGCCTGAGCAAAATAACGCTCGTCAAAGTTATACATGGCACGACCCAACCATGACTCTGTATTATAGTCACCGCGGGTTGAAGAACCTGTACCGGCAACAACGGCACCAGCCAACTCATCGTTCTCAGGTGAGAACTGGTTGTTCTTTGTGTAATACAGATCATAGTCGCGCATGCGATAATATTCGTGAGCGGCCATCACCTCTACATCGTGCTTGCCGAAGAGATGTTTCCAGTTGATACGCTGCTGGTAGTTGAAAGTCCAATAACGCTGATGCTCTTTTGATACCTGACCGTTCAGGTTGGCATACTGTCCGAAATAGGGGTTGACAGTACCGGTATAACGCCACTCACGGAGATAGACATTGTTAATGCTGGTAACAGTGAATCCATAAGGCAAGCGGAGTTCCAGTGTACCAGTACCATTAAAGGTGTTACCCTCAGTGTTGTTCTTGTTCAACTGGTTAGCAGAGATGGGGTTAGACTGGCCCAGATAAGGACGAACCAAACCCATGGAAGCTTTGTCACCATAGTCGTAACGATACATCTTAGAATTCTCATCATAGATCTTGTTACCCTGAGCGTCACGCATGAAAACAGGATAGATAGGAGCAATGTAACCTAGTGAGAAGATGTTACCAGATGAACCACTCTCACCATCGTTACCAAGGTAGTTGCGATCGAAATGAGCATAAGACATGTTGGCACCAATCTTCAACCACTCCTTCAGCTGATAGTCAGCCTTCAAACGAGCAGTGAAACGCTTGTAGTCAGAAGCGGTTGTGATACCGTCGTTTGACAAGTAGTTGACAGAACCGTAGAAAGTACCTTTGTCTGTGCTACCAGTAGCTGAAACGGTGTACTCCTGACGCAAACCATTCTTATAAATCTCGTCATTCCAGTCATCAGGAATCAGATAGTAGCCGTTAACAATATTACCCAATGTAGCGTTAGGATTCAGCTTACCATTCTGACCGATCAGATACTGTCCCTGAGGAACATTGTAAACATTGTACTCCAATGAAGTGTTCTGACCAGAAGCGAACATGGCTGTGTTAGCATAGCGCCAAGCCTCTTCAGGAGTAGTAACACTCTCAACCTTATTCAAACCATAGTTATACAGTCCCTGATACCACATCTCATAGTAAGCGGCAGGGTTATCGATAACCTCGTACTTTGGAGTGGCACGAACATTAGCACCCCACTTGGCATCTGCTGTTATAACAGCATCCTTACCCTTCTTGGCACTCTTGGTTGTAATCAAGATAACACCGTTACCACCACGTGCACCATACAGAGCAGTAGAAGAAGCATCCTTCAAAACGGTCATCGACTCAACGTCAACCGGGTTGATGTCGTTCAGAGAACCGTCGAAAGGAGATCCATCGAGCACAATCAGAGGTGCACTACCAGCAGAAATTGAGTTCACACCACGAATACGGATGGTTGGTGTAGAACCAGGAGCACCCGTCAAGTTGGTAATCTGCACACCGGCAGCCTTACCACGAAGGGCATCAATAGCATTGGTCACCTGTACTTTACCAATCTCGTCAGCTCCTACAACAGCTGCAGAACCTGTAAATGACGATTTCTTCTGTGTACCATAAGCAACGACGATTACCTCATCAAGGGCTGTCTGGTCGCTGGTCAACATGATACGCATGTTGGGACGAGCACTTACCTCGATAGGCTCCATACCTACATAAGTAATACGCAGGGTCTTCTTGCCCTCTGGAACAGTCAGTGAGAAGCGACCATTTACGTCGGTCACGGTACCTACCTGTGTTCCCACTACCAAAACGCTGGCACCGATAACGGGCTGGCCATCGTCTTGTGAGGTCACGGTACCATTAACTTTTGTCTGGGCCAATGCCGTTCCTACCATGAGGAAGAGCGCGGCCAAAAACATCATTAGTCTTTTTTCCATAAACACTCTCTTGTTATTAATAAATATATTAAAAAATAAATTGTTCACTACTCGCTGGCTGGTCCCCGAAGGGTACGGAGCCAATAATCCCTTTTAAGGAAAATTCCGTGCAAAGATAATGCTTTCATTTGTAAACAACAAATAAAATATGTAAAAATTGACTTTTTGTGCTCTTTTTTTAATCTTTTGCCGAATAATTATGCCAAAATGATGCATAATTAACACAAAAATGTTTCAATTCGTTAAGCCATTTTTATGCGGAAGAGCAAAAGACAATGAAATGTCCTATATATATAATAAGGTACGCGCGAGAGTCGTAGACAGAAAAGACCTCAGCGGAAGGGCGCTGAGGTCTTTACGTCATGTTATGATATTGCTTTGGTTTGCTTCGGAGGGTGAAATACTTGGTAAACAGATACTATTTACATATACCCTAGCGCTCGCAGGATGTCGTTGAGGTTGGCAACCACCATGAGGAGGATAAGGATGCCAAAGCCTACGTATTCGGCACGGATCATGAATTCCTCAGAGGGTTTGCGACGGGTAATCATCTCGTAGAGCAGGAACAGCACATGACCTCCGTCCAAGGCGGGGATGGGCAGGATGTTCATGAAGGCGAGGATGATGGAGAGGAAGGCTGTCATCTTCCAGAACATGTACCAGTCCCACATGGGTGGGAAGAGTGAGCCGATAGCTCCGAAACCGCCTAACGACTTGGCTCCCTCGGCAGAGAAGATGTACTTCAGGTCGTCAACGTAAGAGGCGAGGACGTGGAAACCGTACTTGATGCCAGCAGGGATGCTCTCAAAGAAACCGTATTCACGGGTAATGGGCTTGTAGAGGTCGGCAATGCCCTGAACGGTAAAGCCTAACTTCAACTCTGGAGTGAGCACAACCTGAGCTGTGTCGGTGCGGGCGTCATTGCCGAAGACAACGACTACCGTACGGGCTTTCATGCTGTCGGCAGGTGTGGTAGCCATAGCCATCATATCGGCACGACGACCCAGTTGGTCGACAAACTCATTATAGGAATCAACGGCAGAACCATTGATGGCCAGAATCTTGTCGCCTTTGGCAAGACCAATCTCTGCTGCTGGGGTTCCAGGCAATACGCTGTCAACCTTGGCAGGCATCAGTGGACGCACAAACGAGGGGTCGGCCTTCATCATGTTCAGCAGGTTCAGCTCGCCAGGGAGCGCAATGCTCATGGGCTTGCCGTCACGAATAATGTCGACACGATGAGCCTCAGAGATGTCGCGATAGAGGTCGGCAGAGAAGTCCTTGAAGGGACGGATGTCCGTACCTATTAATATATCGCCATCCTTGAAGCCATACGATTTGGCCTCCTGGTTGAACTTCATACCCAGCGTCATGTCCTTGACGGGGATGTAGGTGTCGCCCCACCAGAACAGGATCTGCGAATAGATGAACAGCGCCAACAGGAAGTTGACCAGCACGCCGCCTATCATAATGAGCAGACGTTGCCAAGCGGGTTTGGCACGGAACTCGTAGTCTTTGACGGGCTGCTTCATCTGTTCTGTATCGAAACTCTCGTCAATCATACCCGCTATCTTGCAATAGCCACCTAAGGGCAACCATCCGATACCATACTCAGTATCGCTATTCTTGGGTTTGAACTTGAACAGACTGAACTTCCAGTCGAAGAAGATGTAGAATTTATCTACGCGCACTCCAAAGAGTTTGGCGAAGAAAAAGTGGCCACCTTCGTGCAACAATACCAGCAGGCTGATGGCCAGAATGAATTGTAATACTCTGATAAGAAATACTTCCATAATTTTAAGTTATAAGTGAAAAATGAAAAGTGAAAAATTTGCTTCCGCTCTCCATATTCACCATTATTTTATTTGATTATTATTCTTTGTTGTTCTGATTGAAGATATTAATATTGCGAGGACTTCTCTGCAGTCTTTTTCCATACTCTCAAATTCCTTGTCTGAGATATAACCTGTATCTTTCAGAAGGTTGATCCAATAAATAGTCTCGTTGCATTCTTTCAATGCAATGGAAAGCTTGCTGATGAAATCTGCCGGGCTTTGGGCATACACAGCTTCACTAACCAACGCACCAATGGCAGTGCCTGAACGAAAGGCCTGATTCAACATGCCATATTCTTTTGGGGTGCATTGTATATGTTTAACCATATTGACAACCCTTACAGCCAAATGGTAGCTTTTCGTGTTAAGTGGAGATTGGTCATTGTGGAGAGTTCTCATAACAGCGGTAGCAAATTTTTCACTTTTCACTTTTCATTTTTCACTTCATCAGCTCCGTGGCGATGCGACGAGCCTCTGCATCTGTAGCGATGTAGGTGTCGTAGTCGGGCGTAGCGGAGAAAGTACAGCGCTGCATGGTTTCAGCAATGATGTCGCTCATCTGCAGGAATCCGCACTTGTCCTCCAGGAATCCGCGATTCACAATCTCGTTGGCTGCATTGACAATGCAAGGCATGTTGCCCCCCTTCTGAATAGACTCGAAAGCCAGTGCCAGACAACGGAACTTCTTGAGGTCGGGCTCGAAGAAGTCGAGATGCTGGGTGGCAAAGAGGTCCAGACGGTCGCCACTCAGTGTGAGTCGCTTGGGGAACGAGAACGCATACTGGATGGGCAAACGCATATCGGGCACACCCAGCTGGGCCTTGACGGCACCATCCTGGAATTGCACAGCCGAATGGACAATGCTCTGCGGATGGACTAATACTTGAATTTGTGAAGCCTTGACGCCAAAGAGCCATTTAGCCTCGATGACCTCGAAGCCTTTGTTCATCATCGAAGCAGAATCGATGGTAATTTTAGCCCCCATATCCCAGGTGGGATGGCGCAGGGCATCGTCCTTGGTCACCTTGGCAATCTGTTCCATCGTGAAATTGCGGAAGGGACCACCTGAGGCCGTGAGCAGAATCTTCTCAATGGGGTTGTTGTCTTCGCCTACCAGACTCTGGAAAATAGCAGAGTGCTCGCTGTCAACGGGTAGGATAGGGGCGTGATACTCAGAAGCCAGGTCGCGAATCAGTTCGCCGGCAACCACCAACGTCTCCTTGTTAGCCAATGCAATAGCCTTGTGGGCCTTGATGGCATGAATGGTGGGCGACAGACCTGCAAAGCCTACCATCGCTGTCAGCACGATATTGATAGGACCTGCCTCAACAATCTCGTCGATGGCTTTGGCACCAGCATATACCTTCACGTCGGGCAAATCGCTCATCAGACGTTTCAGTTCGTCGTAACGCTGTTCGTTGGCAATGACGATAGCTGCAGGCTTGAATTGATGTGCTTGCTCAGCCAGCAGTTCCACTTTGTTATTGGCTGTCAGACAATACACCTCGTAGAGGTCGGAGTGTTCGGCAATAACCTCCAATGCCTGGGTTCCGATAGAACCTGTAGAGCCAAGAATTGCTATTTGTTTCTTTTTCATATATTTCACTTTTCACTGTTCACTATTCACTAGCGTAGCGACAATAATCCGGTTGGGATTTGCATGATAATCTGTTGTCGGTTGGTGTCGATGTTGGTAATGAGCTCGTCGGAGGCTGGGATGAGTCGTCCGTCCTCCAGTTCGAACAGAATGTTCTGGGTGGTATCGTCAATGGCGGCAATCTTGCCAACGACCTTACTGTTAGAGGCTTCTACTATATCGAAGCCCACGAGAGAAGACAGGGACAATTGACCTTCGGATTCTTCTGCCAAGGTGCGTGGGAAATAGACATCGCAACCCGTCAGCTCAGAAGCACGCTGTTGGGTGTCCACATCGCAAAACTTAACCAAAGCCAGAGAGTCGTTGCGGAAGCGATACTCTTCCATAAAGAAAGGTACGAGAATGCCGTCGATTTCCAAAATGAGGTAATCGGCATCAGTGGTGTCGAAGATATCGTCGTCAAACTGGAACGACACCTCGCCTTTCACACCATGAGCCTTGCCTAAACGGCCTATCTTATAGACATCCTCTCGCTTAATCATATTCTCTCAATCTTTGCACCCAAGGCATTCAAGCGGGCTTCTATATTTTCGTAACCACGGTCTATCTGTTCGATATTGCTGATGGTGCTGGTGCCGTTGGCACTCATGGCTGCTATCAGCAAGGCGATACCTGCACGGATATCTGGACTGGACATGCGCTGGGCACGAAGTGTCTTCTTCCGGTCGTGACCCAAAACAACGGCACGATGGGGGTCGCAGAGGATAATCTGGGCACCCATGTCAATGAGTTTGTCGACAAAGAACAGACGGCTCTCGAACATTTTTTGATGGAACAGTACGGAGCCGCGCCCCTGGGTAGCCACTACAATCAGCACGCTGAGCAAGTCAGGAGTGAGTCCTGGCCAAGGTGCATCAGCCAACGTCATGATGGTGCCATCGATGAACGAATCGACCACATAATGCTTCTGACGGGGAATATACAGGTCGTCACCATCCACCTGTACGTCAACGCCCAGTCTGCGGAAAGCCTCAGGAATGATGCCCAGATCTTTGATGGAAACATCCTTGATGCGGATGCCATCGCCACACATTGCTGCCATTCCGATGAAAGAGCCTACCTCGATCATATCAGGAAGCAGACGATGCTCTGTGCCACAAAGCTTGTCGACACCTACAATGGTCAAGAGGTTAGAGCCGATACCGCTGATGTTGGCTCCCATGCGATTTAGCATGTGGCAGAGTTGCTGAATATACGGTTCACAGGCAGCATTATAAATAGTGGTAGTACCTTCAGCGAAGACAGATGCCATGATGATGTTGGCAGTACCTGTAACAGAGGCCTCGTCGAGCAACATATAGGTGCCCTTGAGCTGTTTGGATGATATCTCGTAGACATTACGATTCTCCACGCGATGGAACTTGGCACCCAGATACTTGAAACCCAGGAAGTGAGTGTCCAAACGGCGACGCCCAATCTTATCACCACCAGGTTTAGCCACTGTGGCCTTGCCCATACGAGCCAACAAGGGACCGATCATTAGGACAGAACCGCGCAGACCGGCACACTTCTCCACGAATTCGTCGCTCTCGAGATATTGCATGTTCAGGGCATCGGCCTGGAACGTATAGCTATTATCTTTTGACTCTTGGCTAATAGTCTTTGTTACCTTTACGCCGATATCCTTCAACAATTGAATTAGGTTGTTGACATCACGGATGTCTGGAATGTTGTGGATGGTCACCTTGTCACTGGTAAGCAACGAGGCACAGATTACCTGCAAAGCCTCGTTCTTGGCTCCCTGTGGTGTGATGGTTCCACTGAGCAGATGGCCGCCCTCAATTTTAAATGATGCCATAAGGGTATTTCAGTTAAACAACTTATAAATTACTTTTTGCGCTTTCCTTTCTTTCCTTCATTGGGTGTAGCGAGGTCAATGCGGTCGAAGCGGAAAGACTGGAGGTCGATCTGAATCTTGCCATCGGTAAAGCGTGCAAGATCGTCAGCCACTTTTTCGTCGTCCATAGAACCATGACCCCATGTAGCCAAATCGCGCTTCATCTGATTGGCTGTAATGCGAACCAACTCGTCACGCTCCTCACCCTCAGGCATGGTTTTCAGCTTCTCGAACACCTCCATCATCAGGTGTCCGTAGTGGCGAAAATGACTCTGTGAATTAGTCTTGGGGTGATCCATGGGCTGTGGCTTGGTGAGAATCCTCTCTGCATTGCTGACGTCAAAAGGCCAGTCGATGTCCAGTTGCTTATGACTCATCAGGTAGAGATGGTCCCACAAAGTCTGCTGATAGTCTGAGCTATCGCGAAGCTGAGGAGTCTTGTTCTCCATCTGGTGAATAATGGCTTGGGCGCATTTCATGCGCTCTTCCTTGGTAGGAAGGCTAATAGCCAAATCTACCATTTTCTGAATCTCACGACCGTATTCGGGCATGACCAGTTTCTCACGTTGGGTGTTATAGTCTAATCCTTTGATTTCCATAATTTTTCACTTATCGCTAATCACTTATCACTTAAAGCAATGGCTTTGCTTTGATAGCTACAAAGTCCTTCAGATAGAAAGGAACAAAATAGGCCACATCTTCAAACTGCTCGTTCAAGAAACGCTTCTCTGCCAAGGGTTGCATCCATTTTGCCAATGGTTCGATGTTGTCAATGTAGTGCGCATTGGGATGATTGATGGTTTCCATGCACTTCTTGGCACCATTACCAAAGAAATAGATGGGACGTTGGTCCAGCCACTGCTTGTAGGTGTCGGCACTGACCACGTCTGCACTGACCTCGCGGACCATCTTCAATGAATGGTCATAGAGTGCTGCATAAACCTCCATGCGACGGGCATCTAGCATAGGACAAAGCAGGGCGTTCTCCTCTTGAATGACCTCTCTTAGCAAGACGGGTACACACATCAGTTCCAAAGTGGGAACACTGATCAGCTTTAAATCGCGACCATAGCATATTCCCTTCGCCATAGACACTCCGATGCGTAAGCCGGTATAGGAACCAGGACCACAACTGACGCTGACAGCATCGAAAGGAATGGCATGGTTGTCGGTAAACGATAAAGCCTCGTCGACCATCGTACCAAGCTTTTCGGCACCTGCTCCTTTTTCGCCGTGCTCTGTTTGTTCGAAGATACACTGTCCGTTTTCAGAGACAGCCACCGAACAGGCATTTGTACTTGTTTCTATATGTAGTATGCAAGCCATTTCTGTTTTGCTATATATTAAATAATGTGCAAAGGTACGAATAAGCGAGCGAAAAACCAAATTTATTTGGGTTTTTCAGAGCGAAAGTACCTTCGATGCAATCAAAGGTACGAATTTTCCCGCCATTCTTCGCATGTTTAATATAATTTTTGTACCTTTGTCGTCATTAATAAAGAAAAACAACATTATGATACAGTCAATGACTGGCTACGGAAAGACTGTCGTAGCCTACAAAGGAAAGAAAATCAATGTAGAAATCAAGTCGCTCAATTCAAAGCAGCTTGACCTAACAACACGTATTGCTCCATTATATCGTGAAAAGGAAATGGAGATCAGACAAATCATCGCAGAGAAACTGTTAAGAGGAAAAGTGGAATTCTGCATCTGGATAGAGAAGGACGCTACCACGGAGGCTGCTCCCATCAATACAGCCCTGATGCAGAGCTACTATAACCAGTTGCACGCCTTTGCCGAGCAGAATAAGATGGAGGGCATCGATTGGATGACGACACTGACACGTATGCCTGACGTGCTGACAAAGACAGAGGTGGAAGTGCTGGACGAGGAAGAGTGGCAGGCTGCTCGTCAGGGTGTCTGCGATGCTGTTCAGCATTTGGTAGACTTCCGCATACAGGAAGGTGCTGCCCTGGAGAAGAAGTTTGGCGAGAAGATAGACAACATCGAGCAGTTGATGGCCAGCATCGAACCCTACGAGAAGGCTCGTGTGGAGAAGATTCGCAGTCGTATCGTGGATGGACTGAAGCAGATTCCTGAGGCTGAGTATGACAAGAACCGTCTGGAGCAGGAACTCATATATTATATTGAGAAGCTGGACATCAGCGAGGAGAAACAGCGCCTGGCTAACCACCTGAAGTATTTCCGTGAGACGATGGCCGACCAGCCTGGACAGGGTAAGAAACTTGGATTCATCGCCCAGGAAATGGGTCGTGAAATCAATACCACCGGTTCGAAATCGAATCAGGCAGAAATGCAGAACATCGTGGTAAAGATGAAGGATGAGTTGGAGCAGATTAAAGAACAAGTTTTGAATGCGTTGTAGAAAGAACATTTTTATGCTTAGGGAAAGAAATTATGGGAAATTATGGAAAATTTGGCTGCGCCGTTTCTCCACAATGCATACAAGTGAATCATTTTCCAACGCTTGTCCCAAAGGATAAATAATTTCCCCTAATTTCCCCTAATTTCTTTCCAAATAAAAAAAAATAATATCAAATATAAAAAAAAACGATTTTGTAAAATAGAAGAGGTAATGATAACAAAGCAGGAATATCTTGATATTTACGATGTCATAGGCGCTGCGATGGAGGTGCATAAGACGTTAGGAAGAGGTATGGCAGAAGCTTTGTATCAGGAGGCATTGGAAATGGAAATGACCGCAAATGGTTTGTCGTGTGAGCGCGAAAAGATGCTGTTATGCTATTATAAAGGGTTGGAAATGAAAAAGCATTATGTGGCAGATTTCTATTATAAAGGTATTATCGTTGAATTGAAGGCTGTGGAAAAAATAGGTCCAGAGCATCGGGCTCAGTTGATAAACTATATGCGTATTAGTGGACAGGATAAGGGATTACTTATTAACTTTGGTGAGATAAGTCTTCGAACGGAGCGTTATATCTATAATGAAGATGACGATAATTACATATTGCTTACAAAAGATAATTATAAGGACTATATCATAGATGAAAAATAATTTCCCCCAATTTCCCATCATTTCTTTCTAAACAAAAAGAACAATATGAAAAAAGGTAAGTTAATTATATTCTCAGCGCCAAGTGGCAGTGGTAAGTCAACTATCGTGCAGTGGCTAATGAAGGACCATCCGGAGTTGAAACTGTACTTCTCAATTAGTTGTACCTCACGTGCACCTCGTGGCACAGAGCAGAATGGTGTGGAGTATTTCTTTATTTCCCCAGAAGAATTTCGCGAGAAGATTGCCAATGACGAATTCGTGGAATATGAGGAGGTTTATGAGAATCGTTTCTACGGAACATTAAAAAGCCAGGTGGAAAAACAACTGAATGCTGGTCAAAACGTCATATTTGATGTGGACGTGAAAGGCGGTGTTAATATCAAGAAGTTCTATGGGAAAGAAGCTTTGAGCGTTTTTATCCAGCCCCCATCCATAGAAGAGCTTCGTAAGAGGTTGGTAGGCCGTGCCACTGACAGTCCAGAAGCTATAGAGGAAAGACTTTCTAAGGCTTCCTATGAGTTGACCTTTGCCGATCAGTTTGATACCATCGTTGTCAATGATGATTTAGAAATGGCGAAGAATGAGACGCTTCATAAGGTTAATTGTTTTTTAGCGGAATAAATATTTCCCTAAATTTCCCAAAATTTCTTTCCTAAATTAAGAAAATGAAGAAAGTAGGTCTCTTTGGTGGATCATTCAATCCTATACACGTAGGACATGTTGCATTGGCCCAGGCTGCCTTGAAGGAGTGTAGACTGGATGAGGTGTGGCTGATGGTGTCGCCCCAGAATCCGCTGAAGAGGGATATGAAACTGTTGGATGACGCTTTGCGCTTGGAGATGGCACAGAAGGCACTGGAGGGTGTCGAGGGCGTGGAGGCCTGCGACTATGAGATGCATCTGCCCAAGCCCAGCTATACGTGGCACACGTTGCAAGCATTGGCTAAGGACTATCCAGACAGCCGCTTTACGCTGCTGATTGGAGGCGACAACTGGGCTCATTTCCAACGTTGGTATCACTGGGAGGACATCCAGCGCACCTGCGACATCGCCGTCTATCCACGAGAGGGCTATGCTGGAACGTTTGATGCTCCGCTTATCAATGTGTCGAGTACAGAGATTCGCAGAAGGGTAGAGCAGGGGGAGAGCATTGACGGACTAGTGCCCTCACAGGTTATATCATTAGTAGAGAAATACTATAAGAAGATTTGATGAATAGGGCGTTTAATACAGGAGAGACAGAGGAAGAGCTGCGCAAACTGTACAATCCAGAGGGTTCTTCGTTGCGTAAGGCTCAGTTGCGCATGCTCGACATGCTTCTATATCTTTTTGAAACCGCTAAGAAGGTAGGGGTCTCTTGTCGTCTGGATGGTGGAAACGTATTAGGGGCTATGCGTCATGGTGGTTTCATTCCTTGGGATGACGACATTGACGTGGTAGTGAGTCGTCATGACTTTAAAATCCTTTGTCGTTATATGGAGGAGCACCCCCATCCTCAATATGTATTGCAAACCCACCAGACGGACAAGGGAAGTTTTGTACCCTGGGGACGTTTGCGCGATTTAAAGAGTGAATACGTCAATCCTTATCCTGCTGACAGTCGTGAGGGAAAAGCTTTTGAAGCCCAGAAATTCCGTGGTTTGCAGATAGACATTTTCCCCTACGAGGGTTATATGATACCTAAACTGCAGCGTTTGGCAGCCAAGATGGCTTGTGTGGTGCATTTCGATTTGTCGAAGTCACATCCTTTATTAGCCAATATTACCTATTCTATATTACATCAGGTGGTTTATCCCTGTTTCCGCTTGATTGGTCGTTGCTTTGGCAATCCTAACTTGTACATGCATTCCTATGGAACCTGGTTCTATTTCCAGTTTCCAAAGGAAGTGCTATTGCCACATCGAGAAATCGTCTTCGAGGGACATACTGTTCTTGGACCAGCCGATGCTGATAAGTTCTGTCGCATCGTTTATGGTGATTACATGAACCTTCCACCCAAAGAGAAGAGGGCGGTACATGCCAGCGAAATCATCGTTCACGACTAAAGGCGCATGCTTTGGATGGTATGCGCTAGTCCTTCTTCAATGCTGAAAAGCGGCTTCCAACCTAGCTGATTCAGTTTCTCTGTAGAGAACACTGCTTTGGTGATGGGTGTGGTATTTCCATTCTCAGCAAGGTCAAACACCACTTTCTTGTTCCCAATCTTGGCGATTTCCTCAGCTAGTTGTCGAATGGTAATGTTCGACTCTTCGTTGGCAACATTATAAGCCTCGCCACTATTCCCTTTTGTCAACAGCAACAGCATCGCAACGGCACAGTCTACCACATAAAGCCATGAGCGGAACTGCTCCCCTCGGCTTTTCATGACAATATCCTCGTCGTTCAGTATGTTCCGGATAAACTGGGCATAAACCCGGTTGTCACTTTCTGTGAAATAGGGACCATAGGTATGACAAGGTCTGGCTATCACAATCTGTGCACCATATTCCTGACAATAGGAAGCACAGAGCGTTTCTGCTGCACGTTTAGAAGAAGGATAGCAGGCTCGTGGGGACAGGATGTCAATATACCCGCTGCTCTTTTCTGAAAATACGCTTCCGTCTCCTTCGCCATACACTTCGCCAGAGGATACGTAAAGCATACGCTGCATGTGGTGAGCCAATCCGTATTCCACCAATTGGCAGAGCCCGTTCAGATTGGATTTCATCACCTCTACAGGCGATTTTTGGAAGAAATTGGGACTTGCATTGCTGGCGGCATGGATAATGTAGTGGAAATTCTCAGTGCATTCCAGAGACTGACAGATGTCGTGTCGGATAAAATGGAAACGGGGTTGTTGCCAATAGTTGGCAAAGCGTTGCTCTGCACGTTGACTGTTCCGTCCCATCGCATAGATGTGACAGAAACTGTGTCGCATCAGTAAGTCCACCAGACAACTGCCGATGAGTCCTGTGGCACCTGTTATCAGGATGTTTCCTTCCTGTGGCACATTCAGTTGTTGGACAACCTTGTCAAGGTCTTGTCTGTATGGATTTATTTCAGCCATGACTCCGCTTTTACGTTCATCAGTGCCTTCAGTATTTCCAGGTCTTCTACGGTTGTCACCTTGATGTTTTTCTCTGAACCTGGTACGATGTGCATGTCGCGCCCTCCCAGTTCTGCCATCAGCGTGCACGATGCCACTGAGTTGGTGATGCCTTTCTCCTTGGCTTCCTCATGAGCGGCAATGATGTTCTTCAGACGGAATGTCTGCGGGGTCTGCGTGCGAATCAGCTTATCGCGTGGAATGCTGGTATTGGTGGAGAACCCGTCTTCACTTTCCAAGATAGCTTCACGGCACTGGATGCCTGTAATGGCATAGCCGTACTCCTTGCAGATGGCGATATTGCTTGAGATGATATCTTGTGAAAGCAATGGGCGCACGGCATCGTGAATCAGGATGAGGTCGTCGTCTTGACAGCCTGCCTCCTTCAGTCCGAAGATACCGTTATGAATAGACTCCTGTCCATTTTTTCCGCCGGGGAATATCCATTTTAGTTTTTCGATGCAGAACTGGTTGGCATACGACTGAAGAACCGTTTCCCATCCAGCCAGGCAAACCACGGCAATGCCGTTGATGTCGGGGTGTTTCTGGAAAGCCATCATCGTGTGAATGATGATGGGACAGTTGTTGACGTGCATAAACTGTTTGGGAATGTCTTGTCCCATTCTGTTGCCGGCTCCACCGGCGATAATCAGTGCGTAGTTCATATTATAGGCAGTTTTTGTAGATGTTTGTATAGTAGGCGTGGATAAAAGGAAAGAAGAATCCTCTGACGGCTCCCATAATGCCATGAGTCTGACGGGTGGGGTAAACCTTCTCCCGATGTTTCAGACACAGGCAACACAGGCGAAACAGAGAGAGCAGACCTTCCTTTAGCAGCAGCTTGCAGAATTGGTGAACCAATGGCTGTTTGTCGGTGGTGTTTGTCAGAATCAGGTTGTAGACAAGTTGCCAGTTGCTGTCTTTCTGCAATTGTCTGTATTTGGTATATCCATTGATATACGGACTAAGGATGTTGTGACTGCCGTAGTCCACTTGGGAAACTTCCTGTTCGTGTTGCCGATGTAGGTTTAATGGTTCGTTAACCACTGCCACTCCGTTGTTGAGGTAAGCATAGATAGATAGGCTCCAGTCGTACCAGATGGAGGGAAGCCAATATTCTTCATTTTGAATGAATGATCGCCGGCAGAGCATCGTATGTCCGTAGATACTGGCAAACAGCTGATTTTCAAAGCAGAACTTGTATTTATAGAGATGGGCATTCTCCATCGTGCTACCCTTTATGCAGGGCGAACAGCAAATGTCGTGGTCTCTGATGGCCTGAACCTGTTTCTCGATTTTCTCGGGAAACCAGATGTCGTCCTGGTCGGCAATGGCTACATAGTCGCCAGTAGCCTTCATAACTGCCGTCTTGAAGTTCTTGTTGAATCCCAGGTTGTGCTCATTGACATATAGTTTGATAAAAGGATGCCTTGTTGCATATTCCTTGATGATTTCCACTGTATTGTCTGTTGAGCAGTCATCTTGTACTATCAGTTCATGAATGGGATAGGTTTGGCAAAGGATCGAGTCGAGTTGTTCCCTTAGAAATAACTCACCGTTATAGGTTGTCATGACAACTGAAACCGTCTTTGTACTCATAATCATAATTCCTGATTGCTTTTTTCTACTTGTATAGCGATGTTGTTCATCTTGTCAGCATATAACTGGTAGAGTAGTTTCCCGTTACGTTCCATTTGTTCTTTGGTGAATTCGGAATTCCATAGACGCATGCCACCAGCCGTCAGCGATTGGAATTTGGCATCATACCATCCCACTTGTAGTCCCAGCTGCCAAGAGCGAAGACAAATCTCGTCGTCATCGTATTGGAATGGTGCAAAACGGAAGTCAATATGATGCAGATGCTGCTCATAAAGGTCCTTACGAATCCACATGGGTGCCCTGTTCACAGCATCAACAAACTGGAACTTGGCATCGCCCATCTCGCGCTTGGTGCCACATCCCTTTTCCTGTTCTGGGTGAAACTTCACGTTCAGTGCCCATTTGCCTCCCAGAATAACCATCTTGGGATACTTATTAAAGAGTTCAATGGCTTCCGTAACCCAACTGACATCTTCGAAGTCGTCATCATCTTGCATCAAGGCCAGAAACTTGCCGTTAGCCAGTCGGATGGCCTTGTCGTATGTCACATTCTCAAAAAGGTCGTTAGCACGAAGCATAAATTCGTTGGCACCTGTCAGTGCTTCTGTCAATCTTTTGGTATGTTCCATGCTCGACCCGTCGTCTATCACAATGATTTCTGCGTCCTTGAATTGACGAAGCTTGGGTAGGATATGACAAATCTGCAGACTCTTATTGTGCGACTGGATAATAAAGCTTACGGCAGGCTCGTTGCGATAGCCCTTTGCCTCCCATGAAGCATGGTTCTTCTTCTGTTGAACGGCTCCTGTCCTTTTAAACAGTGCCAGTTTGATTTTCTCAATGATTAATCTCATGACGTTTGAATATAAATTGTATACACTCCATGAATATCTTCACATGGGCAATCTTCATGATTGCCATATAAAGTAAGGAAGTTATAATGATTCTTGATAGGATAAGTGCTATGACATTGGTGATGAACAGGGTGGCATAGTAGGCTACACCGATACAACCGATAGTTGCCAATAGGAACGGACATACATCTTTTAACAAGTTTATAAAACGAAGCTGTATCAATCTGTAGGCCAATACCTGCCAAATACCCGTCCATAAGATGAGTGTAACCACATAGGCTGCTATCATGATTTCAATGCCCCAAGTGGCGAACACCATTACTACGACAATTTGGGTGATGACGAGTGCTACAGAACACCACATATAGGTGTCAGAACGCCCATGACTAATGAACAGGTTCTGATATAAGGTGTGAATGGGTAGGAAGGCTCCGCTGATGCATAGCATACGCAATAGGGGTACACTATCTGTCCATTGCTCGCCCAACAATACTACAATGAAGTCGGCAATGAAAGCCAGTCCTAACATGGCAGGCATAGACAGGAATGCTGTAAAGCGCAACATCTTGCGGAATACGTTCAGTTGTCTGTTTTCTTCCTCATTGATAGAAGCCAGTACGGGCTGAGCCACTTGTTGCATGGTGCCTGAAATCAGTGAATGCCCCATTGTGTTCCATTTGGCAGCTTGTGTGTAGTTACCCACAGCACCAGCAGTAAACAATCGTCCGAAGATAAACGATAGTATGTTATTGTTCACTTGATTGATGATGTTGGTAATCAGTATCTTGCTACTGAAACCAATCATCTCGCGAATAGGCGTAAGGTCTATATGGAATGAAGGCATCCATCTTACATAATACAAACGACCGATGTTGATGATGCAGATATAAGCAAACTGTTGCCAGGCCAAACTCCAATATGAATAACCGTTGAGAGCCAATGTGATACCGATGATGCCACTACCCACCAGTGCGAAGAATCCTGTGATGGCTTTCTCGCGATTCATCATATTCCTAAACATATAGGCTGCATGAGCGATACCAATACCAGCTAATAGTAACGAGGCAAAGACCAGTCTGGATAGAGGAATCAGTCCAGGCTGATGGAAATAGTCGGCAATTAAGGGTGCGGAAATATAAAGCACCAAATAAAGAAGTATCGAAATGCCCGTGCTGGTCCAAAAAACTGCATTATATTCCCTGTGTGTAGCCTCCTTAAGATTAGTCAGAGCTGCAGTGAAACCACTTTCTTGCAGTGAGCCTGTTATAGCGGTGAAAATGGCTAGCATTCCCACCATGCCATAGTCGGCAGGGGTGAGCAGTCGCCCAAGGATAATGCCTATCAAAGCCATTAACAACTGCGATGTCAAGTTGTTAATGGCTCCCCACATGAGTCCTTTGGCTGTACGCTCCTTTAATCCTTCTTTCATTTTAGGTAACATGGAAATGTGATGGAAAGATATTTCCCTGAATATTTCTGAGTCAGCGTGTCAAAGTCTGCCATTTCCTTATAGGCCAGCTTCTTCTGTCTCCAAGGCAATTGTCGTTTCTTGCTGACAAAACTACCATATAGTTCAAACTCAGAGAAGCCGGAGGTGTCAGTGCGATCGTAGGACGACACGATAGCCTCTTTCCATTCCTGTTGGTGGTTGGCCTTTTCTATCTCTTTTCTGAGCTTGGCTAATTCCTTCTTGGAGAAGAGCATCTTATGGTCTATATAGCTCAGCAACGAATGATAAGGCTTGCCCATCAACTTGCGGATGTTCTTATAGTAGGCGGTATGGCACTCCTCGCTCATATAGAAAATAGGTGTACCCTGCTTGTCTAGAAAAACGTGGGGACTAATGAGTATGTGATCTGCATCAATACAAAGGAAGTATTCGCATGTTCCTACTGCTCCTGAAAGTTTCACCAATTGCTGAAACAACCATCCGCTTCTGTCTACTACCCGTCCGTCAGGGCGAGTGACAACAAGTCCTAAATGCTTAGGTGGAAAATGGAAGATGGTAGATTCCTCAACGAAGATAAGTTGCTCTTTTTTACAGAAATCAACGATTTCTTGATCATTGGGAGCTACGATGTAGATGGCTTTTATCGGATGACATATGTTCTTTCTAACACCTTGCAAACAAAGTGGCAGAATGGCTAAATCTTTGCTGATAATAGGTATGACAACATCAATAGGTTCATCAGAAGCCTTCACGGACTTCTGAGGGAGCATTTCCCACAGACGACTGAAGGCTTGTCGACACCATTGTATAGCTGCATCACTCTTTTTCATACTATTTTTGTGCAAAAATACAGATAAATATTTGAAGTTCAAAATAAAAAGATGTAATTTTGCATCGAAAATATGATTATTATGGAAACATCAGTAAGTCAGAGTGTACAAAAGAAACCCCGTTTGGAATGGCTTGACGCCCTTCGTGGATTCACCATGATTCTGGTCGTGGCTAACCATGTGCTGGGCCTGGGTCTTGGTATGTCTCCCAAGGTTTCGTCATCTATGCAGTTCCTTGTCATGTTCCGTATGCCCTTGTTCTTCTTTGTCAGTGGCTTCCTTGCATATAAGGCTGGTCTTTTGTGGAATGGCAAGACTTTGGGTACCCTTTTGTTGAAGAAGATACGTGTGCAGACTATTCCAACGGTAGTGTTCTTCCTTTTTGGTGCAGTCATCTTAGGAGATATGGCTTTTGGCGATCAGGTGGTGGAATGGTTGTCACGCCCTTTGAAGGGTGGTTATTGGTTTACCATTGTGTTGCTTTACATGTTCATCATTTATTACCTCTTCTGTTATATTGAGAGTAAGCTGAAGGTAAAGTCGTGGATACCTATTACCATGCTGTTCATCATCTCCTTGTGCTTTTACGAGACATGCTATCAACCCAAATATTTTTCCTGGGCTTTCGGATGGCGAGGAACTCCTAATGAGTTTATGAACACCTCCAGTATCAACCAGTTGTTCATGTATTTCCCCTTCTTCCTTTATGGCAACATGGTGCGTCGCTATTGGGACCAAGCCCAGCGTCTCATGGATAGTCGCTGGTTTTATCCTATTATGATTGTGGTAGTGATTTTCTCGGCTTTGGATGCTTTACAGTGGCATACTCTCCGTATGACGTGGGCCATCATTCCTTTAACTTTGGCTCGTTTCATGCTGTTGACTATTGTTTTTATGTATTTCCGTCACTACCATCAATACTTCACCCGATTCACAGTGATTGGACGTAGCTTGCAGTATATTGGACGTCGAACATTGGATATCTATCTAATCCATTATTTGTTCATGCCGAACCTGCCCACATTAGGTTCGTTCTTTAGCCAGTATCGCCACAACTTCATTTTGGATACAACGGTGTCTGTATTTCTGGCGTTGCTGGTCATTGGCTTCAGCATCATCACATCGAACATCTTGCGTGTTAGCCCGTTCTTTAAGAAATGGTTGTTTGGTAGGGAAAAATAAAGGCATAATTAAAGGCGCTCCAACTAGAGCGCCTTTATTCTTATCCTACCTGACTTCCAGGTTTCACATCCTTGGTGGTTGTCACCACGCTGAGGCTCTCGTCAAAGTCGACAGCAGAGAGAATCATACCCTGACTCTCGATGCCCATCATCTTGCGAGGCTCGAAGTTGGCAACGAAGAGGATGCGCTTGCCAACCAGTACAGAGGGATCATCGTAGAATGCAGCAATACCGCTGAGGATGGTACGGTCTGTGCCTGAACCATCGTCGATGGTGAACTGCAACAGCTTCTTCGACTTTTTCACCTTCTCGCAAGCCTTGATAAGACCTACACGGATGTCGAGCTTTTCGAAGTCATCGAACGAAACGGTATCCTTGATAGGTGCTGCCTTGTATTGTGCTGCTTGGTTGGCTTTTTTGGTAGCCTCCAACTTGTCGAGCTGTTTCTGGATAACCTCGTCTTCTATCTTCTCGAACAACAGGGCAGGTTCACCCAGCTGATGTCCAGCCTTCAGCAATTCTGTAGAACCCAACTCGTCCCACTCGAAGGTCTCAAGGTTCAGCATCTCACGCAGTTTCTTGCTTGAGAAGGGAAGGAATGGCTCGAAAGCAATGGCCAGGTTGGCAGTCAATTGCAAACAGATGTTCAGGATGGTTTCGCAACGCTTGGGGTCGGTCTTCCAAACCTTCCAAGGTTCGCACTCGGTGATATAACGGTTACCGATACGTGCCAGATTCATGGCCTCGAACTGGGCATCGCGGAACTTGAACTGATCGAGCATGGCCTCTACCCTCTGCTTCACGTCCTTGAACTCTGCAAGGGCTGCTTTATCCACTTCCTGCAATTCGCCACAGGCAGGCACTACACCATTCCAATATTTCTTGGTCAGTTGCAAGGCACGGTTGACGAAGTTGCCATAAACGGCTACGAGTTCATTGTTATTGCGGTCCTGGAAGTCTTTCCACGTGAAGTTGTTGTCCTTTGTCTCTGGAGCATTGGCTGTCAACACATATCTTAATACGTCCTGCTTGCCAGGCATATCTACGAGATATTCGTGCAACCATACAGCCCAGTTGCGTGAGGTGGAAATCTTGTCGTTCTCCAGATTCAGGAACTCGTTGCTGGGTACATTGTCAGGCATGATGTACTTGCCGTGTGCCTTCATCATCACAGGGAAGATGATGCAGTGGAACACGATATTGTCCTTGCCGATGAAGTGAACCAGACGAGTGTCCTCATCCTGCCACCATTTCTCCCAAGAACCCCACTTCTCAGGCTCCTTTTCGCAGAGTTCAACGGTGTTAGATACATAGCCGATAGGGGCATCGAACCATACATAGAGCACTTTACCCTCAGCACCCTCAACAGGAACGGGGATACCCCAGTCCAAGTCGCGAGTCATTGCACGAGGCTGCAAGTCCATATCCAACCAACTCTTGCACTGACCATAGACATTTGAGCGCCACTCCTTGTGACCTTCCAGTATCCACTGTTTCAGCCAGTCCTGATACTCGTTCAGGGGCAGATACCAGTTCTTGGTTTCTTTCATCACAGGGGTAGAGCCACTAATGGTTGACTTTGGATTAATCAGCTCCGTAGGACTCAGGTCGCGTCCACACTTCTCACACTGGTCACCGTATGCACCCTCATTATGGCAATGCGGACACTCGCCCACCACATAGCGATCTGCCAGGAACTGCTTTGCCTCCTCGTCATAAAGCTGGGCAGTAGTCTTCTCCACTAGCTTACCTTCGTCGTAGAGTTTCTTGAACCACTCCGCAGCAAACTTATGGTGTGTTTTTGAGGTGGTACGACTATAAATGTCGAAAGAGATACCAAACTCTTCGAAAGAGTCCTTAATCATCTTATGATAGCGGTCTACCACATCCTGAGGGGTGATACCTTCCTTACGGGCACGAACAGTGATGGGCACACCATGCTCGTCGCTGCCACCAATAAACATCACATCCTCCTTCTTCAGTCTCAGATAACGTACGTAGATGTCAGCAGGCACATACACACCAGCTAAATGGCCGATATGTACGCCACCATTGGCATAGGGCAATGCTGACGTCACCGTCGTTCTTTTGAATTTCTTTTCTCCCATTATTGTATAATCGATTATAATTTGCCTGCAAAATTACGAAAATTAGGGAAAATATCCAAAAGAATAGGGAAAATCCTTTTGAAATCATCAGAAAGCTTCCTACTTTTGCAACGTCAAACAATTAAGTATTGAATGCATATGAAAGAGAAAAATGTATTGGGTGCAGCCCTGATAGCAATAGGTTTGGTTTGCCTGGGCTGGTTTGTCAAGGCCGGTATTGATGACTTTGCCGAGAAGGACCGAAAGGTGACAGTGAAAGGTTTGGCAGAACGTGAGGTTCCTGCTGACAAGGTGACGTGGAGCATTGGTACGAAGGTAACGGGCAACGACCTGCCACTACTCTATGAGAACATTAGTGTGCAGACTCAAAAAATCAAGCAGTTCCTTTTGAAATATGGACTGCCTGAGGGGGAGATTACCGTTAATCCTCCGTCTATTACAGACTTGGAGGCTCGTGAATGGGGGGATAACAACCGTGGATTCCGCTATATTGTCAACACTACCATTACCGTAGCTACTAATAAAGTGGATCAGGTAAACAAGGCTATTTCCAAACAAGCCGAACTTCTGAAACAAGGTGTTGCTCTTGGTGAGAATACGCCCATGTATGAATATGCCTCCTTCCAGCAGATGAAGCCTGAGATGATGGCGGAAGCTATTAAGAATGCCCAAAAAACTGCTGAACAGTTTGCTGAGGCAAGCAATGCTGATCTTGGTAGTATTCTGACAGCTGATCAAGGGGTGTTTTCCATTGACAACCGCGACGAGAATACTCCTTACATAAAGAAATTGCGCGTAGTAACAACGGTTACTTATTCACTAAAGGATTAAAACAGGTTTCCCCAAGGGTAACTGCCAGGTTTGAGCGTCACGAGTGTTCCATTCGTGGCGCTCATTTGTACCACTCCAGGAGCAATCTGTCGTTCTATCTGAAATTCTGTCCAATTAAGTGCTTGCAATGTGGCCCATGCAGTAGCACCACCTTCTATGATAAGGTGGTCAGGGCGATGTTCGCTAACTAATCGCTTAGCCATCTGAGCCATTACAGAGCGTAGGTGGACAGCAACCTCTTTTCCAGTACGATGGGTGTGGGGGATGGTGAGGATGATGCTGTGTAGCTGGGAATAAGCTTCCGTATTCCAAAGATTGAGATTATCGGAACCGTCATAGATGTCGCGAGGCATGGGCGAAATAGGAATGCCGATGTTCAATGCTTTGCTTTGGGTAGAACCACAGAGGATGAGGGTGCTGCTCTTCTCACGATGGATGATAGGTGTGGGGTGTTTGGCGATGGATTTTTTTAATCGCCCACACCCCATACTTATCATCCCACTAAACAGATCAGCTGCTCCAGCGAAGATGGTCTTGCCATCGTTGTATTGCTGAATGACCTTACGGATATCATCCTCACTCTCTGCATCAGGCATGATGATGCCTTTTGCCTCTGCATCAGGGAAACGTTCTCTAAGTACAGAGGTCTTGGCAGGGAACTCTGGGTCGAACGAGAAGTCTGTCTCATGGATGGGTACATTATTAATATAATATACTCCATTTCGAATGGTGCGACCCTTTGATGGGTTAGCAGGCAAGTATACACAACGCAGAGCCCCCGTTGCCTCCATCAGTGCCTGCAATTCTGCAACAACATGTCCGCGAAGGGCTGAATCGGTCTTTTTGAAAATGGCTGATGGCTGATGGCTGAGAGCTGAGGCGATACGGTGGGTTTCGGCAATAGCCTCCACCTCACTCATGGAGCGAGTGTCCGTAGCAATGACGGTGGTCCCGTCCGTTGCCACATTACAGCAACTCACAGAACTACTGCAAACTAATCGGACGTCAGCACCATGAGAAAAAGCGATGCCCGCTATCTCTGCAGCTCCCGTTATGTCATCAGCTATGACAATCATTCCTTGATGCCTAAACGGTATTTTGCCATTCTTGTTGCATAGTCTATCGACAATGTCATAGCACTATCGTTGGCAATGCCCTTGCCTGCTACATCAAAAGCAGTGCCATGATCCACGCTGACACGGATGATGGGCAGACCTAAAGTAATGTTCACTCCAGAGGCACTCTCCATCTTGCCCGTTTCCTTGTTCCAGTTGAAGGCACACACTTTCAAGGGGATATGTCCTTGGTCGTGATACATAGCTACGCAACCATCAAACTTTCCGCATTTGGCTTTAGCGAAGATGCTGTCGGGTGGTACAGGACCCTCCACATCGAAACCACGCTGTTGCAACTCCTCAATGGCAGGAATAATCTCCTGGGCCTCTTCGTAGCCGAACATTCCATTCTCACTAGAGTGAGGATTCAGTCCTGCCACACCGATATGGGGCTTCTCAATGCCAAACTGCTTGCAGGCATCATCAATCAGTTCCACACATTCAATAACACGAGCCTTCTTCACCAAGTCGCAGGCCTTACGCAAGGGAACATGTGTTGACACGTGGATGACGCGGATGTTTTCATCTGCCAACATCATAGCATACTTCTTGGTGTTGGTGAAGGTGGCATAGATCTCTGTATGTCCGTCGTAATGGTGACCAGCCAGGTTCAGTGCCTCCTTGTTCAAAGGAGCCGTAACGGTGCCATCTACCTCGTTAGCCATAGCCAGTTCGATGGCTTTCTTAATGTATTGGAAAGCAGCGTTGCCACATTGAGCCTGAACTTTGCCAAACTCAAAGGTTGAAAGATCGACGCATTTCAAGTCGAGTACATCAATGGTGCCAAACTCAAATTTGGCCTCTTTCACGTTTTGAACAGCATTAATCTTTAGGTCAAATCCTAGCAACTTTACGGCCTCCTGCATGATGGCCGCATCGCCAGTAACGATGGGGCGACATTTTTCGTAAGTCTCTTTTCTGTTTAGGGCGCGAACGGTAATCTCAGGACCAATGCCTGCAGGGTCGCCCATTGTGATAGCTAATATTGGTTTCATATTAATAAAGGCTATTGTAAATATCGCGAGCATCTTGCTCAGTTACTTCTCTCGGATTGTTCTTCAGCAGACGCTGTACCTGCATAGCGGCTTTGGCCATACCATCGACAGCTGTCTGGGGAATGCCTAAGTCGGTCAACTTCTTGGGAATGCCGACAGCATCAGCCAATTGATAGATGAAATCTACACCACGCTGGGCGGTTTCTTCGTCATTCTTACCTGGCTGACATCCTAAGGCAATAGCTACCTCAGCATGGCGCTTGATGTTAGCGGGCATATTGAATTTCATGACGCTGGGCAAGAGTATGGCATTCGACAGTCCATGGGGAATGTGGAACTCGCCCCCCAACGGATAGCTCAGTGCATGAACAGCTGCCGTATTGACTGGACCCAGGCAGAGTCCGCCATAGAGTGAACCAAAGGCTAATGCCTCGCGAGCCTCCTGGTCTTGTCCGTTCTTCACGGCTTTCTCCAAATTAGCTGCAATCAGACGGATGCCTTGCAGGGCATAGATATCCACAGAGGGATGTGCAAACTTGTTGGTATAAGCTTCAATACAATGCGTCAGAGCATCCATACCCGTATCTGCTGTCACCTTGGCAGGAACAGTCCACGTCAGTTTGGGGTCAACATAAGCCACGTCGGCGATGAGGAAAGACGACACGATGCCCTTCTTCAGATGGTCGCGTTCGTCCAACAAGATTGCATTAGGCGACACCTCAGAACCCGTTCCAGCTGTGGTGGGCAGACAGGCAAACCAGAGTCCTTTCTGCTTGATGAATCCTGTTCCAAAGCAGTCCTCCACTTGCTGGTCACTATTGATAAAGGCTGCAATCAACTTCGTCACATCGAGTACGGAACCACCTCCTACGCCAACTACACTGTCAGCCTTGAATTGTCGAGCCACCTCCAAAATCTTCTTGAAATCGTTGACGGTAGGCTCTGCCACAATGTCCTGGAATACCTCAATGTTGACGCCAGCACTTTTCAGTTCTGCCAGTGTGTCTTCTATGAGTGGACGGATAGGGGGGGCTGTCAGTACGAAGAGGCGCTGGAGTCCCATTTTCTTGTAATCTTCTACTAATGTCTGGATGCAGCCTGTGCCAAACACAATTTTCTGCGGCTGCAAAAGTGTTATTTGTTTCATATCCTTATTGTGCTTTTTTCTTATCTTCTAAATATCCGTAAATCGTTAACTCCTTGTCAGCCAGCGGGGTCTTGAAGAAGTAGCTGGCTACATAGCCTACCACAAGGACGATGAGATGGCTATATACACCTAACATATATTTATGGTGGGTAAAGTTCCAGTCGCCCAAGTCGAGCAATGTTTCCTTGATTCCAGTTCCATGAATGTCAACCTTTGTGGAGGTCAGAACAGCATAGGCGGTATAGAGTACAGCTGCCGCAATGCCGATGTAGAGGCCCTGCTTGTTGGCACGACGACTGAACAGACCGAGAATAAAGATGCCCACGATGCCTGCAGAGAAGATGGCATAGAGTGAGAACAGGGCACCTAGCACACCTTCGCCTCCCCAGAAAATATAAAGGCAAGCCACACCAATGGCTCCAATGCCAGCCAAAACCACCATCCATTTGCCAAAGCGCAACTGTTGTTGGTCGGTAGCCTCTTTGCGGAAACGCTTGTAGTAATCCTGTACGGCAATGGCAGAGAGGCAGTTCAGGTCTGAGTCCAACGACGAGATAGCTGCTGCTGCCAAGGCTGCAATGATGAGTCCGCGAATGCCGACGGGCAATTCATGGGCGATGAAGTAGGGGAATACCTCGTCGGCTTTGATTCCTTCAGGCAACAAGGGGGCACCTTGAGCATGATAATAGGCAAACAGGGCTGTGCCAATGAACATGAACAGTGCCCAGATGGGAACACTCATCAGCACACCGATGTAGGCTGCCTTCTTGGCCTCGTGGTCGTTTTTGGCAGCCAGATAACGCTGTACGATGGTCTGGTCGGTACCATACTTCTGCAAGGCATAGAAGATACCGTTGAGCACCATCACGATAAACGTCAGTTGTGTCAAGTCCCAGTCGTAGGGTCCAAAGCTAATCTTGCTGTATTCTGAGGCAATACGGAAGGTTTCTGCAGGACCACCATCAATGCCGAACAGTAGGATGCCGATGCAGATAATGCCGCCACCAATGAGGAGGAATCCCTGTGCTACGTCCATCCAGACAATAGCCTCCATACCACCAAACAGTGTCAGGATAATGATGGTGATGCCCAACACAATCACGATGCTATAGATATTGATGTTGAGGAATGTCGCCAATGCCATTGAGACAAGGAAGAATACCGTTCCTGCCTTGGAGAAATGGCCTAGGGTAAAGGCAAACGAGCTATACAGACGGGCAAAGAGTCCGAAACGGCGCTCGAAATATTCGTACGTGCTCAATCGGATAACCTTACGGAACAAGGGAACGATAATACCAATAAGAGCCAGCAGTACGATGGGCACCATCAGTCCCTGCACCAACAGAATCCAGTTGCCTGCATAGGCGGCGCCAGGGTAGGCAAGAAACGTCACACTCGAAATCAGTGTGGCGAAAATCGAGATGCCCACTGCCCAGGCAGGAATTTTTCCGCCTCCTGCAAAGTATTGCGACGTGTCCTTCTGCTTGTGGGCAAAGTACATGCCCACGACGATAGCAGCGGCTATCGACAAAATGACGATGATATAGTCTATGATGTGCATGGTGTGAAACGTTTGTTCGTTGTAGACTTAAAGCTGATCCTTGATGGCTTGCTCTTCGGCAGCGCTAAGTCTGGTCAGTGGCATCAACATCCATGGCTCACAAAGTCCCTTGGTCTGCATCATCACCTTCAACGCTGTAAGGCTCTGTCCGAGGGTACGGTCTTTTTGGTATATCTTCGCAATCTCGTTAGTCTCATCCTGCAAACGGTTGGCTGTTGCCATATCGCCAGCCACAGCAGCATCGAATAATTGCTGGAACATCTCAGGCACGAAGTTGCCCGTAGAGGGCACAATGCCGTTGCCACCCAGTTCCAGAGAGTGAGCCGACTGTGCTGCCCATCCGCAGAAGTAAGCGAAGTCATCATGTGTCTTGGTGATCTCAATACACTGGGCCATACGCTCCAAGTCGCGCTCTGAATCCTTCAGTCCCACGATGTTGGGATGATCAGCCAATTTCTTGATGATATCCACAGGAATAGACATGTGGGTGGTTGCCAAGATGTTATAGAGCATCAGCGGACCTGTGATGCAATCTGCCAGTGTCTTGTAATACTCGTACATCTGGTCTGGGGTCAGTGCATAGTAGGTGGGCAATGTTGCCACAATGACATCTGCACCCAATGCCGTGTAAATCTCAGCTTGGCGCACCTGCTCAGCGAAGCAGTTGCCCGTCAGACCTGCATAAATCAGAATACGTCCGTTGGCAGCTTTGACAGCCGTTTCCACAAACAACTGTCCGTCAGCCTGGCTAACGCTGTTGCCCTCACCTGTGGTTCCCATCAGCAGGGGCGATACTTTATTCTGTGCAAAGAAATCAATGATACGCTGAACGGCCTCAGTGTCCAGTCGTCCATCCTGAGTGACGGGGGTAACCATTGGCACCACCACGCCGCGATACTGGCTATTATTCATAAGTCTCTATTATTTTTGATTCGTATACATTATTTATTATAAAGACGCATAACAATGACAAAAGTCATCATTGACGATTATACCTTTTTCTATAGGATTATCTATAATAAATCCATGATAAAGTATAGCATTTAAAATATTTTTTGTATCTTTGCCGTCAAACTATAGATATCAACAATATGAAGAAATCATGGCCTAGGCATTATACTCTCTATCATAAGAAGTATGTGGCACCGTGTATCAACATGGCCTTAAAGGTGTTTTCCTTTATGGCTGACGTTGCTGCCCTGTGTATATTTGTAGGTGCCATCCTGGAATTTGGCTTTGATTTGTCGGAAGAACTGGTAAATGAGTTAAACCTTGTCTATTTCTGGGCATGGAACATGTTTCTGATAGAGCGTGTCAGTCATCTGCTTCTGACTAAACGTGGACGAAGAAAAACAGCATATAATTTCTTGGGATGGACTATCAATGGGCTATTGACGCTGACACTGATTCCTATTTTTATTGAATTCTTTGCTATTGACGACAGTATCGGTGTGATGAGGATATTGGGCAACAGGACGTTTCATCTGTTGGTGCTGTTCCTGATTTCTGTCATTGAACTTTCCGACGCGGTCATTACCTCGCTAGGAAAAAAATCTAATCCAGCCCTGATGATGGCTGTCAGTTTCATGTTCATCATCTTAGTGGGCTCAGGTGTACTACTGATGCCCCGTTGTGTCCAACCAGAAGTCCACCTCTCTTGGATTGATTCGCTGTTCACGGCTACCAGTGCTGTTTGTGTGACAGGTCTCACTACCATTGACGTGCCCAGTACGTTTACCTGTTTAGGACAATTGGTGGTCATGTTGCTTATCCAGGTGGGAGGACTGGGCGTGATGACCATCACCAGTTTCTTCGCCCTCTTCTTCATGGGAAACACGAGCATCTACAACCAGATGCAGGTGCAAGACATGGTGAGCTCTAAGTCGCTGGCCTCGCTATGGTCTACTTTGCTTAATATCTTTGGCTTCACCGCATTTCTGGAACTTGCAGGTGCGGTGGGCATCTTTTTAAACATACACGACACCATAGGTTTGGACGTTCGCCATGAGTTGTTCTTCAGCGTGTTCCATTCCGTATCGGCATTCTGTAATGCTGGCTTCTCCAACTATCAGGAGGGTGTGGGTGCCCACGTTCTGATGACGGGCCACTGCTGGCTGTACGTCATTCTTGCGCTCCTGATAATATTAGGAGGTATAGGCTATCCTGTGTTGGTAAACTTGAAGGGTGCAGTACTTAAACATGTGAAAGTAGTATGGAAGTGGATAAGAGGGCAGCACTATGCCAGTCTTAGCATTCCAAACCTGTTCGACCTGAACACAAAGATAGTGCTGCGAACTACTGCTGTACTGATAGTGCTTGGTACAGTACTTATTGCTTATTTTGAGTGGGACAATACGTTTGGTGGTATGCGGATACATGAAAAACTGGTTCAGGCATTTTTCAATGCCGTCAGTCCTCGTACGGCAGGTTTTATCAGTGTGAATCTGAACAGTATGTGCATCCAGTCCGTCTTTATCTATACGATACTGATGTGGATAGGTGGTGCGTCTCAGTCAACGGCTGGTGGCGTGAAGGTCAACGCCTTTGCAGTAGCCATCCTCAACATCCGCTCCATCCTTCGTGGCACCACACGTGTGGAATTTGCAGGACGTGAACTGTCCACCGACTCCATCCGTCGTGCCAATGCGGCAGTCATCACCAGCATCATCGTGCTGGCTTTCTTCGTATTCTTCGTTACTCTTAGCGATCCGCAATTGCCCTTGAAAGCCATCGTCTTCGAGTGTGTATCAGCCTTCGGAACGGTAGGCTCATCATTAGGCATTACTTCTGAAATGCATGATACCAGCAAAATACTGATAGTGCTGCTGATGTTCATTGGTCGTGTGGGCGTGGTAACGTTGGCACAGGGACTATTGAAACAGTATAAGAACCAGAATTATAAATTACCTCAAGACAATATTACCATATCATGAAGTGTATTATTATCGGATTAGGAACCTACGGCAGAGTACTGGCAGACGAAATGTCTGCCCTGGGCCATGAGGTCATAGCCGCTGACAGCGACGCCAGCCGTGTAGAGAGAGTAAAAGACATCTGTGATGCCGCGTTTCAGATTGATGCCTGTGACGAACTGGCCCTTAACGTGCTGCCATTAAAGAAAGTCGACGTGACCATAGTGGCAATTGGCAGTAATCTGGGGGCCTCCGTCCGCGTCGTGGCGCTATTGAAGAAACTAGGAGTGGAACACATCTATGCACGTGCCAACGACTATGTGCACAAGAGCATCCTACAGGCGTTTGATATCGAGAAGATATTGATTCCTGAAGAGCGTGCAGCCCGTTCGCTGGTGCGTCAGATGGAGTTGGGGGTGAAGACCGATCTCTTTCGTGTAGATGACACGTATTGCGTCTATAAATTCCATATTCCTGAGAAATTCGTCGGACTCCGCGCCAATGAGCTTCATCTCTACGAGAACTTTCGTTTGAAAATCATCGCCATTAGGAAAAGCGAAAGGGTGCTGAACTTCACAGGCATCGAGTATAACAACTCCATCGTTGTCAACACCACAGAAAACAATCTGATAATGGAAGCTAGCGACGTGCTGGTGTGTTACGGCAAGGAGTCGGATTTCAGGAAACTCTGTCGATCATTATAATTCGTGCAGACCACCACAGGTCTGCATGATTTCTATCTAATTCCTCAACTTGTTCCTTATCTTCTGGATGAATTTCAGCAGTATTATTTGCTGAAATCAAAAGAAAAATGTATCTTTGCAACGTGAAAAGTTATGTTTACGGCCTGTGAACATAAGTTTAACGTCGGTGAACATAAGTACAAGGGCGGTGAACATAAGTTTACGGCGCATGAACATAAAATATATAGAATAGAAAAGAATAATAAGTAGAATAATCATAAATAATAGAATAAAAAATGGCAAATTTCGTATTACAGGAACTTCCAGAGGAGATGAGTGAGGGCAAAAAATTGGTATTTCCAAAGATGCAGACCTACTCGCTGCACGACTATGAGACTGTTATCAAACACATGCGTACCTACGCAGGAAGCATCAGCGACGGACTGATCCGAGCTGTCTTCGATGCACTGGTATCGACCATGCAGAGTTGGATGCCTTTGGGACACAGTATCAAGATCGACGGACTGGGCGTATTCTCTTTGTCCTTAGGGTTCGACACGTCTACACCTTCGGAAAAAGACATTTCACAGAAGCAAGATGGCGAGGGTCCCAAAACGAAATACAGGCATGTGTGCATCAAAGGCATCAATTTCAAACCTGATGCGGAGTTGCTGAAGGAGATGAACAAAGTGGCTTCTTTCGACCGCGTCAGTACAGATGTTGTCGTTCCCAGGAAGTGCAAGTACAGTCGTGAAGAGCGTCTGGAAAAGGCAAAAGCCATCATCTGCGCGTATGGATACATGACTCTTACCGACTATGCTTTGGCTACTGAGCAGTCGAGATCAGCAGCTTCGAATGATCTCAAGCGGCTGGTGGCTGATGCTGATTCAGGTATCACCACTCGCGGTAGCCATTCGCATAAGGTTTGGGTAGCAATAAAATAAAAAAAGAGGTGCAGATTCAACGTCTGCACCTCTTGCTATATGATTGTAAGTCAATGACTTACTTGACCTCCTCGAAGTCGGCATCCTGGATGTTCTCATCCTTTGGAGCCTCCTGCTGAGTCTGCTGTTGACCAGCAAAAGGATTATCTTGAGGACCAGCCTGAGCACCCTGGGCGCCCTGATACATCTGCTGTGAGGCAGTCTGCCAAGCAGCATTAAGGGCGTTGATGGCGTTGTCGATAGCAGCGATATCGCCAGCCTTATGAGCATCCTTCAGCTGCTGGAGAGCCTGTTCGATAGCGGGCTTGTGCTGAGCAGGAATCTTATCGCCAATCTCCTTCAACTGATTCTCAGTCTGGAAGATCATGGAGTCTGCCTGATTCATCTTGTCAACACGCTCACGCTCCTTCTTATCAGCCTCTGCATTAGCCTCAGCCTCAGCCTTCATGCGGTTGATTTCATCCTGTGACAGACCTGATGAAGCCTCAATGCGGATAGCCTGCTCCTTACCAGTAGCCTTATCCTTGGCAGAAACCTTGAGGATACCGTTGGCATCGATGTCGAAGGTTACCTCAATCTGAGGAATACCACGACGTGCAGGAGCAATACCTGTCAGGTTGAAGATACCCAGCTGCTTATTTTGGTTAGCCATAGGACGCTCACCCTGCAGTACGCGGATAGTTACCTCTGTCTGATTGTCAGCTGCGGTAGAGAATACCTCGCTCTTCTTGCAAGGGATGGTTGTGTTAGCCTCAATCAGCTTGGTCATGACACCACCCATGGTCTCGATACCCAGTGTCAGCGGAGTAACATCGAGCAATACGATGTCGCCTACGCCACCTTCCTTGTTCAGGATAGCACCCTGGATAGAAGCACCAACGGCTACCACCTCGTCAGGGTTAACACCCTTTGAAGGCTCCTTGCCGAAGTAGTTCTTTACGAGTTCCTGTACAGCAGGGATACGGCTTGAACCACCTACGAGGATTACCTCGTCAATATCAGCAGTATTCAGTTTGGCATCAGCCATAGCCTTCTGACAAGGAGCCAGACAAGCCTGGATGAGTCCGTGAGCCAACTGCTCGAACTTTGCACGAGTGAGTGTCTTTACCAAGTGCTTGGGCACACCACCAACGGGCATGATGTAAGGCAGGTTAATCTCAGTACTTGTGCTTGAAGACAGTTCAATCTTAGCCTTCTCAGCAGCCTCCTTCAGACGCTGCATAGCCATTGGGTCACTCTTCAGGTCGGCACCCTCGTCGTTCTTGAACTCCTGTACCAGCCAGTCGATGATAACCTGGTCGAAGTCGTCACCGCCCAGGTGCGTATCACCATTGGTAGAAAGTACCTCGAATACACCACCACCAAACTCCAGGATAGAGATATCGAACGTACCACCACCGAGGTCGAATACTGCAATCTTCATATCCTTGTTAGCCTTGTCAACACCATATGCCAAAGCGGCAGCTGTAGGCTCGTTGACGATACGACGTACATTAAGACCTGCAATCTGACCAGCCTCCTTCGTAGCCTGACGCTGTGAGTCTGAGAAGTAAGCAGGTACAGTGATAACGGCATCGGTTACCTCCTGACCCAGATAGTCCTCAGCAGTCTTCTTCATCTTCTGCAGTACCATAGCAGAAATCTCCTGTGGAGTGTACTTACGTCCATCGATGTCTACACGAGGATAGCCTCCCTCGTTGACAACAGTATAAGGTACGCGCGAGATTTCCTTCTCGGTCTGCTGCCAGTTCTCACCCATGAAACGCTTGATAGAGTAAACGGTATTCTTTGGGTTGGTGATAGCCTGACGCTTGGCAGGGTCACCAATCTTACGCTCACCGTTTTCCACGAAGCCCACCACAGAAGGCGTGGTGCGCTTGCCTTCGCTGTTAGCGATAACTACTGGCTCGTTGCCCTCAAATACGGCAACGCAGCTGTTAGTTGTTCCTAAATCGATTCCAATAATCTTTCCCATAATTCTATATTTTTTAATTGTTAATATTCAAAAATTGTCGACTGATAAACAGCAAAGCATGTGCCAAAACATATTTTTTCCAATATTATGATGACATTTTGGCATAAGTATGAAAAAAAAAGCTTATCTTTGCAGCACATTATTGAATCAATAGTAAAAACTGCATTGCATGAAAAGAATGGTTTTATTGGCAGGACTTGCCTTTGCTCTGCTGACTGCTACAGCGCAAGATAGTCCTTATATTGTAAAGACCAAGGGTGTGAAGAAGACCGTAAAGAAGGCTAAGGAGGATGCTGCTGCCTTGGAGGATGAGAATGAAGCTACTGACTTTATGGGCAGGAATTTCCGTTTCTATAGCATGTGCGACTGGAAGGAAGGCATGCGCTTCATGGTGATTCCTGAGAAGTATGACCTGTTAGTAACCACCTTCCGTGATGCCACGAATGATAAAGGGGTGAACAATGGTATGTTGCGCCACAAGATCATGATCTATAAAGGTCATGAGGATATGCCTAATGGCAGGGTTCATATCAACTTCCTATGTGAAGATGAGAACCGCGACTATTACTATGAATTGCCCAACGGAACATTTGACGAATATTGCTATGGCAAGATGGGTGTTCCAACACTGGCCTATCTGGGTGATGTGGACAAGGCTCGCGAGTTGCTTGTTGGCAAGACATTGCTGACTCGTACGCAGAATTTCCGTGTAGATACAGAATATGATGGTGATGGCTATCGTGATGTTACTATTGATAAGAATAAGGTGGTAGAAGTAAGAGCCATTGGCGTGGGCACTCGTTCATTCCCTGTGAAGATCGTGGTAGAGGACGAGAATGGCGAGCAGTTCTATCAGAATGTGGCCATGAGTAAGACGAATTGTGGTATGCGCGATGATGAACTTGCTTTAGATGACAATGAGAGATTCCTGTTCAAGAACTCTTTTGAATTCACTGATGACAATATGGCAGTATCTGCTGACGTCAGGGATTACCTGAATGCTACCGTACATACGAAGGTGGCTACCAGCATGAGTAGTAAGGGCTCTGGTAAGGTTCGCGACATCAGAGTGCCTCGCTTTACTGGTTTCGTAATTGATGAAATCAAGCCTATGAAGAACAATTACTTTACCCTGACCCTACGTGAGACTGAGAGTCGTCGTATCTATTATAAAGATGTATACTTTAATCAGGTCAATGAGGGTGAAGATAGTGCAACTGTCAAGGAAGATTTCTTTGGTTATCTCTTTGCGATGGGTGAGGGTGAGGCTCGTAGCACCAGCAAGGAGACACGTGCTGCCATCCGTGAGGGTCGTGTTATTCGAGGCATGACAAAGGATGAGGTAGAGATGGCTGTTGGTGAGGCTTCCAGAAAGATTGAAAGTGACGATCACTTGCACGTATGGCTTTATGCTCGTTCAAACGGTGTTGTACTTGACGTGATTTTCAACGAGCAGGGCACTGTAATGGAAGCTAAAGCTCGTCTGGGTGATGTTAATGAGGATCTGCCTGCTGCCCAGAAAAAGAAGACTATCAAGAAGGGAGCTAAGAAGAATACAACTCCAGTTGATACAACTCCGAAAGAAACTACCAAGAAGAAAGTCCAGAAGAAAAATGTAGGTGGTATTTGGGGTGGTACGATGGAAACGGGTTCGCCAATAGAAGAATAAAAAAATAGGGGAGTGATTTTATTCACTCCCTTACTCTTTACTCTTGCTCTTTACTTTTTACTTCTCTGTGATGGCCTCCATAATCTTGGCCTCCAGCTCTTCGCAGAGTTCTGGGTTGTCTTTTAGCATCTCCTTTACGGCATCACGACCTTGGCCTAGTTTTGTATCGCCATAGCTGAACCAAGAACCGCTTTTCTTGATGATGTTGTATTCAACACTCAGGTCAACGATTTCGCCCACCTTCGAGATGCCTTCGCCAAAGGTGATCTCAAACTCAGCCTTGCGGAAGGGAGGAGCAACCTTGTTCTTCACCACCTTCACACGTACTTGGTTACCAATGATGTTGTCGCCATCCTTAATGGCTGTCACCTTGCGGATGTCTAGACGTACAGAGGCATAGAACTTCAGGGCGTTACCACCCGTTGTCGTCTCAGGATTGCCAAACATGACGCCAATCTTCTCGCGCAACTGGTTGATGAAGATGCAGGTGGTGTTGGTCTTGGCAATCGTTCCTGTTAGTTTGCGCAGTGCCTGACTCATCAGACGAGCATGCAAACCAACGGCTGAATCGCCCATGTCGCCTTCAATCTCCTTCTTGGGAGTCAATGCAGCTACTGAGTCAACAACCAGAATATCTACTGCTGATGAGCGAATCAGCTGGTCTGCAATCTCCAGAGCCTGCTCACCATTGTCTGGCTGAGAGATATAAAGGTTGGCGATATCTACGCCCAACTTCTCTGCATAGAAACGGTCGAAGGCGTGCTCAGCATCGATAAATGCAGCGATTCCGCCTGCTTTCTGACACTCAGCAATGGCGTGAATAGCCAGTGTTGTCTTACCAGAAGATTCAGGACCATAAATCTCGATGATGCGTCCTTTGGGATATCCACCAACGCCCAATGCAGCGTTTAGTGAGATAGAACCCGTAGGTATTACCTCAACATTTTCTACTTTCTCATCGCCCAGTTTCATGATGCTGCCCTTGCCAAAGTCTTTCTCAATCTTCGACATAGCAGCCTGCAAGGCTTTCATTTTCTCCTGTTGTGGGGTGAGAGCTTCGCCCTCAGTTTCTTTCTTTGCCATATTGTCAATTTACAATTTTACAATTTACTATTTATTTGATTGTTTACAATTTAGAGTTCCAAGTCTCCATCGTGGATTTCGTGCCAAGGTAAACCCTGCTTGTTCAGCTGCTCCATGAATGGATCGGGATCGAACTCTTCTACGTTGTGAACGCCTGGGGTGTTCCAAAGTCCCTTGCAGAACATCATGGCACCAATCATGGCTGGTACACCTGTGGTATAGCTGACGCCCTGCATGCCTGTCTCCTCGTAGGCAGCACGGTGTGAGCAGTTGTTATATACATAATAGGTGTGTTCCTTGCCATCGTTGCCAATACCACGAATGCGACAGCCAATAGAGGTCTGGCCCTCGTAGTTCTCGCCCAAATCCTGTGGGTTAGGCAATACGGCTTTCAGGAACTGCAGGGGAACAATCTTCACCTTAGCTACGCCACTGCCATCTGCCAATGGAGCCTCGTACTCCACCTCGTCGATACGACTCATGCCAATGTTCTGAATTACCTCCAGGTGCTTCAGATACTGCTGGCCGAAGGTCATCCAGAAGCGAGCACGCTTGATGGTGGGGTAGTTGATAACCAGACTCTCAATCTCCTCATGATGCAATAGATAGCTGTCGCGAGGACCAATCTCAGGATAAGTCAGGTCCTTATGAATCTCCAGTGGCTCAGTCTCAACCCACTTGCCATCTTCCCAATACAAACCCTTCTGGGTAATCTCGCGGATGTTAATCTCTGGATTGAAATTGGTGGCGAAAGCCTTGTGGTGGTCGCCAGCGTTACAGTCAACGATATCCAGATACTGAATCTCCTTGAAGTGATGCTTAGCAGCATAGGCTGTATAGATTGAAGTTACGCCTGGGTCAAAACCACAACCCAAGATAGCCGTCAGGCCTGCTTTCTCGAAACGCTCGCGATAAGCCCATTGCCATGAATACTCAAAGTGAGCCTCGTCCTTAGGTTCGTAGTTGGCAGTATCCAAGTAGTTGCATCCGCAAGCCAGACAAGCATCCATAATGGTCAGGTCCTGATAGGGCAGGGCCAAGTTGATAACCAACTCGGGCTTGTAGTCGCTGAACAGTGCCTTCAACTGCTCCACATCGTCTGCATCAACCTGAGCGGTTTTGATATCCAGCTGATAACCTGCCTTGTGGATATCCTCTACTATCTTGTCGCACTTCGCCTTTCTGCGACTTGCAATCATAAACTCTGTAAACACGTCAGCATTCTGAGCAATCTTGAATGCTGCTACTGTAGCGACGCCACCAGCGCCAATCATTAAAACCCTACTCATATTTTCAATTTATTTAGCTATTTAGTTATTTACAATTGATTTCGTCTGCTTTGATGCCCAATGCTGCCATCAGCGAGTAGCCCAGTATCTCTTGCTTGAAGTTTCCTCCCTGCATGGGTTGCATCGAGAGTACTGTGATGTGCTTCTCGTCGTCAGCATGTTTCAATCCTTCGCGAACCTTATTATATATATGCTCTGCGTCAGGCACCACTACCATTCGTTTCACCTCCGCTGCATTGCTGATAACCTGCATGGAATCAATGAACAGATCGTCCATCGTGGTCAGGTCTTCCACCTTGACGCAACTGATTAAGAATTCGCCTACAGGTCCGCTGAACGCTTTCCCATCCAGTTCTGCAAAGTCGCCAGGATTGAAATTGTCCATTTTCGCGTTCTTGTGCAACAAGACTACCTGTGTTTGCGAATCATTTGATTTATTCCCTCCATCCAGCGCCACGCATTCCATCCACTGGGCCATATCCGCCTTGGGAATCTGCCTGCCAATCATGCGTTCGAAGTTGACTATCAGGTCAAACGCAACCTTGTCGACGTAGTCTGCGTCGACAAGGATAACGTTCTCGCACCATTTCGTTTCTTTCATACGTGCAAAGGTACGAATAAGTGAGTAAAAAGCCAAACTTTTTGAGCTTTTTTATTTGGTATAAAAGTCAATCATGCGGATTAGGGCCTGCTTGCAGACCAGACAGAACTCAGGCTCCTTGTTGGTGCGCATCCTGCAATTCTCAAAGCCTCGCCATACACCTTTCGAAAGATAGCCTCCACCTTCTACAAGGCCTGCTTTGCCTTCCTTTACCAGATTATCCCATTTGCCCTTGAAATCGTGCTTGGTAGTCAGGTTGGGTTCCCAGGGCTCTGTGTCAGCAAAGTACATGGGGTCGCTGTCGCCATAGGGATATTCGTCGCCCAGGCCTCCAAAGCTATGGCCAAATTCATGAACCACCACAGGTTGGAACCATTCTCCATGGGTATAGCTCAAGTTGTAGGAATTGTAGATGCCTCCACCTCCGTAGTGATTGGTGTTCACCAGAATGATGATATGCTCGTAGGGCGTGCCTGCCAATACATCGTGCAACTTCTTCAGATGCAGGGTTGTCAGATAGCGATTACTATAAAAGGTGTCGAAGTGCGAGCCCAATGCAGTGTTTCTCCAGATACCCTTCGATGGTTCACTGGTGCCACTCTCTGCAGAGGGCGACATCACAGCCACCATGTTAAAACGGTTCTGCATCTGTTTGAAGGGTTCGTGCTGGAAGAGTGCCTTCATCGCCACCTTGCAATCGTTGAGGAATACGTCCATCTCGTGTTGCTGATATCCCTCAGCCACATAGGCCACATGAATGCAACGGGTGGTGTCTGAGGCTTGTTGCAGGGTAACGTAGGGAGTTACCATTTGCTCGCCAGCCTTGCGAATTAGTATGTCCTTTGGGTCTACGCTATGCGTCATGGTGGCAATCACATGTTCGTGATAGTCGCGCAACTCAATGGTAATCTCTATAGGCTGCTTGGGGAAGGGCATCAGAAACACGTTCTCAAACGACTTCTGCGTATGCTTCGATTCCTCTGTGGCAAGCCATTCCTGAAAGAGACTGGAGAAACTGTGGCGATAAATCACCTTGCCACTCGCCTTGTCCTTGACTATCATCTGCCCACTTCCCTTCAGGGGCACCTCAGCCAAACGCTGGTGCTTGCCATACCATTTGGGTAGAGCCACCAATTCATCTACATAAATCTGTTGTTGCTCGTTGTTTCCACAGAAAGTATAGTCTATCCGGAGGGTGCGATCCTCGAAATAGTCGTTAAAATGCTGAGCCCACACGCAGTGTGTCATCAGCATCAGCAGGGCAGAAAGGATTATTCTTTTCATCTTATCGTTTTTATCTTGCAAATTTACGCAAATCCCTCCTATCCTCCAAACTTTTCAATGAAAAAAGCGAGGCTGCTTATGCTGGCAACCTCGCTTCATAATTATTATAATAAGGTGTGATTACTTATTAAAGAACTTGAACTTCTTTCGAGTTTGTTCACGTTCGGCATAGCAAGTAAACTTGCTCTACGCTTACTTATTCACAAACTTGCGACCGTTCTGGATAACGATACCCTTATAACTCTTGTCAACCTTCTGGCCAGAGAGGTTGTACATAGGAGCATTTGCATTCCAAGTGTTGCTCTTTGTGGTGATAGCCTCTACACCTGTGGGATCTGTAGGAGTATAGCCACTGATGCTTGCACCAGGAGTGAATTGATAGCCTTGGAAACCAAACTGCCAATCGCTACCGAAAATCATATAAGTCTTATTTGCTTTGGCATCAAAAACAAACCAACCAAATTTAACAGCATTGTTAACCTGGTCAACAACTTTTGTTGTAGGATTAAATTCAGCATCCAAAACCTTATCATTTACTGCGGCAGGGTCTCCAAGTACATAGTTGTTAACTTGCATATAGGGGATGAAACGCTTCTTGGCTTTCTTTACTTTAGTTTCACCTTCAGTTTCTACCCATTCTTCGTCCCAACCGTTAACATAACCTTCAACTTTGTATTGAGTTTTTGTTTCGTCAGCATCCCAAGTTAGAGCCTTTTTAGTTTCTTTGTCTATAAGGTAGAGCTTTCGGCTACCGCCTTTGTTTGCCCAGAAACCGATTTTAAACATACCATCTACCTTAGCTGTAACTTCGATATATTCACCACTCTTAGGTAATCCCATAGAACCATCGGGCTGATAGTAGGTATAATCTGGATCGTAGTCTCCTGTAGGTTCATCATTATTAATAATGGTTTTGCTTTGGAAAGAAATATATGGATTACCAGAACCTTGCATCCAGTAGAATTGTATGTCATTTTGTTTCTTAGGTCCATCCCAGTTAGCATCATTCCACTTGTCCCAAGTTTCTTCTGTCATACCTGCTGTTTGCGAACGTGCAGGGGTTTTACTGGCAACAGCCTTAAGAGTAACGTTGGCTGTTGCAACATTAACAATTAAATCAGTTCCAGAAGCTGTCGGATTTGCAAACTCTGTTGAAGCAGCAGAACCATCTTCTTTTACAGCTAGGTATGATTCTGTCTCACCAGTAGCACTACCGCCGCTACCCCCACCAGCTGTGAATTCAACGAGGTAGAGGTTTACGCCACCTTTGCCATAGATGGCAACTTTTCCTGCTCCTGTGATATTTACGGTAACAGCTTCAACTGCGCCACCTTTAGCATCTTTTTCTGCAATTTCAGTACCTTCAAGGGCAACACCAAACTTACGATCTTCAGAACCTGATGATGAAGTAACAATAACCTTAAGTGTTCCTGCTCCTGAGACATCAAAACTAATGTTCTGAGTAGTGGGAGAACCAGAACCACCAAATTTTAGACGTTGTGTGTACTTAACGCCATCTACTGTTTTGTTGTTGCCATCAATAACGATGTCTTTCTCAGAAGGGTTAACAGTAAGACCATCTATGGTTTCTGTACTACCTTTAGCAAACGTTTTAGCCTCCCATGTAGAGAAGTTCCAGCTTTGCGCATTAGTACTGATGACCATAAGAGCCACACCAATCAGAGTAAAAATTTTCTTCATACGCATTTTGTTTTAGTTTATAAATTAAGTATAAATGTTATGTCTTCTAGCGTCTTTGTGCGTCCACCAATTCTATGGTTAAGAGTAGGGTTCTGCACACTATGCGCTGCAAAAGTAAGGCTTTTCTGCGAAATGAACAAACTTTTTAAGAGTTTTTTTCTTTTTACAAAAGAAAAAGGAGTCAGCAATGTGCTAACTCCTTGATTTTCTTGGCGCTTCAGGATGGGCTTGAACCAACGACCCCCTGATTAACAGTCAGGTGCTCTAACCAACTGAGCTACTGAAGCAGGTTGCTTTCTTTCGATTGCGGGTGCAAAGGTAATACGTTTTTTCGAATCCTGCAAACTTTTTAGAGAAAAAATTCACTGAATGGGTATTTTTTTGTAATTTTGCCCCCAAATTAAGATATATAGAAGATGAAAAGAAGTGTTTTAATACAGATAATGGTGTGCTTGCTGTCGCTGACAGCATCGGCTCAGGACGTGAAAAACCATCACTTGGAGGTGGCTAAGAACCTCGAGATATTCAACGCGCTGTACAAGAACCTGGATATGATGTACGTTGATACGCTCGACGCTAACAAGGTGGTGGGTACAGGTATCAATGCTATGTTGCGCAGTCTGGATCCATATACAGAGTATTATCCTGAGGAGAAGCAGAAGGAGTTGAAGCAGATGCTGACGGGTAAGTATGCTGGTATTGGAGCACTGATTCGTTATCATCAGCAGTTGAAACGCATTGTGATAGAAGAGCCTTACGCTGGTATGCCTGCTGCTAAGGCAGGACTGAAGAAGGGTGATATCATTCTGCAGATAGACGATACAGTGATGACTGACAAGGAGGTAGGCTATGTAAGCAGTCATCTGCGTGGTGAGGCTGGAACAACGTTTATGTTGAAGATTCAGCGTCCTTCTACGGGTAAGAAGATGAGCTTCAAGATTAAGCGCGAGAGCATCAAGATGCCTGAGATTACATGGTATGGAATGCGTCCCAATGGCGTAGGATATATCAATCTGAACACCTTTACTGGCGAACCTGCTAAAGCTATGCGACTGGCTTTCCTTGATTTGAAGAAGCAGGGGGCTCAGAAGTTGGTGCTGGACCTGCGTGGAAATGGTGGAGGGTCGCTTTCGGAATGTGTGGATATTCTGAATATGTGGGTGCCTAAGGGTGTGAAGATAGTAGAAACCAAAGGTAAGTTGAAACGTGCCAACTCAGAGTATAAGACGAGAATGGAGCCTGTAGACACATTGATGCCTATTGTGGTACTGGTAAATGGCGAAACGGCTTCGGCTTCTGAGATTACCAGTGGCGCGCTGCAAGACCTGAAGCGTGGTATAATAATAGGTACGCGAACATTTGGTAAGGGATTGGTGCAAGTGCCAAACATCGACCTGCCCTATAATGCTAATCTAAAACTAACTACTTCTCGCTATTATCTGCCTAGTGGCCGAGGCATCAAGATGAAGGAGGGCATTAAGCCTGATGTGGAAGTGAAACCAGACACAATGGCTAACATCACCCTGTATCTGAATAGACTGGACTCTACGGAGGTGACCTTCAACTACGTAGTAGATTATATCGCCAAGCATCCCACCATCGCGCCAGCAGCCGACTTCCATCTGACGGATGCCGACTATGCCGAGTTTAAGGAGCGTGTGGTAAAGGCTGGATTCACCTACGACCAGCTGAGCAAGAAGCAGTTTGAGGAGTTGGAGAAGGCTGCAAAGTTTGAGGGCTACTATGATGAAGCCCGCGAGGAATTTGAGGCACTGAAAAAGAAGATAGATCACCACGACGTAAATCGTGACTTGGACCTGCATCGTGATGAGATACAACTGATGCTGGAACAAGACATCGTTTCAGCCTACTACTATCAGGCTGGTCAGGTACAAGTAGGATTGCGTAATGATAAGACGCTGAAAGAGGCTGAGCGTATATTGAACACAGAGGGGGAATACCAGAAACTGCTACATCAGTAGTTTCTGGAGTTCCTTCATGCCTTCCGAGGCGCCCTTCTGAATCTGGACTATCTGACGACCTCCTGCACTGACAGGGTTGGGGTCGATAAGATAGACAGGAACTTCAGGACGGACATAGTGGATGAGTCCTGCTGCAGGATAGACATTCAGCGAGGTACCGATGATGATGAAGATGTCTGCCTCCTGACATTCCTCAGCAGCAGCGCTGATCATGGGAACAGCCTCGCCAAAGAATACGATGAATGGGCGTAGCAGAGAACCATCGCCAGCCTTTGTTCCAGGCTCCACCTCGCAATTCTCTGGGGTTAGCAACTGCTGATAGCGTGGGTCGTCAGGATTGTTGCTGGAGCAGACCTTCATCAGTTCGCCATGCAGGTGGATAACCTTTGAAGAACCAGCCATCTCATGCAGATTATCTACATTCTGTGTCACAACGGTAACGTCGTATTTCTGTTCCAATGCTGCCACCAGCTTGTGCCCTTCGTTAGGCTTTACATTCCAGCACTTTTTGCGCAGCATATTATAGAAATTGGTTACTAAAGTAGGATCAGCCTCCCAACCTTCGTGAGTGGCAACCTTGGCTACAGGATATTCTTCCCATAGTCCGTCAGCATCGCGGAAAGTCCTGAGTCCACTCTCCACAGACATGCCTGCACCTGTTAAAACAACAATCTTCTTCATAAGCTTTTTGTATTAAGAATGCACAAAATTAGCAATTTTTCGCGAATTATCGCTAATAAATCGCAGATTATTTGTAACTTTGCGCCGTTTTTAGAATATATACATTATTTATAATAGGAAAAGAATGGATAAAGTAAGTTATGCATTGGGGCTTGGCATCGGTCATCAGCTGTTGCAAATGGGAGCCTCAGAACTGAATATCGACGACTTTGCGCAGGCCATCAAGGACGTGATTGGCGGCAAGGAGTTGAAGGTGTCAAACCGTGAGGCTCAGCAAATTGTACAGGAGTACTTTGCTGCCCAGGAAGAGAAGATTAACAAGCAGCGTGCTGAGGCTGGCAAGGCACATAAGGAGGCTGGCGAGAAATATCTGGCTGAGAATGCCAAGAAAGATGGCGTGATTACATTGCCCAGCGGTCTGCAGTATCAGGTGCTGAAGGAAGGTAATGGTAAGAAGCCAAGTGCTAAGGACAGTGTGAAGTGTCACTATGAGGGTTTCCTCATCGATGGTACTGTGTTCGACAGCAGTGTTCAGCGTGGCGAACCCGCAGTTTTCGGACTGCAGCAGGTAATTGCAGGTTGGACAGAAGGTTTGCAGTTGATGCAGGAGGGTGCTAAGTATCGTTTCTTCATCCCTTATCGTCTGGCTTATGGTGAGGGTGGTGCAGGAAGCTCTATTCCACCATTTGCTGCACTGATTTTCGATGTAGAGCTCATCGAGGTGATGTAAAATGTCGCAATAACGATATAACGTAATAACAAAATAAAATAATTAAAGAACAATGAAAAAGTTTACATTTGCTGCTGTTGCAGCTGTTTCTGCCGTTATGATGTTTGCATGCGGCAATGGTGCTCCTAAGGCTAACCTGAAGAGCGATGTAGATACTGTTAGCTATGCTATCGGTATGGCTCAGACTCAGGGTCTGAAGGATTATCTCGTAGGTCGTCTGGGTGTTGACACTACTTACATGGACGAGTTTATCAAAGGTCTGAACGAGGGTGCAAACGCTGGTGATGACAAGAAGAAGGCTGCTTACTATGCTGGTATCCAGATTGGTCAGCAGATCAGCAACCAGATGGTAAAGGGTATCAACCACGAGCTGTTTGGTGACGATTCTACCAAGACTATCTCTCTGAAGAACTTCATGGCTGGCTTTATTGCTGGTACTATTGGCAAGGGTGGTCTGATGACTGTTGACTCAGCTCAGGCTGTTGCTCAGGAGATGATGCGTGTCATCAAGGCTAAGAACATGGAGAAGGAGTTCGGTCCTAACAAGAAGGCTGGTGAGGAGTTCCTCGCTAAGAACGCTAAGGCTGAGGGCGTGAAGGTTCTCGATGGTGGCGTTCAGTATAAGGTCATCAAAGAGGGTACTGGTGCCCTGCCAAAGGATACTTCACTCGTGAAGGTTCACTATGAGGGCAAGACGCTTGATGGCAAGGTCTTCGATAGCTCTTACAAGCGTGGTGAGCCCGCTAACTTCCGTGCTAACCAGGTAATCAAGGGTTGGACAGAAGCTCTGGTACACATGCCTGCAGGTTCTATCTGGGAGGTTTACATTCCTCAGGAACTGGCTTACGGCGAGCGTCAGCAGGGTGCTGATATCAAGCCTTTCTCTATGCTTATCTTCAAGATCGAATTACTGGAAGTAGACGGTAAGAAATAATGCAGGAGACAAGACAGAATAAAATAGCGCGTCTGCTCCAAAAGGAACTCAGTTTGATTTTCCAGGAGCAGACGCGCTCCTTACATGGAGTGATGATCAGCGTGACGAGAGCTAAAATCTCGCCCGACTTGAGCATCTGTACTGCTTATCTGAGCATTTTCCCGTCAGAACGTGGCGAGGAACTGATTCAGAACATTACGAAAAATGAGAAGCAGATACGCTATGAGTTGGGTACTCGCATCCGTCATCAGATGCGCATCGTTCCTGAATTGCGCTTCTTCATCGACGATTCATTAGATTATATCGAGCGCATTGACGAGCTACTGAGAAAATAGTAAATTGTAAATCGTCAAATAGTAAATTAGAGTGAATTTCCCGTTTTACATAGCCCGTCGTTACCTCTTTTCGAAGAAGTCGACTCACGCCATCAATGTCATCAGTGGCATTTCGGTGGTAGGAGTGGCTGTGGCCACGATGGCCCTTGTGGTGACGCTGAGCGTGTTTAACGGTTTTCATGACTTGGTGGCTTCATTCTTTACACAGATGGATCCTCAGTTGAAGATTACACCTGTGAAAGGAAAAACGGCACCAGCTGACGACCCTATACTTACAAAGATACGTCATCTGTCAGAAGTGGAGGTGGCTACGGAATGTCTGGAGGAGCAGGCCTTGGCCGTCTATGGCGATCGTCAGCAGATGGTAATAGTTAAGGGCGTCGAGGATAACTTCAATCAACTGACGCATATTCAGGAGATATTGGAGGGAGATGGCGACTTCGAACTCCATGCTGCTGATTTGTCATATGGTATTCCTGGTTTGGGTGTGGCTTATCAGTTGGGTTTGGGTTATACCTATGAGCATCCGCTGAGAATTTACGCTCCTCGTCGTGAAGGCCAATTGAACATGGCCAACCCAACGGAAGGCTTTGTGGTGGATGATTTATATTCGCCAGGTGTCGTGTTCTGCATGAAACAAGGCAAATACGACAAAAACTACATACTGACCTCTATAGCCTTTACGCGCCATTTGTTTGATTTGGATGGTCGTCTTTCCTCTTTGGAGATACGATTGAAGCCAGGAAGTGATTTTGAGCGTGTGAAGAGCCAAATGGAGGAAATAGCCACAGGCAAGTTCTACGTACAAGACCGTTATGAGCAACAAGACGATACTTTCCGTATCATGAAAGTGGAGAAACTCATTGCTTACGTATTCCTGACCTTTATCCTCATGATAGCCTGCTTTAATATCATAGGATCACTGTCGATGCTGATTATCGATAAGAAGGAAGATGTAGTGACCTTACGTAACTTGGGAGCTACGGATCATCAGATTACACGCATATTCCTCTTTGAAGGTCGAATGATATCTGCTATTGGCGCTATTCTGGGCGTACTTATAGGACTGTTGCTTTGTTGGTTGCAACAGCAATATGGTATTGTAAGACTGGGTAGTAGCGAGGGATCGTTCGTGGTGGATGCTTATCCCGTCAGTGTTCATCCGTGGGATATCGTCCTTATTATCATTACCGTAATAGCTGTGGGATTCCTCAGTGTGTGGTATCCTGTTCGCTATTTCTCCCGTCGTCTGCTTCGCCAATAGCTAAATGCCAAGTACGACATTCTCTACCTCTACGGGTTCGTGTAGGAAGATTTGGGCTTGTTCCTTGAATTTTTCAGGATTCTCAGTAGTCAAGTAATGCACTTGACCACCTTTGGTGCAGCGCTGTTCAATCTCAGGATGGCGCTGGAAATAGTTTTTCAGGGAATCAGCAACATACTCGCCTTGTGAAATGATGCGGATGCCACGAGGCATGTATTTGTGGATTTTGGGCAGCAAAAGAGGGTAGTGGGTACAGCCCAAAATTACCGTATCAATGTCAGCATCCAATCGCATAAGCTGATCGATGCGTTTCTTCACGAAATAGTCGGCACCAGGAGAATCAGCCTCGTTGTATTCCACCAATGGTACCCAGAAAGGACAAGCCACACCGCTGACAGTGATATCAGGAAAGAGTTTATGGATTTCAAGATTATACGATTCACTCTTAATGGTACCCTCAGTGGCAAAGATGCCCACATGGCGTGTATGTGTGATAGAACCGATAATCTCGGCAGTAGGACGAATAATACCCAAGACTCGACGTTTTGGGTCGAGCTTGGGTAAATCGTTTTCTTGAATAGAGCGTAAGGCTTTAGCAGATGCGGTGTTACACCCCAGGATAACCAGATGGCATCCCATTTCAAAGAGGCGTATCACTGCCTGACGCGTAAACTCATAGACTACATCGAAAGAGCGTGTTCCATAAGGGGCTCGGGCATTGTCTCCCAGATAGAGGTAATCGTACTGGGGCAACAGCTGACGGATGCCATGCAGGATGGTTAGTCCGCCATATCCGCTGTCAAAGATGCCAATGGGCCCTGGGTCACTACTCATTACTCATTCTTCGTTTCTTCATTCAGAAGCTGTTTTACTGCTTCTGTAATGTCCTCACCTAAAGCAGGATTGATGAATGTCACAGCTTCCTTGTCCGTGTTCAGAACAAAAGCATAGCCACGCTTCTGGGCAATGATGTTTACTGCCATATTAATAGTTGTCTTGATGACTTCCATCATATTAGCCTCTGCTTCGCTCAGCATCTTCTGGCTCTGCTTCTTAAATTCGATGTTCCTGTCGAGCATCTCCTGTAGCTCGCTTTGGCGCTTCTGCAAGATGGTCTTTGGGAAGCTGGCCTGTCCGTCGAGAAACTCTTCATACTTCTTGTTGAAGTCGTTCTCCACACGTTTCTGCTCTGCTTCGTATTGCTCACGCAACTGGGCCATGTTCGTCTTGAGCTCAGTATAATCAGGCACGGCAACCATCACAGAGTCATAGCTCAGATAACCGAACTTGAAAGCTAGTGAATCCTTAGGCTGTGCATCCTGTGCTGATACAGCAAGCGATACAACCGTCAGCAGTAGAAAAAGAATCGTTTTCTTCATATTACTTCAGACCAAGCTTTGCCTTAACCTTTGCAGTAACATCGGTAGACAGCGTAGTGCTGATATAGGGAATACCACCGGCAATGTCCATGATGTAAACATAACCGTCGGTTTGACCAACAGACTTGATGGCATCGAGAACCTTAGTTGTAATAGCCTGCATCTTTTCAGACTGCTCCTTAGCAAGTGCCTGCTGGTTGTCCTGAGCACTCTGCTGATACTTCTGATACATCTCCTGCAACTCCTGCTCACGGCGCTGCTTGATGTTTGCGGGCAGAGTAGCCTGCTCCTTCTCAAGAGCCTCAGCCTTCTTCTGAATTTCTTCCTGCATACCTTTCAGGTCAGCGTCATACTGCTTAGCAAGTGCCTCAATATCAGTACGAGCCTTAGTGAACTCGGGCATAGCCTGGATAATCTCCTGAGAGTTAACATGTCCGAACTTAGCCTGTGCGGATGCTGCCATAGGGGCGAGCATCATCAGCATGAATAATAGCTTTTTCATTGTTTTCTTTGTTTAAATGATTATTATTTGTTCTTTTTAAATTATTTGCTTAGTTAGCGTATCCTAACTTAGAGAGTACTTCATTGGAGATGTCTACCTTGGGCGAACCGAAGATGATGCCTGTATCGCTGGCACGGTCGAGGACCAGCTGATAGCCTCGTAAGTCAGCAATGTCACGAACAGCGGTATAGACTTCTTCCTGAATAGGAGTCATCAGGGCGGTACGCTTCTTGAAGAGCTCGCCCTGCGGTCCGAAGTATTTCTTTTTTAGCTCGGCAGCCTCCTGTTCTTTCTTGACAATGGCATCCTGACGGGTCTTCTTCTGCTCTTGAGAGAGGAAGACAACCTCGTTCTGGTAGTTCTTGTAGAGGGTCTGTGCCTCAATCTGCACAGCCTCTACCTCTGCCTGCCACTTCTTCGATACTTGGTTAAGCTGCTCGTTGGCACGCTCGTAGGCAGGGATGTTCTTCAGGATATACTCCATATCCACCAAAGCGAACTTCTGAGCCTGCATTGTTACTGCCAAAGCAGCCATCACTATCATTAATAATAATTTCTTCATATCTGAAATTTAATGTTCTTAGAATTCCTGTCCGAGGATGAAGTGGAACTGGCTTCCACCAATAGAGTTTGATGTGGCGTAGGGCTTGTCGAAACCGTAGGCCCAGTCGATACCCATCAGACCAACCATAGGCAGGAAGATGCGGACACCAATACCTGCAGAGCGCTTGATGTCGAAGGGATTGAAGTTCTTGGCCTCACTCCAAGCATTACCACCCTCCAGGAATCCGAGTCCGTAGATAGTGGTGTTGCCCAACAGGAACGGATAGCGCAGCTCAAGGCTGAAGCGGTCGTAAGCATAACCTGTAGCACGGTAGGGGGTAAGTGAGCCGTTCTCATAACCACGCAGACCAATGGTCTCCTCGGCATATCCTGAGCTGTATCCGCTCATACCGTCACCACCGACATAGAAGGTCTCGAAGGGTGACTTCTTATACTTATTGTAAGAACCCAGCAGTCCTAGCTCCACACGGGTCATCAGCACAAAGCACTTCTGACCGCCAGTGAGGGCTGTATAGGTCTTTGACTTAAACTTCCACTTGTGGTATTCAATCCAGCGGTATTTCTCCTGCAACTCATCGTTGTAGCGGTCAACATTGGTCTTGTAAGTCTCCTCTGAAGCCAGATGCTCATAGTCCTTATTGTCAAAGGCTGACCAGGGTGGAGTGACGGTCAATGAAGCCGAGAACTCTGAACCACGACGTGGGAAGAGCTGGTTGTCAGTAGAGGTACGTGACAGGGTGACACCTAAGTTGATGTTGTTACAGTTACCGTTGCTGATGATGAAGTAACTCCAGTCTTGCAGCATATAACGGGTATATGCCAATTGCAGAGAGAGCTGGAAGTAGTCATCAGGCCAGCGCAGACGCTTACCCCAACCGATGGATGCTCCGAAGAGCTTGATATACTTGTCGTCGTCCATCATAGAAGTGTAGTCGTAGTATCCGCTGTTATACGAGCCATAGCCGTAAGCGTAGCTATAGTAGTTGTTGTACCAACTGGAGTTACGATAGGTGCTCGAAATATCCGTCTGCTTTGAATAGAAGGCATTGATACTGAAAGCATTGGGGCGTTTACCGCCAAACCATCCAGTAGAATAACCTGCAGAAATGGAGTTATAGTAACTACCGTTTGACTGATAGGACAGCGAGAGTTGCTCACCATCACCAATAGGCATCAGTCCGCGGTGCATCTTGTTCTTACCAAAGAGGTTACGCATCGAGAAGTTGTTCAGCTTGATACCGACACGTCCGATGATGCCCGTCTGACCCCAACCCAGTGAGAATTCCAGCTGGTCGTTAGACTTCTGCTCTAGTTCCCAGTTGATATCAACGGTACCGTCCTCGTAGTTAGGCTTGATATCGGGGTTTACCTTCTCAGGATCGAAGAAACCCATAGAGGCAATTTCACGAGCAGAACGCTGGATAGCATCCTTAGAGAAGAGGTCGCCTGGCTTGGTACGCAGTTCACGACGTACAACTTCTTCGTAGAGACGGTCATTACCATAGATGCGGACATGGCTGATATGAGCCTGTGTACCTTCCTGGATACGCATCTCGAGGTCGATAGAGTCGCCTACGATGTTGACTTCAGTAGGTTCAAGGTTATAGAACAGGTAACCGTTGTTCCAATAGTAGTTGCCAATGGCATCGTCGTCTTCCTTCAGGCGTTTGTTGAGCTGCTTCTGGTTATAAATATCACCTTTCTTCATGCCCAACGCAGCGTTCAGATAGTCTGTCGTAACCACGGTGTTGCCCACCCAGGTAATGTTACGCAGATAATAGCGCTGTCCTTCTTCCAATTTGACATAGACGTTGACGTGTTTCTCATCAACAGTCCATACGGAGTCTTCCAGGATGGTAGCGTCACGGTAGCCCAACTCGTTATACTTGTCGATAAGGGCTTTCTTAGCCTCGTCATAACGCTCTGGTGTGAACTTCTTGGGCTTGAAGAAGTTCTTGAACTTACCAGCCTCATTAATTTTGCCGAAAGAGCCCTTCTTGAACAAAGAACCCTTGATCTTACTGTCTTTCAACTGCTCATTACCATCAAAGATAATCTTGCGTACCCTCATTTTCGACTTCTTGTCAATGGTAACGTCCAGAATCACTTCGTTCTTGCTGGTCACGTCGTCGCGCTGTACAATCTCAATCTCAGCGTTCTTGTAACCTTTGTCGTCAAAGTACTTCTTGGCCAGAATCTTGGCACGGTCAAGCATGTTAGGTGTAATCTGACTGCCTTTCATGATGCCAAGTTTAGCCTCCATATCCTCACGTTCAGACTTCTTCAATCCGTAGTAGTTGATGGTGCTGACACGCGGACGAGTAGCCAGATTAATACAGAGATAAACCTTTGAACCAACAATGGAGTCGGCCGTGATAGATACCTTTGAGAACAAGCCATGCTTCCAATAGCGCTTGACGGCGTCAGTAATCTCTGTGCCTGGCAGGCTGATGGTCTGACCAACGGTCAGTCCTGACAAGCCTATCAGCACATAGTCTTCATATCCTTCTACACCTTTTACAGCCAATCCGCCAATCTCGCAGGTACGGGGTGTACCAGCGTAGGAGATGTCAGGGTTGACAATTTTATCCTGCGCAGCTATACTGCTAATGAATAGTGAACAATGAATAGTGAATAGTATTCCTACCATCCATATTCGCTTGTTCATTTTCATTCTATTACTTATTTTCAGTATTTTCATTATAAACTTTTCACTATTCACTTTTCACTAGAGGCTATTCCTCGCTTTCTACCTGTGCTTCCGTCTTGCCAAAACGACGCTGACGACTTTGATAGTTGGCAATCGCCTTATGCAGTGCTTCTTCGTCGAAGTCGGGCCAGTAGGTGTCACAGAAATAGAATTCTGAATAGGCGCACTGCCACAGCAGATAGTTGGAGATACGCAGCTCACCTCCCGTACGAATCAGCAGTTCTGGATCGGGCATGAAGTTGGTGAACAGATGGTCGTTGATGGTCTGCTCGGTAATATCTTCTGCTTTCAACTTGCCCTCTTTAACCTCTTCTGCTATCAAGCGTGTAGCTCTTGTCAATTCCTGCTTTGAAGAGTAACTCAACGCCATGATGACAGTCATTCGCTTGCCGTCTTTCGTCAAGTCTTCCATATAGTGAATCTTGTCTTGTACAGACTGTGGCAGTCGGTCCATGTCGCCCACCATACGGAATCTGATGCTATTGTCCGTAAACAAGTCCATCTCAACAAAACTAAGAACCAATCCCATCAACGCTTCAATCTCATAGGCAGGGCGGTTCCAGTTCTCTGTGGAGAAGGTATATAATGTCAGGTACTTGACTCCCAGTCGTGCACACTCAGAGGTAATCTTCTTCACGGTTTCTACGCCTTCCTTGTGGCCGAAGGTGCGATCGAGTCCACGATCCATAGCCCAACGCCCATTACCATCCATAATAATGGCAATGTGCTCAGGAATGCGCTTCATATCCAATTCTGCAGTCATATATCTTATTTTTTATTCTTTTATTCTTTGTGACATGTCTTGCATTTTGCCCAGATATCATACGTTACCGACAGGCGCAGATGGCTGTAACAATCGGTGTTTTTGAAGATTCCTGAGCTCTGGACGCCATAAGGGTCTTTTACCCCGTCCAGATAATCGCTGGTGGTGAAGTGCATAGTCCATTCCAGTGCCATGTTGACACGGTCGGCAACTTTGTATTTCACACCACCACCGATAGGTAGGTTTACACCCACCTCGGTCTTGCCAGGTTTTGCAAACGTCATTCCCACTCCTATATATATATAAGGTGTAACGCGTTTTGCGCCACGATACTCCATTCCTGTTCCGTAAGGCCAGAAGTTATATTCATATCTCAGCCCCACGTCAAGAAGTCCGTGGTTAAAACTATAGTCCTGCCATTGGGCAGGGTAGTATGTGTTGGCATCCTTTGATGCCCCTTTTATCTTTCCATAGCTCACATTCATGGCTAATGCCATACGTGGGTCTATCTTGTATTTGGCAAGCAGCGAAAACATGGGCATGGGGTTCTTCAATATGTTTCCATTGAAATCGCCCAAATAGGTAACCAATCCTGCACCAGCGCCAATTTCCACGCGGTATTCCGGTTGTGTCTGAGCACTTACTGATGTGGTCAGAGCCAACAGCAGGATGATAACCAGGCCCTTTCGCATGCTAATGAGTTCTAATTATATATCCAGGCAACGCGATTAAGGCGTCCTTTCCAAACCTCACCCGTTCCGACACAGAACAGCCAGATGTTTCCTTCATCGTCAACCACTGAACTGATAGTGGTTTTAGCTGTATTATCTAAATTTTCAGGGAAAGCATAGCTCGTCTTTTTCTCTTTCCAGGTTATACCATTGTCGCGGCTCTGGAATATCTCCACATACGGTTTGCCTCCTTCGTTGTTTGCCTTTCCAAAGGCCAAAAGGCCATCTTCATAGCATAGCAGATTGTAATTAGTACGTCTTGGGAGAACATAATCATCTTGAGAACCGCGGTCCATATAGGTCCATATGCTACCTAACGCAACATTATCGAAATCAACGATTTTACGCCATACTGCAGCATAATTATCGCCACTTTCCTCGGCAAGATTTCCAATCATTACTACTTGCTCGCAGTTGTCAGCCAAATAAACGGGATAGTTTACCATGACAATTTCCTCTGAGGGTAACATGGTTGGCTTGTCATTCTTTTCCACTTTCCAACTAGCTCCTCCATCTGCTGAAACCATGATTTGGTTATCTGCAGACAAGGCATAAAGCTCGTAGGAACTAGCCCCAATCAGTTGTTTGATAGGCTGTTCTGACTGATAGCTGACCTGAGTCCAGGTGTCGGCATCCATACTCTTAAAGATAACACCTCCATCGTACAGGAAGAATGCATACATTGTGGTTGCGACATTTTTCCATGCCTCAGAAGAAAAGTCCATAGATTGAGCTATTCTCTCCCATTGAGTACCATTTTTAATGCGGATAACTTGAGTCTTGCCGTCTAAATCGCCAAAAAGATAGATGTTGTCATTGTGGTAAAGCGATTTTAGGCCATTCATGGCTTTTACAACATCAGAACTCTCCTGCTGATGCCATACAAACTTGTCACCATCTTCCTTATGAACATTCACTTTGATGGTATAGTCGGTATAGCCGTTTGCATCACTTGACATGACCCTTACAGTACGGGGTGAAGTGAAGTCAATGCTGTCTGATGAGATGTAATAAAAGTAAGTATCGGGCTCTTCCAAGTCTTCAAACAAGGCTACACCGTTATTAACCGTGCTGATAGAGCACAATACGTGTGCAACATCCGTACCAATAGGTAGGGAGTCGTTGTTATAGATCTCTCTATTTATTTGGTCTATGATGAACTTATAGCTACTCGCCGAATAAGTAGTCTTGGTCGTTTTAGTGGTACCATCGCTATTTTTAGTCACGGTGTACTTGTTCAAATTACCCAAAGAAAAAGAAGTGATGACGGCATCACTGTAAAGTATCGTTTCATTATCTGAACCCGCACATGAAGCCATGATGATTATGGTGGCTAACAGTGTGCATAATGTCCTTATCTGTTTCATTGACATTGTCTTATCCAATTTTGGGTGCAAATTTACGCACAATTCTGCAAATTTGAGCATTTTTCTACCTTTTATTAAGTTAAATATATTATAAAAGGCGATATTTTAGGGAAAGTTAGCAAAAAAGAGCGCGGTATGACTCTCTCACTCCGCGCTCTTTCCATCAACGTATGTCGGTATGGATGAGTGTTATAACACTCAAAATAGTAGCTAAAGCTACTGCCCCCAACATCATTGTTGTTTGAAAATCTAATAACATAATCCTTTACCTTAATTAAACTAATACGAGTGCAAAGGTAAAAAGAATGGTTAAAATATGCATAAAAATAAGGGCGATTTCCGAAGAAACCGCCCTTTATTTTGATGTAAGTCAAAAACTTGATTAGAGCTTTGGACCAGCAATCTTTGCCCTGCGTAGGGCGAAGTTGCTTTCGGTCTAAGCTTAAAGCTTAGGACCTGCAGCGACCAGAGCCTTACCAGCCTCGTTGCCCTCGTATTTCTTGAAGTTCTTGATGAAGCGGGCAGCCAAATCCTCAGCCTTCTTGTTCCACTCAGCAGCGTCAGCGTAAGTGTCACGAGGATCGAGAATGTTGGTGTCAACACCTTCCAGCTGTGTGGGAACCTCGAAGTCGAAGTAAGGAATCTTCTTGGTAGGAGCCTTCAGGATGGCACCACCCAGGATAGCGTCGATGATACCACGAGTGTCGCGGATAGAGATACGCTTGCCAGTACCGTTCCAACCAGTGTTTACGAGGTATGCCTTAGCACCGCTCTTCTCCATCTTCTTAACCAGCTCCTCAGCATACTTTGTGGGGTGCAGCTCGAGGAATGCCTGACCGAAGCAAGCAGAGAATGTAGGAGTGGGCTCAGTGATGCCACGCTCTGTACCAGCCAGCTTAGCGGTGAAACCAGAGAGGAAGTAGTACTTGGTCTGCTCAGGAGTCAGGATAGATACTGGGGGCAGTACGCCGAATGCGTCAGCAGAGAGGAAGATAACGTTCTTAGCCTCTGGACCAGCACTCTTGCCATTTACCTTCTGGGCAATCTTCTCGATGTGGTTGATAGGATAAGATACACGAGTATTCTCGGTAACGCTCTTATCAGCGAAGTCAATCTTACCATCTGCAGCAACAGTTACGTTCTCCAGCAGAGCGTCGCGACGGATAGCGTTGTAGATGTCGGGCTCGCTCTCCTTGTCAAGGTTGATAACCTTGGCATAGCAGCCACCTTCGAAGTTGAATACACCCTCGTCGTCCCATCCGTGCTCGTCATCACCAATCAGCAAACGCTTAGGATCGGTTGACAGCGTGGTCTTACCAGTACCAGACAGACCGAAGAAAATTGCAGTGTTCTTACCCTCCATATCGGTGTTGGCAGAGCAGTGCATAGAAGCGATACCCTGCAGGGGCAGATAGTAGTTCATCATAGAGAACATACCCTTCTTCATCTCACCACCGTACCAGGTGTTGATGATGCACTGCTCGCGGCTTGTGGTGTTGAATGCTACACAAGTCTCTGAGTTCAGACCCAGCTCCTTGTAGTTCTCAACCTTAGCCTTAGAAGCGTTGTAGATTACGAAGTTGGGCTCGAAGTTCTCCAGCTCCTCAGCAGTAGGCTGGATGAACATATTCTTTACGAAGTGAGCCTGCCAAGCCACCTCAACGATGAAACGAACACGCAGACGGGTAGCCTCGTTGGCACCGCAGAAAGCGTCAACAACATACAGATTCTTGTTGCAGAGCTCCTTGATAGCAATCTCCTTAACCTTAGCCCATACGTCCTCGCTCATGGGGTGGTTGTCGTTCTTGTATTCCTCAGAAGTCCACCATACCTTGTTTTCGCTCTGTGCATCCTTCACGATGTACTTGTCCTTAGGTGAACGGCCGGTGTAGATACCAGTCATTACGTTTACAGCGTTGAGCTCGGTGTTTACGCCTTTGTCGAAACCCTCGAGTCCAGCCTTTGTCTCCTCAGCGAAGAGGTACTCATACGATGGATTGTGAGCAATCACGGTAGAACCGGTGATGCCATACTGAGTCAAATCTAACTTTGCCATAATACTTTAAACTTGTTTTTATGTGAATTTACTATTACCTATTTCAATTTTACGGTGCAAAGTTACAAAGAAAATAAGAATTACGCCTTAATAATTAAGAATAATTTGCGCGCACACAATCCTTTTTAGGTTAAAGAAACTAAAAACATCCTCGTCTATGTGCCATTTGCTATACCGAGATAACAAATTATTTGTAACTTTGTGCACACTAAAACATAAATAATATGGAAGTAATAGATTTCAGCAAGACCAATTCAGTGATTAACCAGTATATGTCTGAATTGCGCGACAAAAACATGCAGAAGAACCGTCTTCTGTTTCGTCATAACATTAAACGCATCGGTATGATGATGGCTTATGAACTCTCTAAGACCTTGGAATATAAGCCCAAAACAGTTACGACGCCCCTTGGAACTATAGATATCCCCTTGCCCAAGGAGGACATGGTGATAGCTACCGTTCTTCGTGCAGGATTGCCATTCCACGAAGGATTCCTGGATGTTTTCGACAAGGCTGACAATGGTTTTGTGTCTGCTTTCCGTATGTATATCAACCGTGAACACACAGAAGTAGGCGTTCATACAGAATATATTGCTACACAGAGTGTAAAGAACAAGACTTTGCTGATAGTAGACCCTATGTTGGCCACTGGCGGTAGCTTGGCTGCAGCCATTGAGTCGTTGCTTCAGGCTGGTAAGCCCAAAAAGATTCATCTCTGCTGTGTCATTGCAGCTCCCGAAGGTATCGAGGTGGTGAAGGAAGCATTGCCTGAGGGTTCTACCATCTGGTGTGCCGCTGTCGATCAAGGAATGAACGAGCAGAAATACATCGTGCCAGGCTTCGGCGACTGTGGTGACCTCTGCTATGGCGAGAAACTCCAGTCGTTCCGAAAGATTGCTGATAAGTAAGCGTTAGTGCTCGTTCATGTATTCGCGAGGCGATACGCCATAGAGTTTCTTGAATACCGTCGAGAAAGACGCTGCATTAGAGAAACCGCAGGCATACATCACTTCTGACACATTCATATCTCCTGAGGAAAGCAGGGAAGCTGCTTTCTTCAGGCGGATATTGCGGATGAAGTCGTGTGGTGTCTGTCCTGTCAGTTCCTTCATCTTTCGATGCAGGTGAACGCGGCTGATACCCACCTCGTCGGCAATCTTCTCAACACTTAAGTCGCTGTTACCCAGATTCTTGTTGATGACAGCCATGACTTTCTCCAATAACTTGTCGTCTGGCGATTTCATCTTGATATCTTCCACCAGTTCCTCTAATTGGTCGTTACGCGCATATTTCAGTTGTAACATCTGATGGGTATGGATGAGGTTGACGATGGTGCGTCGCAGAATGTCCAAGTTAAATGGCTTAACGACATAGGCGTCTGCACCAGTAGCCAGTCCTTCCAGCTGATCTTCGTCGCGACTCTTGGCAGTCAGCAAGATGACAGGAATATGACTTGTCGTTCCGTTTGTCTTTATTTTTGAACAAAGCGTATTACCATCCATTTCAGGCATCATAATGTCAGAGATAACCAAATCAGGCATCTCTTTCAATACGGCTTGTAATCCTTGTTTACCATTGCTACACTTCACAATGTCGTAGTCAGTACCTAGCTCTGTACCCAGATAGTCAAGGATTTCGGCATCGTCTTCTACGATGACCAACTTCTGGCGACGGTTACGCTTGGGCATTTCGGTTTCAGTCTCTTCTGGCATTCCAGTAGTAACCTCTTCTTCTATCAGACTGGTGGTTTGCTCTTGTTCTCGCTTCTCCAGAATCATTTCCTCTGGCTTCAGATGTGCATTGCCCAAAGGAATGGTTACAATGAATTCACAGCCTTTTTCACCCACGTTGTTATGTGCCTCAATCGTTCCGTGGTGCAGCTCTACCAATGAACGGGTCAGGTCCAGACCGATTCCTGTACCCACTTTACGGTCGTTCAGACTTGACGGTGTTTGGTAGAATCTCTCAAAGATATGGGGCAATTTGTCCTCGGGAATTCCTTCACCGGTATCCTTGACGGCAATGATTGCCTGCTGATTGTTATGAGTGACTCTAATACGTATCTCTCCACCTGTTGGCGTATATTTGAAGGCATTAGAAAGAATGTTGACGACGATTTTGTCAAAGTTTCCGCGATCCACCCATATGGGTAATTCGTTGATGTCATGCTCATAGCTGAATTTGACGTTTTTGGCCTTGGCTTGTTGGGTAAACAACGTGTAGATGTCGTTTACAAAGCTAATCAAGTCAGTTTCGCACATGTGCATCACCATCTGACCCTTGTCAATCTTTCGCAGGTCCATCATCTGGTTTATCAAACCTAAGATACGCTCGGCATTACGTCTGATAGTCTCATAGATGCTTCGACGATGCGGGTCGTCATCCTGCTTGATAAGTGAAAGCAACGGCGTGACAATCAGTGTCATAGGCGTTCGGATCTCATGCGAGATGTTCATGAAGAAACGCAGTTTGGCATCAGCCATCTCCTCGGCATGGATATGTTCCTGCATGCGCAGACGCTCTTGCTCTCTACGACGATGACTCTTTCGGTAGTACCAAAACAACCATGCAGCTATTAATATAAATATAAGGTATGCTAATGGGCTTCTATACCATGGGGAATGGATAAGCACGGTGAAGCATCTTTCTGGAGTCGAGATTCCGTTTTGTTCGGCCACCACGCAGAAATTATACTTTCCAGGTGCCATATGGCTGAATGTGATTTCATTGGCACCTGGCTGTAAACGTACCCAATCCTCGTTGTTGATACTGTATCGATAGATGATATGCTCAGGCGTGTCGTATGTCAGTGTTGAGAGTTGCAGTGCAAATGAATTGTCGCTAGGGCTCAGCGTAAAGCGATTGGCGGCAATGACGGTTGTGTCCACGACATGCCAAAGGCCCGACATAGTGGTTGGGGTCACGGGTTGGCCGTTAACGGAGAATCCTGTCAACTTTACCTCTGCCTTCCAGTCCTGTTGTTTGATGTCCTTCGGATGGAACCAGGTTACGCCACCCAGTCCGCCAAATATTAATTGTCCATCAGGGGCTTTCCAAGACGCTCCATCGCTGAACTCATTGCTTTGCAAACCGTTGTCAACAAAATAGTTGCTGGTCTTTTTGCTCTTTACGTCATAGCAGCAGAGACCGTGGTCTGTCGAAATCCAGAGCTTTCCTTGATTGTCTTGCTCAATGGACGATATGCCATTGTTACCCAGTCCGCTCTCAATAGTGTGTCGGTATTTCTTGTGTGTTTTAAGGTCGTAACAAACCAGTCCGTTGTTGGTTCCAATATACAGAATCCCATCATATTCACGGGCAATACGTGTCGGAGTACTATAATTCGGACAATTGCTATTAAAGGTAGATAGCCAGCTCTCTGTCTTTAAATCCATAGCACAGACACCCATCGTCGTAGCAGCATAGATGCGCTTGCCGTCAGGTGATATGGCTATTTGTGAGATATAATTGTTTGCAATGCTGTTCACGTGACGGTCCTCGCCAGCTCGATCATCCATAGTATAGGCTTTGACCTCGCCAGTTTCTGGGGTGACGCGCAGCAGTCCCTGTCCCATGGTGCCCAGCCAAATATGTCCTTGACAATCTCTGTCCAGATCGAAGATGCTGAGGCTGTTGCCCTGTGGAAGCGGGTAGGGGGTGTAGTTGAGCGTTTTGGTATTGATTCTTCCGCATCCTTCCTTGTAACTACCGACCCATACGTTGCCTTGCAGGTCTTCCGTAATACCAAGAATGGTGGCGGGGAAATTCTCTTTGAAGTGTTTCACCACCCTTCCTTCTTCAGTTACACAATAGAGTCCGTCCTTATCGGTTCCAATCCATCGGTATCCGTTTTGGCTGACGAAAGCACTTGTTACACTGGCCGTTCCCAACGTATTACGCGTTCCAAGCTTATAGCCCATGTAGTTGAACCCGGTGTTCTTTCTGGGATGCATATAGATACCCTTTTGCAGCAGACCTAACCACAGGTTTCCGTTATGGTCTTCGCAGATAGAGTACACCTTAGCTGTACTGAGGTCCACGTCACGGCTATAGATGGGATTATCCCTGAGTGTGTTGTCTTTGGGGTTGTAAATACCCAGTCCCAATCCGTCGTAACCTAATAGGATATTGCCCTCTTGACTGACATAAAGCGTGGAGATGTGCTTATTCCCTGTAGCTTCAATATGTACGGGTGTGTCTCCGTCCAGTCTGAATAGACCGGCATTGCTGGTGGCAATATAGATTTTCCCTTCTTTGCTTTCGCAGATGCTCAGCACATTACCCGTCTGTCCTGGTTGGTTGAAGTAGTATTTCACGCTTTTCCCATCATAGCATAACAGTCCGTGATGTTCAGATGCAATCCATAACCGCTGTTTGCTGTCTTCCAATAAGCTATTGACGGTATTTAAATCCTTGAGCACCCCTCCCATTTGCTTGGCGGTGTGCTTGTCGGTCATTTTTAACAATCCATGACCTGATGTTCCTGCCAAGATGTCACCATTGCGACGTTCCAGCAGACAGGTGATATACCCAGATTGTGTATTGCCCTGTAAGTCAAATATCTTGATGTTCTGGAAGTTCTCGCCATCATAAGTCTGAAAAGCTCCAAACATTCCGATGTAGAACGTACCATGACGGTCTTGCATCATGCAATTCACGTAATTGCTGGCCATACCGTTATTGCCAGGCTTCTCTTTCTTGATAATGCGGAACTGATAACCATCGTAGCGGTTCAGACCGTTACGGGTGGCTACCCATATAAAACCATCGTGGTCTTGATAGACTTGAGTAGTGAAACTGCTCGACATCTGTTTGTCGGCGTCAAAGTGTCTGCCCGTTTGGGCGTTCACGTACAAGTTAGTCAGAAAGCATAGAACTGCCAGTAGGAACCGTGCCCGCACGCTATGACCTTTAGTTCTTAGAACTTTACGTCTTTTCATTTTGCTTCAGGTTTCGAAAACATTGCAAAGGTAACACTTTTTGTTTAAACAGCCAAATAAATGTTACGAAAAATAAAGTTTTCCGGCTTGCAAGCGCATTTCCCCTTATATATATATAAATAAGGTATAAGGCGGTAATAATGCAGTAAATTCAACTTTCTGCCTTGAGTATTGTTATAGTAACACAAAATAACGCATAAATAAAAAATATTAAGGTCTGTTACAAATAATGAAGTCCGTGTTACAATATATTAAAGCAATATAAAATATATAATATACCTTTGCAGCCGCAAATATGAATCTACCTCGGTTCGAACTAACATTTTTAATTATTCAAATAACGTAAACTATGTATCAAAATCTGTCAAAATGAAGAATCTAAAACAATTGATCAGACAGACTGTTACTGTAATTTTTATGTTGATGGCATTCAGCACTACGCTGTGTGCCCAAAACAACATTACGGTTACGGGAACAGTTTCAGATGCTAGCGATGAACCATTAATTGGTGCTTCGGTAGTGGTGAAGGGACAAACTTCCCTGGGTACAATTACCGATTTTGATGGTAACTTCACCTTGAAGGTTCCATCGGAGTCTACCGTTCTGGTAATCTCCTATGTGGGTATGACCACAAAGGAGATCAAAGTTGGCAAACAGCGTAGTTTTAAAATTACGTTGTCAGACGACACCCAGTTGGAGGAAGTTGTAGTGGTCGGTTACGGCCAGCAGAAAAAAGCCTCGGTTGTGGGTGCTATCACCCAGACCACAGGTGCTGTGCTGGAACGTGCCGGTGGTGTTTCTAACATTGGTGCTGCTCTTACTGGTAATCTTCCAGGTGTTGTAACCATGGCATCAACAGGTATGCCTGGTGAAGAAGACCCGAAAATCGTGATTCGTGGTATTTCTTCTTGGAACTCCAGTGATCCTCTTGTCCTGGTGGATGGTATTGAGCGTCCTCTTGGCTCCATTGACATCTCGTCAGTAGAAAGCATTTCTGTACTGAAGGATGCTTCTGCCACAGCTGTGTATGGTGTGAAGGGTGCTAATGGTGTTATCCTTGTTACCACCAAGCGTGGTCAAGAGGGTAAGGCTAAGATTGAAATTGGCATGCAGGCCACTTTAAAGGCAGTTTCTCAGTTGCCTGGTAAATACGATTCTCCTAGTTCTCTGCGTATTCGCAATCAGGCTATTGAGCAGGAATTAGGTTTGAAGCCTGGTTCATGGGGTGATATCGTATCAGAATCAGTGATTGACAAGTATGCCAATCCCACCTCATTGGAAGATGCTGAGCGTTATCCAAATGTAGACTGGCAGGACTTGCTGTTCAAAAAAACAGCAATGTCGTATAATCCCCATGTCAACATCTCCGGTGGTACGAAGTTCGTTAAGTATTTTGCTTCTGTAGACTTTGTACATGAGGGTGACCTTTATCGCCAGTACAATAATAATCGTGGTTATGAGCCGGGTTATGGTTATAACCGTATCAACGTGCGTTCAAACTTGGATTTCCAGTTGACCAAGACTACCAAGTTGAAGGCAAACCTCTTTGGTTCTAATGGTGTAAAGAAAGGCCCTTATGGAATTCAAAGTGCCTGGCACGAGACCCAGTTGTGGGAAAGTGTTTATTCTGCACCTACTGATGCTTTCCTTCCTATTTATAGTGATGGTACATGGGGCTACTATCCTAAGGATAGTGATGGCCAGACTGCCCACAACTCTGTGCAGGACTTGGCTACCCATGGTGTTTCAAAAACCACGACAACCAGAATCAATACGGACTTTACTTTGGAACAGGATTTGAGTTTCATTACTAAAGGTTTAAGAGCTTCGTTCATGATTTCTTGGGACAATGTTTTTGTTGAGAATAACCGTGGTATTAATGACCAATTTACCAGTGGTGCTCAGCGTAAGTGGATTGACCCAGAAACGGGTGAAGCAACATATGAGTTGCACACAGACAGCCAGACGGGTTTCGATCCGAAGGAGATTCTCCAGTGGCAGCATGATGGCGGTAGTGTAGATAATAGTGCTACTGTTCGCAACCTTTATTATCAGGCTCAATTGTTCTGGGGACGCCAGTTCGGTAAACATGACATTACTGCCATGGGCGTGTTCAACCGCACAGAGAATACTTATGGTAATAATTTTACCAATTATCGTGAAGACTGGGCTTTCCGTGCTACCTATAATTATGCAGGACGTTATTTCTTAGAGTATAACGGTGCTTATAACGGTTCTGAGAAATTCTCTAAGGATAATCGCTTTGCATTCTTTAACTCAGGTGCTATTGGTTGGCTTATTAGTGAGGAGAAATTCTGGGAGCCTATCAAGCCTTACGTCACTATGCTGAAGTTCCGCTATTCTATTGGTGAGGTTGGTGATGACAACGTTCCCAAACGATGGCTGTATGCTACACAGTGGGCGTATGGTGGCAATATTGTCCAAGGTCTGAATACGGATTCAAGCCCTTATACTTGGTATAAAGAATCTACGGTAGGTAACCCTGATATACATTGGGAGAAGTCTCTGAAGCGTAACTTCGGTATCGACTATTCATTCTTTAATGGTTTGATTTCTGGTTCTCTCGAGTTCTTCAACGACCGTCGTAGCGACATCCTTGTGTTGGGTGCTAACCGTTCTGTTCCTTCATACTATGGCGCAGAACCTGCAGCTGGTAATATTGGTCGTGTAAAGACCACAGGTTACGAATTGGAGTTACGCGTCAACAAAGTGCTGAAAAACGGTATGCGTTTTTGGGGTAATTTCAATACGACTCATGCTAAGAGCTTGATTCTTGAATATGATGACGCAGAGCTCCTTCCTGCCTATCAGAAGCAGACAGGTTTTGCCATTGGTCAGGATCATTCTAATCTGACTACAGGCTTTGCCAACAATTGGGATCAGGTTATTGGTATGACTCAGTTCAATACCAACGATGATCAGAAATTACCAGGTTCTTATATAATTCAAGACTATAATGGCGATGGTGTCATTGATTCTAACGATAGCGCGCCTTACGGTTATACTGGTACTCCTGAGAATACCTATTCTGCTTCTATCGGTTGGGAGTGGAAGAACTTTAGTATTTATTGCCAGTTCTATGGTGTAACTAATGTAAACCGTTATGTTGCCTTCTCTAACTTCCCCAAGCAGTTGGATACCGTTCATGATGAAGGTACATTCTGGACCAGCAATACAATGGATGCCGATGCACCCATGCCACGTTGGAGTACTACCCCCAGCTATTATGAGGGAACTCATTATCACTACGATGGTAGCTATATTCGTCTGAAGAATGCTGAGATTGCCTATACCTTCACCCAGCCATGGGTTAAGAAGATTGGTCTCAACTCTATCAAACTTTACCTCAATGGTAACAACCTCTGGGTATGGAGTCACATGCCTGACGACCGTGAGGCTAACTTCGGTGGTACAGGTTTGGCTTCACAAGGTGCTTATCCTACTGTTAAGCGTTATAACCTTGGTATTAAGATTAATCTCTAAGAATGGAGAATATAACGATTTAAACGTATATAAGATATGAAACAATATATTAAATTATTCTTGATGTCGTTGTGCCTGACATTCTCCATGACAGCCTGCACCGACTATCTGGACAAGGCTCCTGAATCGGATATTTCTGATGCGGATGCCTTTAAGGACTGGCAGAACTTCCAGGGATTCACGGAAGAACTGTATTATTGTGTTCCTAATTTCACCTACTGTTATTGGAATAATTCATTTAACTGGGGTGAGGATGAGATTCTCAATTTCGGACGCGATTATTTCTTCGGTCCAAAAGTGGATCAGGGTGACTTCTGGGGCTGGCAGCGTGAATTTGACGGCTGGCAGTGCTGCTGGATGGATCATTCTGATGGAGGAATGCCTCGTATGAATCACACTTTGTGGACAGGTGCGTGGTATGGCATTCGTAAAGCCAATATGGGCTTGGCAAATCTTGATAAGTTCAATGGAACAAAGGAGCAGAGAGAGTTGATAGAAGGTCAGTTGTACTTCTTCCGTGGCTGGTTCCACTTTGAGTTGATGCAGTTCTTCGGTGGACTTCCTTATATTGATACTGTCCTTCCTGCCGGTGAGAAGCTGACGTTGCCACGTCTGTCTTATGCAGAGTGTGCAGAGAAGGCTGCTGCCGACTTCCGTAAGGCTGCTGACTTGTTACCTATTGATTGGGATAAGACCAATATTGGACGTAATACCCTAGGTAAGAACCAGTTGCGTGTCACCAAGATAGCTGCTTTAGGTTACTTAGGTAAAAACTTGCTTTTTGCTGGTTCACCACTGATGAATCAGGAGTCTACAGGCTCAGCCACTTATAATAAGGAGTTCTGTCAGCGTGCTGCTCAGGCATTTGGTGAATTGCTTTCACTGGTTGATGGAGGAGAAACTCAGTTCGGCCTGATACCTTTTGAGGAGTATTCTTCAAACTTTATGACAATCGGTTTGAATGAAAGAATGCCAGGACAGACTACCGACTTGAAAATTACGGAGGCTATTTTCCGTCCATCTTCTTTTGGACAGGGACACAATGGTACCGAGTGGGGCCAGGCAAAGGCTTATGGTGGTTATGATTTAACCGAAACAGGTGTTACATTCTTGCCAACAGCCAACTATGTAAACTACTATGGTATGGCAGACGGAACTCCTGCTTACATCCTGAAGAACGGAAAAATGGTTCCTAATACCTCTGCTGAGGGTGGTAGCTTCGATCCGACACATCCTTGGAAGAATCGTGATCCACGTTTCTACCACGACATTATCTTTGACGGATGCAAGGTGGTAGAAGGAACGCTTGATGCTAATAAAGAATGGCTTCGCTATGCGAATTTGCAGACCAGAAAAGATCCCAACGACAAACAATCTCTGCGTGATATTACAAACGGTTCACGTACTGGTTATCTGAACTACAAGTTTATCAATGTCAGATGCAATAATTATGATAAAGACTGGGATTATTCTTTAGGTATGCACATGTGTGTTCCCTATATGCGTCTGGCTGATGTTTATCTGATGTATGCGGAGGCTGCCGCTGAGGCTCAGGGATCTTCAACTGCAAAGATCAATTGTGGTCTGACTGCCTTAGATGCAATCAATAAGATCCGTGAGCGTGCAGGTGTAAAACCAGTAGCTGACAAGTATACCAATTCCTTGGAGGACTTTATGAGTGAGGTTCGCCGTGAACGAGCAGTAGAGTTGTCATTTGAGGGACATCGTTTCAATGACCTACGCCGTTGGTTGTTGCTTGACAAGTATCCTTATAATATCAAGACTTCGCAAGAGTTCACTCGTGTTGGTGACATTAATAAGGATGATCCTTCGCAGAATCAGGTAAGTGAATTCAGAGAGGAGATTATTCTGACACGCAACTTTACTTCCAAACATTATTGGCTGCCACTAAAGAAGGTTGATACCAGTATGTATTTGGAATTTAAGCAGAATCCTGGATGGTAATCTGAAAGATTAAACGTTTAAAGATTTAAGACGAAATTATGAAAAAAACATTATATATGTCAGCTCTTCTGGCGCTTACAACAGCAATGCCTGTTGTTGCTCAGGACGACAATGACTATACAGACTCGATAGCCCGTCAAGTCAATGTCGCTTTCGGTACTACCGACAAGGACGACCTGCTTGGAGGTATCTCATCGATCAATATGGTTGAGCTCACGCATAAGAACTATTCTACCTATTCTTTGGATAACCTGGAGGCTTATGTAGGTAGTCTTAACTGGAATCAGGGCGATTATCTTGTTTTAGTAGATGGTGTGCCCCGTAATGCGAATAATGTATTGCCTACGGAGATTGAGCAGATTTCTTTCCTCCGCTCTTCACAAGCAGTAGTTCTTTATGGCAGTCGCGCTGCTAACGGTGCAGTTCTCATCACGACTAAGCGTGGCCGTAATAACGGATTGAAAGCCAGCGTACGTGGTAATGCTACTCTTTTTGTTCCTAAGTGTTATCCTAAATACTTGGGTTCTGCTATGTATGCATCGCTTTATAATGAGGCACTTGCTAACGATGGAAAATCTGCTGTTTTTAGCGATGAGGATATCTATCATTATTCTATTGGTGACAATCCCTATCGTTATCCCGAGTTGAATTTCTTCTCAGGCGATTATCTGGATAAGACCTATCAGCGTTACGATGGAACTGTTGAAATTAGTGGTGGTGGTGAGATGGCTCACTTCTATACCAACATTGGTCTGTCGAATGTCAATGACCTGATTGGTTTTGGTGAGGGTAAAGACAACCACACTACTCGTTTGAACGTTCGTGGTAATATCGATTTGAAACTGAGTGACTGGTTGTCTGCTTGGGTGAATGGTAATGCTACTTTCTATGACCAGCGTAACGACAATTCCAATTATTGGGCAAAATCGGCAACGATTACTCCAACCAGCCAGTATCCTTTGATTCCTTTCATACCCATTTCTATGGTGGATGGGGCAGATGCTACGGCACAGACCTATATTCAGAACTCTAACTATATCGTTGATGGTCAGTATCTGCTCGGTGGTACACAGAATCTTCAGACCAACCCGTTTGCTGCGATGCATGCTGCAGGCTATAACACTTGGACTTCACGTCAGTTGCAGTTTGACTTGGGTGTTCGTGCTGATTTGAGCTCTATTCTGGAAGGTTTGTCGTTCACCACACGCTTTGCCGTTGACTACAACACCAGCTATACCACAGGTATTTATAATGATTATGCGACCTATGAGCCTGTTTGGACGAATTATACTGGTTCTGATATGATTGCCACTTTGAAAAAATACGGAACTGATAAACGTACTGGTATCCAGCAAGTAAGTGGTAGTACCTATAATCAGACGATGTTGTTCAATGCTCAGTTCGATTATAAGCGTACTTTCGCAGATGTACATAATGTGAGCGCTACGCTGTTGGCTAATGGTTGGCAGCAGTCAGTATCTGGTGAATATCACCGTACCAGCAATGCCAACCTTGGTTTGCAGTTGAACTACAATTACGACCGTCGCTATTATGCGGACTTCAGTGCTGCAGTTGTTCACTCTTCTAAGTTGGCTGAGGGTCATAGAGAGGCTATCTCTCCTGTGTTTACTTTGGGTTGGAGAATCAGCAAAGAGAATTTCATGAAGGATGTGAAATGGCTCAACAACTTAATGCTGACTGCATCATATGGTGTCATCAATCAGGACATTGATATTGATAACTACTATATGTACGATGAGGTCTATACTTCCAAAGGTGCATGGTGGGGATGGAATGACTCCTATAAGAATCACCAATCTACGTTGTCTCTCCGTGGTGCAAACGAGGAACTGACCTTCATTAAGCGCAAGGAATTCCGTGTTGGTCTTAACGCTACGATGTTTGATGGATTATTGGATGTGGAGGCTACTTATTTCAATATCAGAAAAGAGGGTATGTTGACTACTCCTTCGACCATCTTCCCCGTTTATTTCCAAGCATGGCCACAAGGTAGAAATTCATCGTTCTTGTCGAACTTAAACTACAGCGAACAGCGTCGTAGCGGTATTTCTTTTGGAGCCACTGTACACAAGAAGTTTGGCGAGGTTGATTTCCAGGCAGGAGTTAATGCGATGTATTATACTTCAGAGAATACAAAGGTCAATGAAAGTGTAGAGTACGATTGGCAGAAATCAGAAGGACAGAGCATTGAAGCCATCCGTGGTTATGAATGTCTTGGTTTCTTCCAGGATGCTGCAGACGTAGCTAATTCTGCGAAAGTCAACGCAAACACCAAGCCTGGTGATTTGAAGTACAAGGACCAGAACAATGATGGTGTGATTGACGGTAAGGACCAGGTAGTACTGGGTAAATGGCGTGCTCCTTGGACCATGGGTCTGAACCTGACTGCCAAGTACAAGAACTTTACGCTCTTTGTGAATGCTACAGGTAACTTTGGTGGCAAGAACTTCAAGAGCAATGACTGGATTTACGGAAATAAGAAATACACGGAAGTTGTTTTGGGCCGCTGGACTCCTGAGACCGCTGCTTCAGCAACCTATCCACGTTTGACCAGTGAAGACGAGGCAGATTTGAACTTCGTGAATAGTGATTTCTGGCTCTACTCTACTTCAGCTTTCTATTTGAATAAGGTTCAGTTGACATACGATTTCCCGAAGACCATTTTCAACGATGGTGTTGTGAAGGGATTGCAAGTATATCTGAGTGGTGCTGGTCTTCTGACCATTGCAGGAGAGCGTGAATACCTGGAGACAGTATATGGAGGTACTCCTAATACTCGTTCGTATAACCTCGGTGTTAAAGTAAACTTCTAAAAAGAAATTGATATGAAATATATTAAAATATTCAATCTCATTTGCGTGGCTTCTGTTGGATTGGGAATGGCCAGTTGCGATGACTTGTTTGAACCGGCTATTGAGAACAATCTGGGCCTCGACTATATGAATGAGAATGCGGCATACGCAGAAGGACTCCTAGGCAACTGCTATGTCATGATTCCTGAAAGTGGTAATACTTCCTATACTTTCTCGGAAGTGGCTACGGATGATGCTGTGTCAAATGATGCTACCAATAGTTATCGTAAGATGGCTGCTGGTCAGTGGACTTCTTCTAATAACCCCATGGAACGTTGGCGCGACTGCAATTTTGCGATTATCTATATCAATACGTTCCTCTCACGTGCAGATGGTGTACATTGGGCCGACGACCCCATGGTAGCTCGCATGTTCCTCGATCGTGAAAAGGGTGAGGCATATGGACTGCGTGCCATGTTCAGATACTATCTGTTACAGTCACACAGTGGTTTTGATATTAATGGAAACCTGCTGGGATTCAACATTGTAGATGACCCAGAAGATTCTAATACGGATTTTAACAGACCACGTGACTCTTTTGCTGATTGTGTGAATGCTATTTATAGCGATTGTGCCAAGGCATTGGAACTGCTCCCGACAAAATATGAGACAATTGTGAATACCTCTCAGATTCCTTCTAAGTATGCCGGAGCAGATGTAAATCAGTATAATCGTGTGTTCGGTGAGAGCTTCACTGGTCGTATGAGTGGCGCGATTGTAGAGGCTTTCCGCTCAAGAGTCGCTCTGATGGCTGCCAGTCCTGCTTATACAAAATCGGGTATGACTTGGGATACGGCTGCTGATTATGCCGCAGTAGTATTGGATCACATTGGTGGTATCTCTGGTATGGATCCTAATGGTTGTACATGGTTTAGCAATACCTCTGAAATCGATGCCTTGGGTGCTACTAAGCTGACTAAGGAGACGATTTGGAGAAGTAATAATGACGAAACCAACTCTTTGGAGTCTGATAACTATCCTCCATCAATCTATGGTAAGGGACGTGTTAACCCGACTCAGAATTTCGTAGATGCCTTCCCCATGAAGAATGGATATCCTATCACTGCTGACAAGACAAAGAGTGGTTACGATGAGAATAATCCTTATGCTGATCGTGATCCACGTCTGGAGGCTATGGTTGTGGTTAACGGTTCTAAAGTAGGATCAGGTAGCACGGTCATTGTAACTGCCGTAGACGGAACCACTAAGGATGCCTTGAATAAGGAGACTGGTTCTTCTACTCGTACGGGTTATTACCTTCGTAAGTTGCTTCGTCAGGACATCAATCTTGATCCGAATACAAATACGAAACAAAGACATTACAAGCCCCGTTTGCGCTACACAGAGTTCTTCCTGAACTATGCGGAGGCTGCCAATGAGGCTTATGGTCCTACAGGTAAGGGATCACACAATTATAGTGCATACGATGTAATTAAGGCTATCCGTAAACGTGCAGGTGTAGGTCTTGAGAATGGCGATGCTTATTTGGAGAGCATCAAGGAAAATAAAGACAAGATGCGTGAACTTATCCGTAATGAGCGCCGTATAGAGTTGTCATTCGAGGGATTCCGTTTCTGGGATATCCGTCGTTGGGGCCTGTCTCTTACCGAAACAGCAAAGGGTATGAGTATCAATAACGCTGCTGCTACTTATGGTGTAATTAACGTTGATACCCGTAATTACAAGGACTATCAGCAGTATGGTCCAATCCCCTATAGTGAAGTTCTAAAATATAGCAATCTCCAGCAAAATCAAGGCTGGTAAGCTAAACAATACATGTAAATATAAATAGATTAGACATTATGATTACAAATATCAAAAGAATGAGTCGCTGGTTCCTTTGCGCAGCATTGGTTACTTTCAATTACTCTCTTCTGACATCTTGTGAGAACGGAGACCAGGAATTCGACGATTTCGACTATCAAACAGTCTACTTTGCACAGCAGACTCCCATTCGTACGATTGTACTGGGCAATGATGCTGCATACGACAATACACTGGACAATCTTCATTGTTTCCAAGTGTATGCTACCCTTGGCGGTGTGTGGAAAAACCATCAGAATCGCACCATTAAGGTGGTTGTGGACGAGACTCTTTGTACAGGCAAGCAGTTTGCAGATGGAAGAGATGTTATTCCTTTGCCAACTACTCATTATAATCTGTTAGGCAACAACACCATTACTATCCCTGAAGGGGAGGTAATGGGTTGTATAGAGGTGGAGCTCACTGATGCTTTCTTCACTGATGAGAAGTCTGTAGATTTGAACTATGTATTGCCTCTGCGCATTATTGATGCTGATGATTCCATCTTGGAAAAAAAGGATTATACGCTCTATGCAGTGAAGTTCAAGAATAAGTACACAGGTGCTTGGATTAGCCATGGTACAGACGAGATTGAATTTAATGGCATCAAGACTATCGTAAGGCGTGAGGCCGAATATTTGGAGAATAATGAGGTTCGCTCTATTTACACATTAGGCCTTAATGTTTGTGACTATCCTGTATCTACTGAGGTTAGTACACATGAACTTGTTGATGGTGTTATTAAGGAGACCATTCAGACACTTACCTGTCATCTCAAACTGACCTTTGACGGTTCAGACAATTGTGTGGCTACAACCACAACTCCCAACTGCGTTGCATCAGGTACAGGTAAATGGACTAGCCTAGGTGCCATCAAGGCATGGGGCGCAAAAGATCGTGATGCAATGGCGCTCAACTATACTATCGATTATACTTACACGGATTATGTAGACCAAGCAGGTACTCCTGTTGCTGTGACCCGTCACAAGATTCTCAAGAGTGAAGACAATTTGGTTATGCGTGACCGTCAAGAAAAGTTAGAACTCTTCACACTTAAATAAAGAAGTATCATGAACAAGAAAATATTAAGTGCAATTTGTTTTGTAACACTGGTTGCCAGTTGTGCAGACAATGATATGATTGGTGGCTTGACGGTAGAGAAACCTGCCGAGCTTGCTGGATATGAGTATCTGAACAATTATGAGCCTCTGAAGAATAATATCGTTCGTAAGAGTGGTTCCCAATTCAAATTGGGTGTTGGTACTGACGCTACCCAGTATGTGAATCAAGGTTTGGAGTATAGTATAGTTAACTCTAACTTTGAGGAGACAGAACCTGGTAATGAGATGAAAATGGGCTCTTGCGTAAATGAAAAGGGCGATATGGATTTTGGCACTGTTAGCAGCTATGTAAATGCTGCTACAGATGCCGGACTAAGTGTCTATGG
>CACZMV010000009.1 GCA_902782305.1 uncultured Prevotellaceae bacterium
TTATTATCCTACCTTGTTCCCCCTTAAAGAAACGAACCGTCTTGATTGGAAGATGCTTGAAGCCCAAGCAGGCTTGAAGATTGCCGCCGACCTTGTGTCACGCGGTTCTACCATCCCCCGCAAGACCCGTGAAGCCATTGCCCGCATACAAGGTGACATCCCCAAGATTGTAATCGCCCGTGAGAAGAACGAGGACGAATTGACAGAGTATGACATCATGGTCGCTTTGTCATCCGACAACCCCGACTTGCGCGCGCTTGTCGAGTTTTGGGCAGAGGACACCAAGTTCTGTTGGGATGGCGTTGCCGCCCGTCTTGAATGGATTGCCTTGAAAGAAATTTCACTTGGCAAGGTGACTTTCACCACATCCAACAACGCGGCAATCGTGAGTGAGTACAATGTCGATTATCTGATTCCATCGGATAACAAAATCGGCGTTGCAACATCGTATTCATCCGGCACATCCGGCAAGCCATTGTCGGTTGATTTCCCCGCCGCCTTGAAGAAAGGCAAACAGTTGTACGGCGCGAAGTACAAGTTCGCGTTTATGAACCTTGACACATTCGGCAAACTTGCCATGCAGGAAGAAGTTGTCAAGCGTTGTGCAACCGTTGTGGAGAACATCACAAGTGCGCAGGATGTCCCAAGCCTTGAAGCCGTGAACGCTTATCTTACCAAGAAGAAAGAGACGTTCAAGGGCTTGCAGATTGTCATCATCGACCAAGACATCACCATCGAACTTGCTGACGGTTCACGTCAGACGGGCAACCCATTCGAGGATGATGTGATTCTGTTCAGCGAATCGAAAGTCCTTGGCAACACATGGTGGAAGAAACCCATTGATGCCAAGAAGATGCCCGGTTCGGTGGCTGAAAAGGTCATGCACGGACACACGCTTGTCAAGAAGTTCAGCAATGAAGAACCCGTCCAAGAGGTTACGCAGGGCATTGCAAACGCATTCCCCGCATGGAATCTTGCCGGACGTTCCGTTCTCATGCAGACGAACGCGACATCTTGGAACAAGAACTAATCGGCGGGCGGCGCGTGGAGTTGACAGCCCATGCAATGCCGCCCCGCCCCTTTTCCCGATAACGATATGACGAACAAACAATACTTGGAAAAAGCCTTGAACGGCTTGAACATTTCGGAATCCGACATTGATATTATCTTGTTGAAAGCCGGAATCGAAGCCGACAACGAAGTTCAGATTGAACGATGCGACAATGCGGTTTACAATCGCATGTCTATCGTGCTGAAAGGGACAACGCAGAATGTGACAGAGGGCGGATATTCCGTTTCATGGAACATGGATGCGGTCAAATTGTTCTACAATGCTTTATGCAATGAACTTGGCAAAGAAAATGTGTTGTTTTCCCGTCCGAAAATCCGTAACAAGTCAAACATTTGGTAATAATGGCATCCGTGAAGCAATATCCGCATTTCCTTTTCCTTGTAACGCCCGGCGAGACCGTGCGCAATGAAGATGGTGACTTTGTGGCCGGGACACCGACCAACACGTTACTTTCTAAATGCAGGGAAGAAACGGACGGGCGCGGGACTGAAATACAAGTCGGCGGCATCGCCCACAAGGTGACATCGTTGATTCAGTTGCCGAAATCATGCCCGGACGTTGCACTTGGCGCAAATGTAGTTGTCGCCAATGATGCGGAATGTTCCGATGTCAGAATCACCGGGTGTTGCTTGAACTTCAAGCGTGACCAACTTCATGCGCGTCTATGGCTATAACACCGAACTTCACACGCAATGATGTCAAGAAGCGTTGCGATGCTTTCCTTGATGCAATCAAAAAGGCGCAAGTCAAACGCTTGCAAATGCTTGGTGAAATGTGTGTGAAACATGCGCGTGAAGTCCCGCCGGAAATCGGTTTCCATGACCAAACGGGCAACTTGCGTTCATCTATCGGATATGCGGTCTTTGTTGATGGCGTTGCCGTTCATTCGGCATACGAACAGACATTGAACGGGTCAACCGGGGTCAAAGCCGGACAAGCCCTTGCGGAAAAGGTGGGACACGAAACAACGGGCATTTGCCTTGTCGTGACCGCCGGAATGAATTACGCGGTTCATGTCGAATCCAAAGGCCGGGACGTTATTACATCCGCCGAACAATTGGCGAAAAGGGAATTGCCGATAATGCTTGACAGACTGATAAACAACATCAAACGAGCCGCAGAAGAATGAAAACATCGTTCGACATAAATACGATTGTGTTCCGCATCTTGAACGTGCAGACGGTCAAGAATGCGATTTCGGGTGACATCTACAAAGGGGATGACCGCCCGGATGATTCAATGGATGAAGATATTACCATCAACACCATTTCATTGACGCAAGACTTCTTGCCGCAAATTGCGACAAGCAATGTGAACGTGTATGTCGCCGACAAGCCCAAGACCATCAAGGGCAAGTCAATGTTGAAAGCGGATTCGGTTCGTCTGAAAGCCATCACGGGCGTTGTTTTATCAGTCTTGCGGGCTGCAAAAGTTCCGGGATTGCTTTTCAAGGTTGAAGCGCAATCCGAGTTGTCCGAGACAAACGTGAAGCAACATTTCGTGAACATCCGCCTTTCGTGGAATATACAAAGTGAGTAATAACAATTAAAAATTGAATATTATGCCACAATCAACATCAACAACCATCACCCTTGGTCTTTGTCAGATTCTTGTTGCCGCCGCAAGTGCAGCCGGAACAATGCCCGCAAAGTCAGCAATGACAAAAATCGGCAAGACCTATAAGGACACGGCGAACATCAACCAAGATGCCGCCGATGTGACAGAACACTTTGAGGAGGGCAAAGCCGCCCCCGAAGTGCGCAAGAAGCAGAAGAAAGTGCCAAAGGTTACTTTCTCGCTTATGAACCCCGACCCAACAATGCTTGCCGCCTATATTGGTGGTAGCGTTGACAGCACAACCGGGGAATGGAAGTTTGACGGCGATGAAACGGTTGACAACAAGGCAATTTACATCGAGACCGAACAAGGTCTTGACTTTGCCATTCCTAACGGCGACATCGAAGCCGTTGTCAATGGCGCATTGTCGGCATCCGGCATTGTCCTTGTTGACTTCACCGTCACACCTTGCGCCGTTACAACGGGCAAGGCCATCCGTGCCATTCCAAAGGTTGCGTCCACAAGTGGAACGGGAACACCTTAACCGTCCAACGGTGAACATGTAACAAATCAGAGAACGCCCCCAAGCCGCATAACGGATTTGCGGGGCGTTCTTCAATAAAAGGAAAGAAGCATGAAAGAAGAAAACGAGAACATCACCAAACTTGAACAAGAACGTGACCAATTGAACGAAATGGTGAACAAGGGCATCGGCTTTGAAGTCAAGGACTTCGATGTCATTGAAAAGCCAATGTTTTTCGGTTTGGTCAAGAAACGTAAACTTGTCCCGGTTGTCCGCAAGTTCAAGATTGAAGAACCGACCCTTGGAACGCTTGACCGCCTTTCATGTGAATGGATTGAATTTGCGCTTGACGAAGAACGATTGCAATCTGATGACGGCATGAAAGAAGCGCGAACGATGGTGAATCACCATGCGAAGCGTTGCGCGAAAGTCATTGCCCTTGCAGTTCTTGGCGAAGATTACTTGATTCCGACACCGGGGCGGAACGGCTTTGTCAAGTACGTTGAAGATTCCAAACGCCTTGACAAGTTGACATCCTTGTTCGCAAGGAACATCAAGCCATCGAAGTTGTACCAACTTTATACGTTGGTGAACCTAATGTGCAATCTTGGGGATTTTTTGAACTCTATTCGATTGATGTCAACCGACCGAACATCCATGCCGGTTCGGATAGAGGAAAACAACGGGGTCTAAATAGTCCATTCGGTCGCCGGGGTGCAATCTGTGAACATTTCGGTTGGACTTATGACTACCTATTGCACGGCATCGGATGGCCAACGGTGCAAAAGATGATGATTGACGCGCCATCGTTCGACATTGAAGATGATAGTCACGAAGTCATTGAATTGTCCGAAAGCAACGAACAACAGATATTGAACTATGTAAATAGCATGATGTAATATGGCAGATATTGACAACGGCGCATTGTCGTTCAAATCAGAACTTGACAATTCGCAATTAGACGGGGCGGTTGAAGAAACCTTGCGGCGTGTGCAAGGCTTGACAGATGCGACCGTGAACGGCGGCAAGAAGATGGATGAAGCGTTCAGTCTTACGGCGCAATCCATCCGTGACAAGATAGGCGAAATCGGCGCGGCGTGTGAATCGCACGAACAAGCCATTGCCGACCTTGAAGCCAAGTATCAAGAACTTGGCCGCAAGGCAAGTGAAGCGTTTGCAGCCGGGCGCGATGAAGAATATCGCAAAATTGAAGAACAAAAGACGGCGGTTCAAGGTGAAATTGAAGTCCGCCATCGCCTTTTGCGTGAATTGCGTGATTGTTCCGATGCCCTTGAAGAACAAGCGTGCAAGATGGAAGAACACGCCCAAAAGGTCAAGGAGAACGCCGAAAACGCCCAATCCATGCGTTCCCGCATCAAGGAACTAAAAGAAGAAATGATGCAAATGGTTGACCAAGGCATTGACAAGCAAAGTGAAGCATACCAACGCCTTGAAGATGAACTTGGCCGACTTCAAGACATACAACAAGACGTTGCACAACAAGGAAAGATTCTTGCGAATGACCAAGCACAATTCCAAGGCATCATTTCGGGTCTTTCCGGCATTGCGGGCGGTTTTTCCGCCGCAACGGGTGCAATATCATTGTTTGCAGGGGAAAACGAAGATTTGCAAAGGATAATGACCAAGGTTCAATCGGTCATGGCAATCACCATCGGATTGCAACAAGTGTCCGAGACATTGAACAAGGATTCCGCGTTTTCCCTTACTACATTGCGCGGTCTTAAAGAATGGTGGGCAAAGGTCGTTGCCGCCGCAACAACAGCAGAGACCGCCGAAACCGTTGCGTTAAAGGCCGATACAGCCGCCGCAACAGAAGATGCCGCCGCAACAACGGCGAACACGGCGGCAACCGTTGCCAATACAGCCGCCAAAGAAGCGAACGCCGGGGCGCAAGCCGCAAGCACGGCGGGCGCAACAGCCAACACAACGGCGCAAGTTGCTAACACGGCGGCGCAAACGGGACAAACAGCCGCCGCAACAGCCGGGGCGGTTGCAAACTTCACCCTTGCCGGGGCATTCCGGGCGGTTGGCGTTGCCATCAAGTCAATTCCCGTGTTCGGTTGGATTCTTGCGGGCATTTCCGCCCTTATCGGTCTTGTTGCCTTTTTTGTAAGCAAGGCGAATGAAGCCAAGAAAGCCGCCGAAGAATTTCGCAAGGCTGTTTCCGATTTGGCATACAAGCCCGTTGGCGCGGTCATGGAACTTTCAAATGCGTGGGAAAAATTGGGTGACAACCTTGAAGCCAAGCAAAAGTTCATCGAGGAAAACCAAAAGAAGTTTGATGAACTTGGTGTTTCCGTTCGCAACGTACATGATGCCGAAAATCTTCTTATCAAGAATAAGGATGCCTTTGTCAACGCACAAATCGCAAAGGCCAAGGCACTTGTCGTTTTGTCACAGACACAAGAAAAGGTCAAGAAGTTGTTGGAAGCAGAAGCCGAATATGAAGCAATGCCGGATAAGGTGACAACGGGCTATTTCACCGGGACGGCAACGGGCGGCATCCGCTACAACACCATCACGACCGACAATGATGACAAAAAGGACAAGAAAAAGGAAATCGACAAGTTGAAAGCCGACATCAAGAAAGGATATGAAGAAGCCTATAATTACGAAACAGAGGGCGCGAAAATCTTGAAAGATGCCGGGGTCAAGGGTGCAAAGGAATATGCAGCCGGGACGGTTGGCGCAATCGAACAAGCCATTGCCCAAAAGCAAGAAGCGTTGAAAGGATTGAAGCCGGATTCCAAGGAATACAAAGATGCCGTCAAGGAGATTGCAGCCTTGCAAAAGAAGATTTCGACATCCACATCCGGCGGCGGTGGTGGTTCAACCGGGGATAAGAAAGACCCGTTCCTTGAAAAGTTGAAGAAATACAAAGAAGAATATGCCCGTTTCTTGAAGTGGGTCAATTCCGGGGATGAAACCTTGGTCAAGGCGGCGCAAACGGAGTTCAAAGGACTTCTTGCAGAGGGTGCAACGTATCTTGACTATTTGAAGAACCAACGCGACAAGATTCTTGAAATCGGCGTTGACAAGCGAACCAAGGAACAGACGGCCAACTTGCGAAAGTTGAATGATGCCATTGCAGAGGAAACCAAACGAACCGTCCTTGATGCGTTCAATGAAGAACTTTCCTTGCAGTTGTCGAATGCGAAATCCGTTCTTGAAGTCCTTTCCATCATCGAGAAACGCCGCAAGGAGTTGGAAGATGATACATCCGGCCTTGGCAAAGAAAAGGGTGAAGCCCTTGACAAAGCCGAAAAAGAAGCCGTTGCCCGCCAAAAGCAGGAAACGGACGAACTTCTTGAACAATATGCCGGGTATCTTGACCGCAAAATCAAGTTGGAAATGAAGTACAACGATGATTTGAAGTTGTTGCAAATGCGCCGTGCAGAAGCAACGACCGATGCCGAACGCGCATCCATTGACGCGGCAATTTCCAACAGAACGGCGCAATACAACCGTGACATGCAGAGTTCCGGGGATGCTGATTATGACGCAATGCGCCAACAATATCAATCCTACCAAGACAAGGTTTCGGAAATCCGCAAGAAATATGAGGAACAACGCCGCATTGCAACGCTTCATGGCGACCAAGAAATGCTTGCGAAACTTGCCAAGGCCGAATCCGATGAATTGTCAAAACTTGCCAACGAGCAATTGACGGGTTCAATTGATTGGCAACGTCTGTTTGGCAACCTTGACGAACTATCGACAAAGACAATTGATGGCCTTATCCAAAAGATAAACGCCAAGAAGATTGAATTTGGCGGTCAGTTCAACCCGGCGGACTTGCAAGCCATCAACGAGCAATTGGAAAAGGCACGGCAAGAAGTTGAATCCCGCAACCCGTTCAAGGCACTTGGCAACGCCTTTGAACGCTTGAAAGAAACCTTGCGCAATAACAAGTTGCTTGAAAGCGATGACCCGTTCGTGCAGGAACTTAAAAACAAGGAAAAGGAATACCAAGACTTTGCGAATTACGTCAATTCCGGCAACGCAACATTGGTCAAGGGTGCGGATGCGGCATTTGCCGACCTACTGAAAGACGGTTCGACATATCTTGACTATTTGCGCCGAAAGAAGCAGGAATTGCAGGGGAAAATCGACATGGGCATTGACACGGGCAATTCGATGGCCATCCTTGATGCAGCCATCCAAAAGGCGGAATCCGGCAAGTCATCATCCGACTTGTTGCGTGAATCATTGAAAGACACCTTTTCGTCTGTTTCCGGGACTTTGGACTTGGTAGGTGGTGCGTTTGATTCCGTTGTCGGTTCATTGGATAAGTTCGGCGTGAAGATGGATGAAGAAACGCAACAGATTCTTGGCGACATCGGCGGCATCCTTGATGGTGCAAGCCAATTGTCACAAGGTATTGCAACGGGAAACCCGCTTTCCATCGTTCAAGGTTCAATCGGCTTGTTGTCAAGCACGTTCGACTTATTCAATTCGCGTGACCGCAAGGCGCAAAAGTCCATCCAAAAGCACAAAGAGGACATCGAACGCCTTGAACGCGCATACAAGCAACTTGAATGGCAAATCAACCGTGCCTTGGGTGGTGAAGTATATGCCAATCAGAAAGCCGCCATCCGCAATATGCAGCAACAACAAGCACACTTGCGCGGCATGATTGAAGATGAAAAGTCGAAGAAACACACCGATTGGGGCGACATTGAAAAGTATCAAGAACAGATTGCCGAACTTGACCGCAACATCCAAGACATGCTTGATGAAATATCAAAAGACATCTTGCAGACAACGGCAAAGGATATGGCGAACGAACTTGGCAACGCCTTGGTTGAAGCATTCGGCAAGGGCGAAGATGCCGCCGAAGCGTTTGAAAAGACCGTCAACGAGGTTTTGAAGAATGCCGTCTTGAATCAGTTGAAAAAGCGTTTCTTGGAAAACCAATTGCAAGGCGCGCTTGACCAACTTGAAAAGTCAATGGGTTATTGGAATGGCGACAACTTCATCTTTGACGGTCTGACAGACTATGAAATCAACCAATTCAAATCGAGAGTGCAGGGAATCGCCAACACGTTCAATCAAGCGATGGGCGCATATTCCGACATTTTCAAGGATTTGGACTTGGGCGAAAAGGATGATGAATCATTGACGGGTGCGGTCAAGGGTGTCACAGAGGAAACCGCGTCATTGATTGGCGGTCAGATGAACGCAATTCGATTGAACCAAGTCGAGGTTGCCGGAATCCTACGTCAACAACTTGCGGTGTTGAACGCCATTCAGCGAAACACATCATACAATTTCCATCTTGGCAAGTTGTCCCGGATTCTTGAAATCCTTGAATCCAACAATGGTGATACAAATCGAGCAAACGGAATCTAAAAAACATATCAACATGGAGAAATTCGCAAAGCAATTACAGAAAGAAGCGCAAGTTCTTGGCGCATGTTCGCCCGGCTTGCTTGACTTGAAGAATGTCGGCGACAACAAGCCCGCATTGGTTCAACTATATATGTCAAAACTTGAATTTTGTCTTGAACATGATTTCCCATCCAACGAGTTCATCAAAGAACACGGAAAGGGCATCATGGAAAGTTTCGGGTTGTTCCTTGATGACAAAATCAACTTGACGAACTATCGCAAATGTGTTGCCCTTGGCAAGACATCCGGGAAAATAAATGTTTCATCCTATGGTGTTTCACAGATTTACGCAAAACACACATCGGATTTGGTCATCGAAGCATCGGACAATGCTTTCGTCATGGTCTATGTTTATGATGACGCGAAAGTCACCATCAATGCGCACGACCGGGCAAAAGTGCATGTAAACAAGTACGGCGGCAAGACAATCACCGCCAATGATGGGCAAGCGGTTGTCAAGGTTGTTGAAAAACAATTAAACAAATAAAGATATGAATGCAAACGACATCATCCTAAACTTGCCATTTGACGAACAAAACGGTTCGGAAAAGGCTTTCGATTATAGTCAATCCCGTTCAGATGGCGAAGTTCACGGCGCATCATTTGTTCCGGGAAACAACGGAAATGCGATTCAGTTCTTGGGCGGCGATGAATATTGCGAACTTGAACATGACATCATCAACACCCTTGCCGGAAACCTTACAATCATGGCTTATGTTAAGATTGCAAGCGTTGAAGCAGGAACGCCGAAACAATTGATTTGGGTCGTGAACTTTGGCGGCGTGAAGAACTTCATTGAAGTTCCAATCGGCGTGAATCCCGGTTCTTGGTACAATGTGGCAATGACAAAGCAAGGAACGGTTTATCGTTTCTATGTCAACGCGCAATTGGTGAACACGGTGACACATGCAGGAACGCCAACGGGCATTTCATTGAACCAAGATTTCTATGGTGAAGATGCAAACGGCGATTGTTACGGCCTTGGGCTTCTTGACGATGCCAAGGTTTACAAGGTCGCATTGTCATCGGAAGAAATTATCAACGAAACGACAACAACAACCAACTTGTCATATCTTCTTGATGGCGTTGACTTCAAGGAATATGGCGTGTTTGTTGCCGGGTCTGACGGCGTGGTTGACCGCCCCAAATTAAAGACCCCGTATTCGGTGAACTTTGACAACTATCACGGCGAAATCGTTGATTTGAATCACAAGTATTTTGAACCCCGTGAAATCACCCTTGATTGCTTCATCAAGGCCGCAACGAAGAATGATTTCGTCATTCAGTTGTCGAACTTCATGCAGCAATTCGACAAGGTGGGAACACAGCGTTTGACCATCAATGTTCATCCCGTTAAACCATTGATTTTTGAAGTCTATTGCAAAGATGCGGTCGCCGTGTCAAAGGTATGGAACAATCAATTGATGGTTGGCACATTCAAGGTGAAGTTGACAGAACCCGAACCCGTGAAGCGAATCTTGAAGCACATTCGCGTTTCAGAGGCGACCAAGACTTGCACAATGACGTTTAAGTCCATGAAGTACGTCAACATCTATTGGGGCGATGGAACGGCGGACTTTGACGTTGCGGGTGACAGCCTATCACACACCATTTCGCACGTTTACACAGCAAACGGCGATTATTTCCCCGTCATTACGGGTTGCATTGACGAAATCACAGATTTTGAAACAAACGCAATTATTGTATGGAACAAATTATAATGACAAGACCGAACGGAAACCGTGCGCCCCTTTCAGTAAGGCGCACGGCAACCGTTATCACATCGGCATCGCAGACATGGAACTTGAATGCCGATGAAACGGTCAACATCACCGTTCAATCGCCATTCCCGCAACAATACGAGATTGGCGACAAAATCACCGTGTTCGGGCGTGACTACACCTTGAACCGCTTGCCGCAAGTGAGGAAAACGGGGATGCAAGAATTTGTTTACACCCTTATCTTTGAGGGTGTGCAATACGACCTTATCCGGGCGCAATATGAACTTTCGGTCGAGACATCCGGGAACACGCTTCAAGATGTTCAAGGCGATTCGTTGACCGGGACTTTGCACAAGTTCATGGAAGTGTTGGTTGCGAACGCCAACCGCGTATTCCCCGGCAAATGGTCACTTGGTACATGTCCCGAAACAGATTACAAGACATTGACGTTTGACGGCGATAATTGCCTTGCAGTCTTACAGAATCTTTGCAGCCAATTCACAGAGGGTTCGACAACGGTTGAATTTGAGATTGTCAAGACAAACAACGTCTATGTGATAAACTTGAAGAAAGTCGGTTCAATATTGCCATACACATTCAAGTTCGGACGCGGCGGCGGCATGTATGAATTGACCCGCCAAAATGTCACATCGACCGACATTGTGACAAAGTTGTATGTCTATGGTTCGACCGAAAACATTTCCTTGAAGTATCGCGCCGACCGACTTTGTTTGCCGGGCAAGACAAAACACCAATCATTCATCCAAGATGACACCCTTGTTGCCAAGTACGGCATCATCGAGGGTCGCAAGGTGTTTGACAAGATAAAACCGCATTATGACGGCGAAGTCACATCCGTTGTTTCCGGGAATGTTTTGCAGTTCATCGACACGAACTTTCCTTTCGACCTCATGGCAACGCAGGGTGACGAAACGGTCTATCTTATACCCGGCGAAAATGCGAAGATTCACTTCAACACGGGCAACCTTGCCGGATATGAATTTGAAGTCGTGAATTACGACCATTCGACACACAAGTTCACCATCAAGAATTTTCAAGATGACCGGGGTGACGTGTTCCCGAATGAATCAAGTGAAGCGTTTCAGTTTCACGGACGCAATGGAAGCGTACCCGGCGACAAATACAAGATTCTTGGTATTATTTACCCGGATTCCATCACCAATGCAGCCGAAAGCGAACTTGAAGATGAAAGTGAAGCGTATTATCCGCAAGTGTCACAACCAAAGGTTCAATATGCCTTGAACCTTGAAAAGAACTTCTTGAAGAAACTTGTCGGCGGCGATGTGTCAAACGCCATTGTGAACGCCTTTGTTCCCGGTGACTACTTGCACATCGTTGATGATGACATTGATGTTGACAAATCCGTTCGCATCAAGGGTTTCACCCGTGACATCATTGACGAATACAAGTACACCTTGACCATATCGGACACGGTGACAACAAGCACACAAACCCGCGTCTTGCAGGAGTTGACAGAACTTGAAAAAATCATCACAATCAACAACCTAAAAGACCCGGTTCGTGCAAGGCAGAATTGGCGAACATCCCGCGAAGTCCTTGACATGGTGTTCGATGCAGAGGGTGACTATTACACGGACAAAATCAAGCCCCTTTCGATTGATACATCCATGTTGTCAGTCGGCGCGAAGTCAATGCAATTCGGATTGGTCAACACGGTCATTCAACCGAATTACCAAGGCAACAAGAATGTTGTTTCGTGGAAAGGTGGTGTCTTGACGCATTACACCATCAATGAAAGTTCCGCCGTGTCATGGGTCATCGCCGATGGTTCAATCACGTTCACGGACAACAACGCCCGTTATCTGTATGCGAAATGTTCACGAACCGGGACATCGGGAACATTCCTTTGGAGTACACAGCAAATCAAGGTTGAAGATGATGCCAATTATTACCATTTCTTGATTGGCACGTTGTCAAGTGTCGATATTGAAGCGGATGTCCGTTCATTGTCGTTGACATACGGATTCACTACCATCAACGGACGTTTCATCAAGACCGGGCGCATTGAATCGGCGGACGGGGAAACATATTTCGACCTTGACAATGGTGAAATCGGCGGTCGCATCGTATTCACAAGGAACGGAACGGAAAAGACCCTTGCCGAACTTGGTGAAGAATCATCCGAAACAAAGGACTTCATCAATAACACGTTGCCGGGCATCCTTGATGACATCCAAGCGCAACTTGACGGCCAAATCGAACAATTCTTTGAGACATACGACCCGACATTGAACAATGCCCCGGCATCCGATTGGACTACAACAGCACTTAAAGAAAACCATCTTGGCGACCTTTTCTATAACACGGACACGGGCGCGGTTTTCCGCTTTGTCAAGGAAAACGGGGTTTACAAGTGGCAACAACTTTCAGATGCAGAGGTTGCGCAAGCATTGGCCATTGCAAACGATGCCTTGGATTTGGCAAGGACAAAACGCCGTATCTTTACAACAACGCCATACACGCCTTATGAAGTCGGCGACTTGTGGGTTCAAGGCGGAAACGGCGACATCATGCGATGCAAGACCGCAAGGGCAACGGGAAACTATTCTTCAAGCGATTGGGAAAAGGCATCGAAGTACACCGACAACACGGCGTTGAACACGTTCATCAATGGCGCATACGCGGATGCAATAACGGATTTGACAAATCAGATTGACGGCAAGATTGAAACTTGGTTTCAGACATCCGACCCGTCATCTTCTTGGACTACTAACGCAATCAAGGCAAAGCATGTCGGCGACATGTGGTTCAGCAATTCAACGAACTTGTTGAAGCGATATTCGTCAAATTATGCTTGGGTTGAAATCCATGACCAAAAGGCCATTGACGCATACGCCAATGCAGCAACAGCACAAGACACAGCAGATGGCAAACGCCGTGTGTTCGTTGCGACACCATATCCGCCTTATGACATCGGCGATTTGTGGGTCAACGGAACGGATTTGCGCCGTTGTGCAACCGCCAAGGCATCCGGCCAATCCTACAACGTGAACGATTGGGTTGTTGCCGTTGCATACGACAACACGAAAACCGTCATTGATGGTGGTCTTGTAACATCCGGGACAATCCAAGTTGCGGGCGACAATCAATCCATTCTTGCAGGAATGACGGGTAACGGAACAACCGCCGATTCAATCCGCTTTTGGGCGGGCGCGTCCTTTGAGAACCGGGCAACCGCCCCGTTCCGCGTCCGGCAAGATGGTAATGTCGTTATGACCAAGGCAGACATCACGGGCAAGGTAAATGCCACATCCGGCGCAATACCTACGATTCCGGGACGGGTCTTTCACTTGTCAATTCAAACATTCGATTCAGAAGCACAAGCCAATATTTGAAACGGCTTGCCGCAATGGGCGATTTGAATTGGCTTGGGTTTGACAACTTGCTTGACATCGAATTAGTATCAACAGACCCATATTTGATTGGCGAAGCGGTGTTCATTAAGTGCGAATCCGGCGATGGCTCAATGGAAACGTGGTACACACAGAGGGCAACGGACATCCGGGGAAATCAATTCGGAATCGGAAAGTTGGCGTTGTTTGAAAAGGGTTACATCGGACAAGCATACACCGACATTATAAGTTCATATATAGGACTTACGCACAAATTCCATTTCACGGCAAACACAAGTTCATTGCTTGGCGTTGACTTGCCGAATAGAACAAAAATCAACAGCCTTGTTTCAAACGCCGTTGTCATGTTTGACTTGGAAATTGTGTGTGACCGCGATATGCCGAACACAATCCGCGTCCGTTCAAGCACGGGTGCGCAAATCTACAACAATGATGGTGGTGCGCATTCATACATTGTGGTTACATGATAATACAACATCGAAATTGATATGGCAAAAAAATCGAAACAACTTCTATTGGCAAAATACGTCCCCGGTGAACCGCTTGACTTGCGTTGTGTTGATTCACGGGCGGGCGCATACCTTACAGAGTTGAGGGAATCCGGGTTTCTTGACTTTGTAGCAAGCGAACAACCAACGCCCGAACCGGGAAAGGTCGTTGTCGAAACGCTTGAAATTGTTGGCGGCAAGGTGGTTCAGTCTTGGGAAATCCAAGACGAACCGACCCCGCCGGAAAGTGTTTAACGGCAAAAGTTATGCTTGCGTTATTCAACAATGTATCATTGTAACACACAAAAGCATTATCTTTGCACAATCAAATTTCTAAAATTGAAACAATATGATAACAAGAAGCGGTGAAATGGTTTCCGCACAAGTCGGAATCATGGGAACGGTGACAGACCTTGACACCAAGGATTTCAGCCTTGCAGACGGTCAGCCGTTCAACATCAAGAACGATGGCATTGCCCCGGTCGAACTTGAAGTTCAACTTGCAGGAATGCCGGACGGGGAAACCGTGACAACAAAGTTTGATTGCGGTTGGAATCCCGAAATCGTGAAAGTCATCAAAACGACATCATTGTCAAACAATCTCAAATTCGGTTACTAATATGGGACTTATCATCGGAATGGGCGGCACACGCCCGCAATTTGCGTATGACTACTATTATGGCATCGAGTGGGACACAAGCGTTTCCAATCCCGTACCAACGCGAATCGGAAAAGCGGAACTTCACGCATCGTTGCCCGTGCAGTCATTGATTCGCCGTTGCGTCTTGAAAGACAACGGTGAAGTGAACTATTATCTTCATGCAAACGATTCAACCAAGCGTGACAACGGCGCGGCTGCAAACCTTACGGGCGCGGACGGTCAAGTCATGGTTGAGTTGCCCGATTGCTACTATCGTTTTGAAATGGATGGTTTGAAACGCCGTGCGTTGATTTCGACCGAACCATTGCCCGGTTTCAACAAGTGGAACAAGGCATATATTTCGGCATACGAAGCAGCCGTTCAGCGTTCGACATCGAAGTTGGCATCCGTTGTGAACACCGATGCAGACTATCGCGGCGGAAACAACACAAGCGGATGGGATGAAACCAACAAAACATTGCTTGGCCGTCCCGCAACCAACATTTCGTTGACCAATTTCCGTGCGTATGCCCGCAATCGCGGTTCATCGGAATGGAATTGCAACGTCTATCGTTTGCACAAAGAACTTTGGTGGATGTTTGCAATCGAGTATTGCAATTTCAATTCACAAGCATCATTCAACGCCGCATTGGATTCCAACGGCTACCATCAAGGCGGTCTTGGCGCGGGCGTTACGACCTTGGACGGTACGAAATGGAATACCTTTAACGGTTACAATCCTTTCGTTCCTTGCGGAACAACAAACAGCCTTGGCAATCACACGGGTTGCGTTGACTACACCCTTGAAGCGGGCGGATATGACACCAATGCGAAAACCGTTTCCGTTCCATCATATCGCGGCGTTGAAAACCCATTCGGCCACATTTGGAAATGGACTGATGGTTGCAAAGTTCTGATTCAGTCAGAAGCGGCGGGCGGTCTTTCCATGTTCTACACATGCGATGACCCGGCGAACTTCACTTCATCCGGCGTGTCGAATTATGACTATCGCGGCGACCTTGCAAGAACGGGCGGATATGTGAAAGAAATTGTCCTTGGTGAATATGGCGAAATCATGCCGTTAAGTGTCGGCGGTGGTTCAACGACATATTTCTGTGATAACTTCTACACATCAATCCCGGATTCCGGGACATCGGAACGTGGCGTTCTGTTCGGCGGTGCTGCGGCTTATGACGCGTATGCGGGGTTCGTCTTTGCGAGTACGAATAGTACGGCTACGGGCACGGATGCGTATTTCGGGTCTCGGCTTTGCTTCATCCCGGCAGCCTAATCGCCGCGAAGCGGAAAATCGAAATTCGACCATCCTTGCCGCGTGAAAGGTTGGTGAACACTTCAAAGGTAGGGCGGCAACAAAGCCGCCCCGCCTTTCAAAAAAGAGATATTCAAAGGGTTGTCCTTTGTCGTGGCGTTCTGTTCAGCGGTAATGCGAATAATGACGCGAATGCGGGGTTCGTCTATGCGAATACGAATAATACGGCTACGAATACGAATGCGAATATCGGGTCTCAGCGTTGCTTGATAAAATATACACCTATCGCATCAAAGGAAACCTTGCCACAAAAACCCCGGACATCCCGGCGGCATGACTTGGAGAAATCCAAGGGCAAAAAATTTCATACGAAAAACGGACTTGGTAGGCGAAAGCCGAAAAGCCCTACTATTCAAGCAAAGTAAGAACATGAAGCGAATCGGCAACTTGTATGATAAAGTAATCAGCATCGAAAACTTGCACCTTGCGGATGAAAAAGCCCGCAAGGGAAAGTTGCGTTCGTATGGTGTGCGCGTACATGACAAGAACCGTGAAGCCAATCTTCTTGCATTGCACGAAGCGTTGAAGAATCAGACGTTCAAAACGTCCGAATACCATCAATTCACAATCTTTGAACCGAAAGAACGCTTGATTTCGCGTTTGCCGTATTACCCGGATAGAATCGTTCATCATGCAGTTATGAACATTCTTGAACCGATATGGGTTTCCGTGTTCACGCCGAACACCTATTCTTGCATCAAGAACCGGGGAATCCACAAGTGCGCGGAAGATATGCGTTACACGTTGAAAAACGACCCCGCCGGGACAAAGTATTGCTTGAAAATCGACATCCGGCATTTCTACCCAAGTATTGACCATGAAATATTGAAACAGATTGTCCGCCGGAAAATCAAGGATTCGCGGTTGCTTTGGCTACTTGACGAAATCATTGATTCGGCGGAATATGGCGTTCCAATCGGGAATTACTTGTCACAATACTTTGCGAACTTGTTCTTGACATATTTCGACCATTGGTTGAAAGAAGAAAAGGGCGTGAAGTATTATTTCAGATATGCCGATGACATTGTGATTCTATCGGACAACAAGGAATGGTTGCACAATCTTCTTGTTGATATGCGAAAGTATCTTCACGACAACTTGAAGTTGAAAGTCAAGAAGAATTGGCAAGTGTTCCCGGTAGATTCACGGGGAATTGATTTTCTTGGTTATGTGTTTTTCCACACACATACAAGGTTGCGCAAGGGAATAAAACAACATCTTTGCCGCCGGGTGGCATTGTTGAACAAAAGAAAGGTCTTGCCAACCAAAATGCAGTACAAGCAGGCAATCGCATCTTGGTGGGGTTGGTGCAAGTATTGTGATTCAATAAACTTAATTTCAAAAATTCAAAAGATTTTGCCTTATGAGATTAGATTCAATCGCGCCAAACGCGCATTACGACATGGAACACGGCAAACCCGCCGCGTTGGAACATGACAATGACGGTTCAACCATCATCCGTTACAACATCGAACCCGAAATGGGTGTCAAAGAGGGCGAGAGCGAGGAAACACAAATCGGTTGGATGTGTCACGAAGTCCGCATTTGGGAAAAGCCGACCAAGGCTTCAATCAAGAAAGCGGTCATCCGTGACGTTATTGACGAATCCGCCGAATTTGCGCTTGTGAACGCCTACAACTCACACGCCCTTGGCATTGAAATCAACCCCGATGCCGTTGACGAATACAAGGAATATTTGCAGTTCCGTGCAGACGTTGACGCATTGGCCGTTGAAATCCTTGACGAAGTTTAACCAAAACACCGTTTTCGACAATGGCAAGATTTAGTGAACTTGGTCTTGAATCGGATGTGATTATCGGCAAGGGAATCGACCTTGAAGATATATTCGACAAGCGAATCTTGATTGAAAAGGTCTTGATACAGCCGACAAAGTTTCCGGGAAAGAATCAATCCGGGTTAAGAATGCAGATGCAAGTTGTCCTTGCTACTTTCAACGAGCAAGCAGACGCGGACGGTGATTTCTTCACCAAGGACGCAAGCGGCAACGCAGTTGGTGAACGGCGGTCATGTTTCACCGGGTCGGACATTCTGATTGGCTACATTCAGAAAGCCCAAACACAATTGCCAACCATCAACGAGAAGCGCAAGGCCAACGGCGAAAAACCGTTGAACTTGTTTCCAATGGACACAACCATCGTCAAGGTCGGAAAGTGTTTTCAATTCACTTAAAATGAAATGAACGACTTGAAATATTATATCGCGCAAAAGTTGATGCAATGGTTGTCAAGTATCATTGCGGGGTTGTTATTGGCTGTTGAAACATCGGTTGACTTCTTTGTCCCGTGCTTCATCGCCGTCATCCTTGATGTCTTATCGGCCTTTTTCCTTGGTCGGCGCGTACATGCAAAATACCCGGACAAGTCGGACGGCAAGTTCAAGTCAGAATACAAATGGCGAATACTTGCCACAATGATTATTGCTTGGCTTTGCATTATCCTTGCAAGTTACGTTGACATCAACGTCCGGCATTCGGATGATGGCTTGGCCGTCCGTTTTGCGGTTGCCGTGTTCTTGTTTTATGAACTTTGGTCATGCCTTGAAAATTGGTCATCGGAAAACGACAAGCCCATTGCCAAGGCAATGCAAAGAATCATGGTCAACAAAGCGGAACGACATTTGAACGTCCCGTTGTCCGACATTCTGATGCCGGGCGACAAAGGGACAAGTGAACAACCCTTAAACAGCAAAGAAGATGGCTAATTGCGACAAACTTTTCCCGTTCATCCTTAAATGGGAGGGCGGTTTTGCAAACGACCCCGCCGATTCCGGCGGCGCAACCAACATGGGCGTGACAATAGGCACATGGCGGCAATGCGGCTATGACAAGGACGGGGACGGCGACATTGACGTGCAGGATTTGAAGCAGATTTCAAGGCAGGATGTGCGCGACCGCGTGTTCATCCCGCATTTTTGGAATCGTTGGAAAGCCGACAACATCCAATCGCAGAAAGTCGCCAACATCCTTGTCGATTGGGTTTGGGGTTCGGGTGCGCACGGCATCAAGATTCCGCAAAGAATCCTTGGTGTCAAGGTTGACGGCATTGTCGGCCAAAAGACCTTGAACGCCGTGAACTTTGCCGACCCGGATGAATTGTTCGATGCCTTGTTCAAGGCGCGTGTGAACTTCTTGAATGACATCGTATCAAAGTCCGTTGCAGCGTATGAACGCAAAATCGGACGGCGGGCGACCGAACAAGAGAAGTTGAAGCACACGAACAAACGCTTCATCAAGGGATGGTTGCGAAGATTGAACGACATCAAAAACCTTTGAAGTATGAAGAAAGTATTGTTTTTATTGATTGCGGCCTTTGTCCTTGCGTCTTGCGGGACATCGCGCAAAGTAACCAAGGACGTTGTGGAATACGCCCTTGATAGTACGGAAACCCATGTCGCCAAGACAGAGACAACGGACAAGGTGATTGACACGACCCGGACACAGACCGGGGAAATCATCATCACCGAAATTGAGTTCTTCAACAATGGTGACGTGAAGACCGATTCATCCGGCGGCAACCCGGATGCGGACACCGAACTTGACTTGCCCGGCATCGGAAAGGTCAAAGGGTCGGTGAAGTCGGTCAAGCAGACCCAAATCAAGAAAACAGACGAACGAAAGGGCGAAAGCAAGGAAACGAAGAAAATGGATGAAAAGCAGGACAACGCGAACTTGGTGCGCACGGGAAAAGAGGAACACAAGGATTCAACGCCCGTTCCCGACCCGTACCGTTGGCGTTACATCGCTTTCATCGTTGCGGTCATCCTTGCCGCCATCGTGCTTCTTTATATGAAAAGACAACCGTTCGTGCGTACAATCAAAAATTTCATCACCCGGATTCGCGGGTTTTTGAAATAAAAATTGTACCTTTGCACCGTCATTGTTGCGAAACGGGGAGTTGCACCCCGAACGATGATAGTTGGCCGGGGAGTTGCACCCCGGCTTTTTTCGTGTGCTGAAAATTCAGCCGACCGGGATGAAAGATGAAAGAAAGTTGCCGGAACTTTCTTTCACCCCAATTTCTTCAACGATTCTTCAATGAAACTTCAACGGTTTTTCAACGATTCTTCAATGAGCCGCAAAAACCATCGAATCCCCGGTTGTGTACATTTTGCCCGGTCGTGCATAAAATCCGGCGAAAAATGCGCATAAAAAAACGCCCGAAAGTGTTAAAATCGGGCGTTTTCGTGTACAAATTCGTGTACATTGTTCGTAAATGCTTGATTTTCAAGCGATATTGCGGAGAGAGAGGGATTCGAACCCCCGGTACCTCTCGGTACGGTAGTTTTCAAGACTACTGTAATCGACCACTCTACCATCTCTCCAGTGCTCGAATTATCTCGAAAGCGGGTGCAAAGGTAGTGCTTTTAATCGAATTAACCAAATTTTTGAGCAACTTTTTTGCATATCAATTCTAATTTTCGTACCTTTGTGGCATGATTTACCCAAAGAACTACGAATCGAAGATAGGATTTGACGAGATACGACATCTGTTGAAGGAGCATTGTCTGAGCTCGTTGGGCAAGGAAAAGGTGGACGAACTGGCCTTCTCCGACGACGCTGTGACGGTGAACGATTGGATGCAGCAGATACGCGAGTTTCGCAGACTGATGCAGGCAACAGAGCAGATGCCCATGAACTATTTCTTTGACGTGCGCGAATCGGTGGCTCGCATCCGACTGGAGAACACGCACCTGGAGGAGGACGAGTTGTGGGACCTGCGCAGGTCGCTGGAAACGATTGGGGTCATTGTGAACTTCCTGAACAAGAACAATGGCGACGAGGAATTTCCAGAATACAACTACCCTGCCCTGCGCCAATTGGCCAAGGACGTGCAGACGTTTCCTGCCATTATCCGAAGGATAGACTCTATCTTGGACAAGTTTGGGAAAATCAAGGATTCGGCCACCATGACGCTGGCGGGCATCCGTCATGAGATGGAGCAGACGGCAGGCAGCATATCGCGTACATTATATACCATACTGCATGCTGCACAGCGCGACGGATTGGTGGCTCAGGACACGGCGCCCACCCTGCGCGACGGACGACTGATGATACCCGTAGCACCTGGACTGAAGCGCAAGATAAGGGGTATTGTTCACGACGAGTCGGCCACGGGAAAGACAGTATTCATAGAGCCTGCAGAGGTGGTGGAAGCCAACAACAAGGTGCGCGAACTGGAGGCTGCAGAGCGCAGGGAGATTATCCGCATTCTGACCGTATTCTCAGACGAACTGCGTCCCCACGTGCAGGAGGTGCTGGACTCGTACCAATTCCTGGCTACCATCGACTTGATACATGCCAAGGCTGAGATGGCCGAGCAGATGCAGGCCTTTGAACCTGAGGTGAAAGCAGAGCCACAGATAGACTGGATAAGGGCCATACACCCGCTGCTGCAACGCTCGCTGGCAAAGCAGGAGAAGAAGGTGGTACCGCTGGACATTCGTCTGGAAGGAAGAAGTAAGACGGAAGAAGGAAGAAGTAAGACTTTAGGGCGACTGCTGATTATCAGCGGTCCGAACGCTGGTGGTAAATCGGTGTGTCTGAAAACGGTGGGACTGCTACAATATATGTTGCAATGCGGACTCAGCATCCCCGTTGGCGATCGTTCGACGGTGGGACTGTTTCAGAACATCATGATAGACATTGGCGACGAGCAATCGATAGCTGACGACTTGTCGACGTATTCGAGTCATCTGCTAAACATGAAGAACATGATGAAGCAGGCTAACAATCGCACGTTGTTGCTGATAGACGAGTTTGGAGGTGGTACGGAGCCTGCTATTGGTGGTGCCATTGCGGAGGCTGTGCTGAAACAATTCTGGAAGAAGGAGACGTTTGGCATCATTACCACCCACTATCAAAACCTGAAGCACTTTGCAGAAGACCATGAGGGTGTGGTGAACGGAGCTATGTTGTACGACCGTCATCAGATGCAGGCGCTATTCCAGCTGAGCATCGGGCAACCGGGTTCTTCGTTTGCGATAGAAATAGCCAGAAAGACGGGCATTCCAGAGGAAGTGATCAGCGACGCCTCGGAGATTGTGGGTTCAGACTACATCCAAAGCGACAAATACCTGCAAGACATTGTGCGCGACAAGCGCTACTGGGAGGGTAAGCGCCAGACTATTCACCAGCACGAGAAATCGCTGGAGGGACACATACAGCGCTACGAGACCAATCTGGAGGAGATAGAGCGCGAGCGAAAGGCTATCCTGAATCGTGCCAAGCAACAAGCGGAAGAGCTGTTGGCAGAGGCAAACCGCAAGATAGAGAATGCCATTCGCGAAATCAAGGAGGCACAGGCGGAGAAGGAACAGACACGACTGATTCGTGAGGAATTGCAAGAGTTCCGCGAACAGGTGCAGAACGACGACACTCGCGGACTGATGAGCGAAGAGGACTTTGCCAAGAAACTGCGCCAGATGGAGGAGCGCAAGGCGCGCAAAACTCAGCGCAAAGAGAGGAAGGGCGAGGAAGAAAGGGCAGCCAGTGAGAAATTGGCAGCAAGAGCCAAAGCCAACCTCAACGACAGCAATCGTCCGCTGGAGAAGGGCGACAGCGTGCGCATCAAGGGTACCAACAGCGTGGGCGAGATAGAAAGTATACAGGGCAAGCAGGCCACGGTGGTGTTTGGTGGATTGCGTTCGAAAGTGAAGTTGGAGCAATTGGAGCGTGCAGCGAAATCGCAGGCCACGAGCAGCCCTGCCGACAAGCACGCCCATCTGGCTATCCAGACCTCGCACATGACGCGCGCCACGATGGAGGACCGCCGTCAGAACTTCCATCAGGACTTAGACGTGAGGGGTATGCGTGGCGACGAGGCCATTGATGCCGTGATGCACTTCATCGATGATGCCATCTTGATAGGCTTGAGTCGTGTGCGCATCCTGCACGGAACGGGTACGGGCATCCTGCGCCAACTGATCAGACAGTACCTCAACACGGTGCCTAACGTGAAGAAAGCCAAGGACGAGCACGTGCAATTCGGAGGGGCTGGAATCACCGTCGTAGACCTCGACTAAAATCATTCCATCATAAAGAAAGGTTTTTTTAGATTTATTTTTTGCCCGTTTCGCAGAAATTGATTACTTTTGCAATCAAATCTAAATCAATGTATATAGCTGTTGCAGGAAATATAGGAAGCGGGAAGTCGACACTGACGCAGTTGCTGGCCAAGCACTATGGCTGGGAGGCTCGCTATGAGACGGTGGAAGAGAACCCGTATCTGGAGGATTACTACAGGGACATACACCGATGGTCGTTCAACCTGGAGGTTTTCTTCCTGAAAGAGCGCTTTCGCGACTTGATAGACATCACGCAGTCGCAAAAGACCATCATACAGGACCGCACCATCTACGAAGGCGTGTACGTGTTCATGGAGAACAACAAGGACATGGGCAACCTGAGTGAGCGCGACTACGAGACGTTTATGGAACTGTTCGAGCAGATGATGGAGGTGGCTACCCAACCAGACCTGATGATTTATCTGAAGGCTTCAGTGCCCCATCTGGTGGGGAATATCCAGAAAAGAGGGCGCGAATATGAGCAACAGATGCAGCTGGAATATCTGGAGAACCTGAACAAGCGATACGATGACTTTATATACAATAAGTATAAAGGACAGGTGATGACGATAGAGAAGGACAATCTGGACTTCCTGAACAATACGAAGGACTTTGCACAAATCGTAGACCGCATAGACAGGCAGCTGTTCGGACTATTCCCACCACAATTATAAAACAACAACGAAAAAACTATAATACTATGCACATCGCAATAGCAGGAAACATAGGCAGTGGCAAGACCACGCTGACAAAATTGCTGGCCCACCGCTATGGCTGGACGCCCCGTTTCGAACCCGTTGACAACAACCCGTATCTGTCGGACTTCTATGCCGATATGCCTCGCTGGTCGTTTAACCTGCAGGTGTACTTCCTGAGCAAGAGATTCAAGGAAGTGGTGGAGATATCGAAATCGGAGGATACCATCATACAAGACCGTACGATTTTCGAAGATGCCAAAATCTTCGCTCCAAACCTGCACGCACAGGGCATGATGTCGGACAGAGACTTTGCGAATTATTCTGACTTGTTCGACCTGATGATGTCGCTGGTAAAATTGCCTAACCTGATGATTTACATCCGCTCGAGTATTCCCACGCTGGTGGCACAGATTCAGAAAAGAGGCCGTGACTACGAGCAAACCATGCGATTGGACTATCTGAAAGGTCTGGAGGAAAGATATGAGGAATGGATTGCTACGTACAAAGGTCCGCTGATTGTGGTAGATGGCGACCATTGTAAATTTGGTGACAATCCTGAAGACCTGAAAATAGTAACAGACATGATTGACGCCAAGCTTTATGGTCTGTTCCCCATGGACAGCAACACATAAACAAAGGAAAGAACATGCCTCGTTTAAATATTTTTAACTACTATTATAAAGAGGTGTGAGGGATTTTTCATACTTTTGCAGAATATAATCTAAGGGAAAGTATTTCTCTAACCGCAAAATGACTGACGTCATATTATCAAGTTTTATCAGTCTGTTTGCTCTGTTTGGCAAAGAAGAGCAGGTGGATGAGGTACGAGCTAAGAATATGCTCGTAAGCTATTTGCATCGCCATTTCGGAATCAGAAATACAGACTTGTACGTGGACCTTTACGCCGATATGCGTATGGCCTACGAGATGACGGATGATCTGAACACGGTAGACACCGTTACCTCTATCTGCTCCAATCTGCAAGGCGACATCCGCAAAATAGAAAAAGACCTGTTGTTGCTGCGATTGATGGAGTTCTGTCACGGAGGTTTCGAGACCAATCATACGGATGTGCTGTTCAAGACGATGGCACAACTGTTCAACATTCCACAAGAGCAATACAACGACTTCACGGACTTTGTAGATAGCAAGGAAACGGAGCATGTGAAACTACACCAGCTGGAAGGTTTTGACGCTCCCCTGAAGACCCTGCTCGACCCCATTTCCGGACTCCTGCTCTTCACCTATATGGGCAACGACACCGTATTGCTGAACGACGTGCCCATACTGACGGGCTCGTTCCAGGTTTGGATACAGAGCAGCGTGCTGAAAAGCAAAAGCGGAAAGCCCGTGTATTACTCGTCGATTATCAGTACCTACGATCAGACGCAGAGCGAGGTTAAAGCGGTAGAATTCTGCGGAAGAGACATCAACTTCCGATTCCCCAACAGCGACAATGGTATGCACGACCTGAGCTTCACGCTGAGGAACGGAGAGCTACTGGCCATCATGGGTGGATCCGGAACGGGTAAGACTACCCTGCTCTCGCTGTTGAACGGCAGTCTGAAGCCACAGGAAGGTACTATCACCATCAACGGACACAGCATCACAGAGCCTGAGGCCAAGAGCTTGATTGGTTTCGTACCTCAGGACGACCTGCTGATTGAGGAATTGACTGTATATCAGAACCTTTGGTTCACAGCTAAGTTCTGCTTCGAGGGCATGAGCGACGAGGAGCTGGACAAGCGTGTAATGAAGACGCTGAAGGACCTGGGACTGGACGCTACAAAAGACCTGAAGGTGGGATCGGCCATCAACAAATACATATCGGGTGGACAGCGCAAACGACTGAACATTGCCCTGGAGCTGATTCGCGAACCAGCGGTATTGTTCCTCGACGAGCCTACGTCAGGCCTCTCGTCTGCTGACACTGAGAAGGTAATCAACCTGCTGAAGGAACAGACCTTGAAAGGCAAGCTGATTGTGGTGAACATTCACCAGCCTTCGAGTGATGTATATAAATTGTTCGACCGCCTATGGCTGTTGGACAAAGGCGGATATCCCGTATTCGACGGTAATCCCATTGACGCCATCACTTATTTCAAGGAAGCTGCCAACTATGCAGATGCGGAGACAAGTGCGTGTCCTACATGTGGTAACGTGAACCCAGAAATCGTGCTGAACATCATCGACGAGAAGGCACTGAACAACATCGGCGAGGTGAGCGACGAGCGCAAGATGACGCCTCAGGAATGGCACGAGCTGTATCTGAAGAACCGCAAGGAGATGAAGGCTCCCGCAGTGAGCGACGTGCCTGCCTCAGACCAGAAGAAGCCGAACAGGCTGAAGCAGCTGAGCATCTTCCTGCAGCGAAACTTCAAGACGAAGATAACCAATGTGCAGTATCTGTGCATCACTCTGTTGGAGGCACCGCTGCTGGCATTGATTTGTTCATTCCTGACACGCTATGCCCCACCCGAGGGCTACTCCGTGATGGACAACAAGAACTTGGTCAGCTACTTCTTCATGTCCGTCATCGTGGCAACATTCATTGGCATGAGCGGTAGTGCTGAAGAGATTATCAAGGACCGTGCCCTGCTGAAGCGCGAACGATTCCTGAGCCTTTCGTATGGCAGCTATATCTGGTCGAAGATTATCTTCCTGGCAGGTGTTTCGCTGTTGCAGACGCTGCTGTTTATCCTGATTGGTAACACCATTATGGGCATACACGGTCTGACGATGGAATGGTGGATCATCTTGTTTGTTACAGCATTACTGTCGAACCTGACGGGACTGATTCTGTCGCAGTGTCTGAACTCTGTGGTTGCTATCTACATTAGCATCCCCTTGTTGCTGATACCTCAGATTCTGCTTTGCGGATTGGTAGTCAGCTTCTCAGACCTGACACCCAAGAGCACCACGGGCAATGTGCCTGCTATCGGCAATATCATCCCCTCCAGATGGGCGTATGAGGCGCTGGCTGTGACCTCGTTTACTGACAATGCCTACGAGAAGCCGTTCTTCGAGGTTGACAAGCAGAAATACGAAAACCAGTTCTATAACATGGGATTCCTCTATGAACTGCAGTCGCAGGTGGAGACCATGAAGGACGAGGTGAAGAAGGGCAAGTCCGTAGACCCTGAGCATATGAGGGTGATAGAGACCAACCTGCCGTTGCTGACTGAGTTCTGTGGCATGAAAGCCTATGCTGGTGACAAATCCACAGAATCGCTTACCTTATATATGAAAGAGGCTGAGGACATCCTGAAGCAGCGAGGCAACAAGGCCAGCATGAAGGAGGACGCCATGAAGTCGGCATTCATCCGCGAGCATGGCAAGGAGGAGCTGCTGAAGTTGAAGCGCGAGAACTACAACCTGAAGTTGGAGGACTGCGTGATAGGTGCTGACCAGCGCAGGATGCTCGACGTGATAGACGGATACATCGTGCCCAGAACAGGAACCATCTTCCTGACACCTCAGAGCAAGTGCGGTAATGCTCCGTTCTATAGCAGCGAGAAGATTGTCGGTACATGGCATGTGAAGACGCTGTGGTTTAACATGGCCATCATGCTGCTGATGTGCATCATCGTAGGCATACTACTGTTCTGCGACTGGCCTGGACGATTGCTCCGAAAGGACAATCCTTAGAGAACGAAAAATGAAAACGAAAACGAAAATGAGAGAAAACAAAAATATAATTCATTAAATTAATAACAACAAAAAACTCAAAAAAAATGAAGAAATTAACTATTGTAGCTGTTGCTTTTGCAGCAATTGTCTTCGCAGCATGCGGAGGAAAAAAGAGTGCTAACAATGTAGAGGATGCAGACTCACTGAAGAGCTTTGAACAGCAGCAGATTGAGGCCAGCATTAAGATGCACATGGACAGCATTGCTGCTGAGATCAGCAAGATGAAGCAGCCCACCTTCATTCAGGAAGGCAACGGTGGCTTGTCACTGACCAAGGAAGAGAAGCAGGTAAAGCCTGACTATCTGTTGCCCGCAAACGCTGCTGAGGAAGCTGCCACACTGGCTGAGAAGTATCGTATGCTGAGCGCTCTGGGTGTTGACAAGCGCATTGCTAAGCTCTACGACATGCCTACTGATGAGTATGAGAAGGCTATTGCCAAGCTGATTGCTGACATCAACGATCCTTCTTTCAAGACCATCGAGGATCAGACTAACGTATTCGAGACCACTCAGACTCTGTATGACGACATGGAGAAGAACGGTCGCATCAACTACTTCTGGCAGCTAGCTTCTGCAGCTCTCGTTGAGGAGCTCTACATTGCCAACAAGAATGCCGACAAGTTCCTGAGTGTATTCGACGACGAGGCCGCTTCAAACATCACTTTCCGTGTGATCCTCGTGCTCGACGCTATCAACCGTCTGTCTGAGTACGATCCTGACATCAAGCCTATCGCTGACGCTGTTGCTCCTCTGGAGGTGCTGAACGCTACCACCGTTGACGAGCTGAAGAAGCAGTTGAACGAGGCTAAGGAAGGTATCGACGCTGCTCGTGCTGCCCTGGTGAAGTAATAAAAGTCTATGAAGAAAAGACTGGTACTGCCGAACGATATAGAGACCATCCCTCAGCTGAACGAGTTCATCGACTTGGTAGCTGAGGAGGTGGGTCTTGACATGTCGCTCACCATGAGCCTGAACCTGGCTATGGAGGAGGCTGTAGTCAATGTGATGGACTACGCCTATCCCGATGGCCAGAAAGGCAACGTGGGCATCGAGGTGACGGCTGACCAGGAATGGATGACCTTCGTCATCACGGATACTGGCATAGCCTTTGACCCAACAACCAAGGAAGATGCAGACACCACCCTCTCTGCAGAGGAACGCCCCATTGGCGGATTGGGCATCTTTTTGGTGCGCCAACTGATGGATGACATCAACTATAAGCGCGAAGGCAACAAAAACGTGCTGACCCTGCGCAAGAAACTGGGTTAGGTGCATGTATCAAACTAAAAAATAACACGTAAGAAAATGAATATCGAAATTAAAGAATTGAATGGTGGCTATACTGCCATTTTCAACGGACGCCTGGACACCCCTGCTGCCGTTAAGGCCCAGCAGGACATCACTCCCCTGCTGGAGAACGCAGACAAGGAGATTGTGCTGGATTGCACCAATCTGGAGTATATCAGTAGCTCAGGTCTCCGCTTGTTCCTGACGCTCCGCAAGGAGACTTCCACAAAGGGTGGAAAGGTAATTATCAAGAATATCAACGACGAAATTAAAAAGGTATTTATGATGACAGGTTTCTTCAACCTGTTTGAGATTAAATAACCTGTTTGATAAAATAATAAGTAAAGACAAGGCTCATGGAAAACTATGGTCTTGACCTACATGGAGAGATGCTGCTGGAGGAATATCGCCAGCAGCTCCCTCTCTATAAGAGGTTAATGGAAGTGATGAAGAGTAAGACAGCTGAGATTATCAAAGAAGGAGAACTCACTGTAGCCTCTATGGAATTCCGCATCAAGGAAGAAGCTTCGCTGGCTGGAAAACTGCAACGAAAAGGTTCGAAATATGGAACGTTGAGAGATATTACGGACATTTTCGGAGGTCGCATCATTATGTATTATAATGAGGATGTGGACCGTGTGGCTTCCTTTGTTGAGTCGAAGTTGGAAATAGACTGGCCCAATTCCGTTGACAAGCGCAAGATGCACGAGGTCGACAGCTTTGGTTACAACTCTCTCCACTACATTTGCCGCATTCCCAAGACCTTTTTCTACGACCCTGAGTATCCTGACCTAAACGATATCCGCTTTGAGATTCAGATGCGTACTGCCTTGCAGCACGTATGGTCAGCCATTCAGCACGACATTGGTTATAAGTCGGAAATCGAGACGCCCAAGGAGTACCATCGTATGCTAAGCCGATTGGCAGGTATGATGGAATTGGCTGACGATGAGTTCAGTCGTATCCGCAACTCGATAGCTGACTATCGTCGCAGAATGCAGAACCTGGTATTGAACGGACAACTGGAGGAGGTAGCGCTTGATGGCGACACATTCCTTTCGTATGTGGCTATGCATCCGTTCGACAAACTGAATCGCAAGATTGCAGCCATCACGCAGGCAGAGATTCAAGAGAGCACCTTCATACCCTACCTTACCGTCTTTCGCCAATTGGACATCAAGACGCTGGGCGACGTAGAGCGTATGATGGCAAACTATTTCGACGATGCTTATCAGTTGGCATTGTTCCAACTGGGTAGTACGGACATTGACATCCTGGCCAGCACCGTAGGTCTGCAGAACCTATGCTTCGTTCACATTCTGAAGACCGGTAGAGGTATTCCAGGACTTGTTCAGATGTTTGACGCCATCAACGGACGCATGCCTCAGAACGAGGATTTGGCAAGAATGGTGTTCGAACAGGCTGCTCGTCTGTCCTTCATGAATAAGTAAAGCACCAGCTTTTTAGAAACGGAGTCCAAACGACGTATTTACGTACCAATCGGAAATACGTCCGTCCCCTTCTTCACCATATTTATAGCTGCGAGTGTTCCATTGTCCATAGACGTTTAAGAAGAACCGTTTCCAGTTGTAGGTAACAGAAGCACGCGCATTGAAGGTCAAAGTGACACGACTCCAATTGGTTGACTCTTCTTCATCGTAAATGGCATCATAGTTCTCGTCCTCATCGTCAAATTCTGTCTTATATTTGACGACAACCTGACGGTTATACAAGGCGAGCATCGGCATGAACAGACCATTGATCAGCAATCCGCGTGTAGGCACCCAGTTGTAGGCGTAGCCAGCACCTATACTGCCCTGACGAACCTTAAAGGCTCCCACGTCGTGCATCAGACTCACCAGAGCAGCATTCTTATCGCTGTTATAGCGCACACTCATGGCATTCCACATGGCTCCCACCATCAGCGAGCCCGCTGAGCGCACCTGAACGGCAGACTGGTCGTAGGCTGCAGCATAGGAGAAGTGCTTGTGGTTGAACATATAATAACCATCAATGATGAGGGAGTGGACGCGGATGGGCTCTAAAATTTCAAAATCGTAGTTGCCATTCAGCACTTCCTGGTCTGGTTTGATTTTTAGATAAATATCTCCATTGAATTCTGTCATGCCGAACGTACGCAGTCGGAGGTTAATACCATAACTGCTTCCTACGGCACCTATCGTGAAATAGGTGTCCGAACGCTTATTCAGGTTGACGGAATAGCCCAGTCCGTAGCCTCGATAACCGAACCACAGACCCAGGCTGTTGGCAGCTCTGGTTCCAACATATGGAGTCCAGTTCATATATTCTTCATCTGTGTCTATTACACTATGCATCTTGAGCCCCATTCGGTCTATCTTGTGGCGCACTATCAGTTGCCAAGGCTTCTTAGGAACCACGATATAGCTGCTATCCGCGGTCTTGATAACGGACGAGTCGACATAGTTTTTCACAGCACGTGCAGCCTTGAAGAGAAAGAAATCTTTCTGGGCTGATACTGCCAAAGTTGTCAACAGCAGAAGTAGAAGAATATACAATCGTTTCGCTTTCATGCTGCAAAAATATAAAAATTAATTAAAAAAAGCAAGTTTGGATGCATTTTTTCGTACCTTTGACCTCCGGTCTTAGGTACTCTCGCTCGAAAATGCTCAAATAAATTTGGCATTTTGCTCGCTTATTCGTACCTTTGCAAACATGGAAGCAACAAGCAGACCCAAAATAGCTATTATTGACAGCAATACGCTGGCAACATTAGGATTAAAACAGATTCTGCAGAATGTAATGCCTATCATGACGGTAGACACCTATGGTTCTTTCTCAGAACTATGCAGCAACAATCCCGACAGCTATTTCCATTATTTCGTATCCATGGAAATCGTGTTGCGCAACCGTCCTTTCTTTTTGGAGCGCAGACACAAGACCATCGTCTTAACCCTCTCGCTCAGCGACGCCAGCCAGTTGTCCGACTTCCACAGCCTCTATATCAACCAACCCGAGCACTTGCTGATCAAAGCCATTCTCGCCCTCCAGCAGCATGCCCATGCCAAGGGCAAGAACCTGCCCAAGATGCCTAAGGTCTTGGAGCAGAAGATTCTGACTGATCGTGAGATAGAGGTGATGTCGTACATCGTGCAAGGCAATACCAACAAGGAGATTGCCGACATCCTGAACATCAGTATGGCTACCGTTATCACCCATCGCAAGAACATCATGGACAAGTTGGGCATGAAGAGTGTTTCAGCCCTCACCATCTATGCTGTGATGCATGGCTATGTGGACATTAATAAAATATAGTATATGCGTAAGATTATTGTGACTGTGGCACCCGTCTGCCACGTGGGCAAGGAGATTCCTGCCGAGTGTAAGAACCCGCTCACTCCTGAGGAGATTGCGGAAGACACCATCAATTGTTATAAGGCTGGAGCCTGCGAGGTTCATCTGCACACGCGCGACCTGCAGGGCAATCCTACGTTCGAACTGGATGTGTTCCGTCAGACCATCGGACTTATCCGCAAGGAAACTAACATGATTGTTCAGGGCTCTACGGGTGGACTCTCCACACTGACGCTCGCTGAGCGCTGTGTGTCGCTCGATGTTCCTGAGGTGGAGGTAGCCTCGCTGAATATGGGCAGTGTCAATTTTGGCGAAACGGTCTATATCAACACCATGCCCGACCTGCGCTATTGGGCAAAGCGTCTCGACGAGACGAACACCGTGCCTGAGATGGAGCTGTTCGATTTAAGCCATGTCGAGTGCGCCACGCGTCTGGCTGACGAGGGTGTCATCCATCGTCCCCTGCACTATAACTTCTGCGTAGGTCCTGGCAACTCGAGCAATCTCTCTGCCACAGGTCGCAATCTTGCCATGCTCTGCTCACTCATGGAGCCAGGCTGTTCATGGGGTGTCACCCACGACTCGATGAAGGACTTCTCCATCCTCGCTTGTGCCATCGGCATGGGCGCCTCTGCCGTCCGCGTAGGTTTCGAGGACAGCTTCTATTATGCCCCTGGCAAGCGCGCGCACACCAATGCCGAATTGGTAGAAAAGCTGGTTGCACTTATCCGCATGATGGGTTGCGAACCAGCCACGCCTGATGAAGCCCGCGCCATGCAACATATTAAGATGTAATATGGAAGAAGTAAGATGGAAGATGGTCGTACTCGACGACGACCCTACGGGCATTCAGACCGTTCATGGCTGTCTGCTCATCACCCAGTGGGACGAGGACAGTGTGCGCAAAGGTTTTGCGGATGCTGAGCCCTTCTTTTATATATTAACGAACACGCGTGCCATGACGCGCGAGGATGCTGAGCAGGTGACGCGCGAAGCTATGGAGATGGTCATCAAGGTCAACCAGGACTATGGCTATCGCCTCATCATCGTCAGCCGTTCAGACAGTTGTCTGCGTGGCCATTTCCCCTTGGAAACGGACGTCATGCGCCAGTGTCTTGTAGAACATGGATACAGCGTCTACGAAAAGACGCCCTTCTGCCCCGCCTTCATCGAGGCTGGTCGTGTCACCATCAACGGCGTACATTATATGCGTGATGGCGAGCGCCTCATTCCCGTTAGCGAGACCGAGTTTGCGCGCGACAATGTCTTTGCCTATCACACCTCCGTGCTCCGCGATTACATCCAGGAGAAAGGTGCCAATCCCAACAATTACATCATCGTCAATGCACAAGACTACGACGAGCTCTATCGTTTTGCCGAATATCTGACATCAGACATCATCCCTCAGACATCATCCATCGTCATTCGAAGCAGCAGTTCTCTGCCTAAGGCCATCAGTGGCATCAGCGACCAGCCATTGCTGGATAAGAGCATCTTGAAACAAGCGGGCGTGGGTTGCTTCATTGTGGGTTCTCACGTCAAGAAGACCACCCAGCAATTGGAAAACCTATTGCAACAGGAGGGCACCTGCGCCATTGAGGTCGACGTACAGCGTATCCTCGATGATGCACCCTTGCTCATGAGCGAGACGCTCGACACCATCCAGCAAGTAGTGGATATGGGCTTGACACCCGTTGTCTATACCTCTCGTCAGGAAATCCGTCTCGACGACGCCAACCTCCGCCAGCACTTAGGCCAGCAGGTCAGCGACTTCCTTGTCGACATCGTCTATCGCCTGCCCTTCACCCCCGCCTATCTTGTGGGCAAGGGAGGCATCACTTCGCACGACATTCTGACCAAAGGCTTGGGCATCAAGTCGGCCCGTGTCTTGGGGCAGATCATCAATAGCGTACCTTGCGTCATGGCGGAGAAATTCCCCTACATCATCTTCCCTGGCAATGTGGGCAACGAGCAATCGCTCAGCGAGGTATTCAACAAATTAAAAGGTTAGGATTTCTCCTAACCTTTTTACTTATCACTCATCACTTATAATCGGCTTTTCAGGATTGATAAACGCGAAGAGCACCGCACTCACAATCAGCATCACCGCTATCATGTAGAGCGGCAGGTTGTAGTTGCCCGACTGCTGCACCAGCTCGCCAAACAAGATACCACAACAGAATCCGCCTATGTTGCCCGCCGTATTCATGGCTCCGCTCAGCGTGCCTGCATGGCGCTTGCCCAAGTCAATGCACAACGCCCATGCCGAAGGCAGCATCAGGTCGAAGATGCCAAAGCACAGCGACAGGAATACGAATACCGCCATCTTGCCTGGAATGAAAGCTGCCAGAAACATGCATACCGCAGACACCGCTAACGACGTGGAGCCCAAGGCCTTACGTCCCACCTTGATACCATAACGGTTCGTCAACTTGTCCGTCAGGTGTCCACCGGCTATGTTGCCTATCATACTCATGATGAAAGGCACAGCCACCGCATACGTCAGTTCCGTCTTGTCAAATCCGCGCCCCAACTCCATAAACGTGGGGAACCACGAGAAGAAGAACCACGAGCCAAAAGCATAGAAGAAGTACATGCCGCAAATCAGCCAGAACTGCTTGTTCATCAGAATCACCTTCCATATGCCCTCTTGCATTCCATGTTTCAACTTCTCCACCTTATGTGTAGGTCCAATCTCCGTGTCGCGATAGTAGAAATACCACACCACGGCCCATATCACGCCCAGTGCTCCCAGCAGATAGAAGGCCGAGCGCCATCCTACCCACATCATCACGGGAATCACCACAAAGGGCGTCAGAGCGCCTCCCATGCGTGATGCAGCCCACACGTAGCCCTGTGCCTTGCCCACTTCGCCTTTCTCAAACCATCGGCTGATAACACCCGTCGAGCAAGGCGACGATCCTGCCTCACCGATGCCGAACATAAAGCGGATGACCAGCAGCGAAGCCAGTCCTCCTGCCAAGCCCGTGAAGGCCGTGAATGCCGACCACCACAGCACGATGGCAGCCAGTATCTTCCTGTGTCCGAACCTATCGCCCAGCGCACCCATCGGAATCTGCATCAGTCCATAGCTTAGGATGAATGCACTCTGCACCCATCCCCACTCCGACGGACTCAGGTTCAGGTCGTGCATGATGCTCGACCCTGCCACACTGATATTGATTCTGTCCAGGAATGTCACCATGCCCAAGATGACGAGCATGGCCAAAATCACATTCTTATTTTTCACTGTTCACTATTCACTGTTCACTATTCACTTTTACAGTCCTAAGAACTTCCGCAGTCCTTTCACGCCCAATATGGGGCTCGACAATACCGGTTTTCCCGTCAGCTCGCTCAGTCGCTGTTCCATGCGAGCCATCGAGCCCTGAGCCAATACAAAGGCGTCCACCTTGTCAGCTATCTTTGCTGCCGCCTCGGCTATCAAGCGGTCGTGCGTCTCACCATCGCCACTCTGTCCTGCAGCAAACGCCCCGTCAGCCAGTCCTTCCACCAGCGTCACCGTGCGGCCCGCCTTCTTCGCCTCGTTCTGCAACAATCGGCAGGTGGGGTCCAGCGTCGTGGGCAATGTCGATATCACACCTATGCGGTCGTAGTTCGCCACTGCCTGTGCAGCCATCGGCTGATCAATGCGGAACACGGGTATACGCGCGTACGTATTCCCATAATCAGCCACGTCGCCCACACTCGAACACGTGTTGAACACCACGTCAGCACCAGCATCCGCAGCAGCGTTGTAGTAAGCAAGCAGTCGGCGCCTTACGGCAGGTGTCACCTCATTGTTGGCAATCACCTCTTTGATTAATGACGAGTCTGCGATGTGGTTCACGTTCACCTCAGGCATCAGTTCTGCAAAAATCTTGGTCAGGGGCTCCACCAGAGCCATGGCCGTGTGTACACAAATTACGTTAATCATTGTCTTGTTTGTTTTATCGTTTAATCTTTAATGTTTAATCTTTAATGTTTAATGTTTAATCTTTAATGTTTAATGTTTAATCTTTAATTTTCAACGTTCCACGTCCATCTGTCCCGAATAGCTGATGCCCTCCCTTTTCCGCGACATCACATCGATAGAGGTGTTACCGTTGTCCATCACCTCCAACTGATAGTCCAGCAAGTCATCCTCATTCTTCACTCTGAGGCGAATCATGCGTTTCCCTTTCTTGAACCCATCGTCCTCATAATTGCTGATAGGCGCTGTGAAGTTCAGTCCTGAGTTCGACCCAAACGAAGCCTCATAAGCCACCCCGATGTACGGCAAATACGACACCAGCGTGTCGCCCTTCACCTCCAGCGACCAATTGCTCGTCACATTCTTCGAGCCGAATCGCCTTGCATACATCATGTTGATGTCTATCTTATAATGCCGCTTGTCCAGCGCCTCCTTCACCATTTTTGCCTGCTCCGCTTCCTTGGCCTCACGTTCCGCCTTGGTCATCGTAGAGCATGCCATCAGTAAGCTCCCCATCAGGACACTTACCACAACCATTATTTTCTGTTTTAGCATATTAATTCGTTTACGGATGCGAAGTTACGAATAAATATTGGGACCACCAAATTTTGGCAGTCCCAATTTCTTCATCATTGTTTAGAATCCCACATGCGGACGACGTTTCTGCACCTCCATCGGCATGATGTCTGCAGGCGTCAGCGTCTGCAAGTGTTGCCGGTCCATCTTCTTCGAGTGGCTTACGCACCGACGAGCATGTTGCAGATAGATTCTGTCCAGTTGGTTGGCTATGAATCGGGCATTGCCCCACGTCATCGGGTCCCGTTGAGCATAAGCCTCCTGCAACACCTGCTTGTACTTTTCCCATGCCGAGCGCGTGAAGTGATAGTCGTACTCACGAATGCGCTGTTGGGTGATGTCCAGCAGTTCCTCGAAGCTGAAGTCGGCAAACTCGAAGCGGTTAGGGAATCGGGAGTGCAGTCCCGGGTTCATCTCCAAGAGTTTCATCATGGGCTCCTTATATCCACATATCACCACTGCCAAGTCGCGCTGCTTCTCGTCAGCCAACAGGTTCATCAGCAGCTGAATCACCATCTTGCCCGGGTCGTTGGTGTTCTGTCCGTTCAGCAGATAAGCCTCGTCCAGCATCAGCACCCCTCCGCGTGCCAAGTCCACCACCTGACGCATGGCCCTTTCCTCGTCGCCCCACAGCGTTCCGATAAAGGTGCTACGGTCGCACACCACTACATGTCCTTTCGACAGCGCGCCCACATCGTGGAGCAGCGAACCGAATATCTTGCAGACCGTCGTTTTGCCCGTTCCTGGTCGTCCGAAGAACACGCTGTGCAGCGACACCTCATGTTGTTTGCTGTCAGGACACATCTCGCGTTTCATGTTGTTATATCGTGTCAGCGACAGCAGCTCATCCATGCGTCGCTTGATGTCGCGACAACCCACCAGCCTGTCCAGTTCCTTACGCGCATTCTTGATAGGATGCAGAATCTGCACCTTCACGCTGTGCGTGTCGTTCTGCTCTATCTCCCCGTCGGTAACCGTTGGAGCGTCATCCTCGTTGTTGTCTGGCTTTTCTTCAACGTCATCTGGCGCCTCCTCGTTCTCCTCCGAATTGTCTTCTAAAGTGTCGTCGCCATCAGGAGCTAATTTGGCGCCTACAAAACCTTTCAACAATTCTTCAAATTCATCATCATTATTGTGACCAAACAGCGACTTGCACTTCACATCCCACTTATCGTCTATCAATACATCGAAATACTTCTTTGCATCGTTGTCCTCGTCGTTGTTGACGGAAACCCATCTGTGTTTCAGACTGCTAAAGCCTTCAATCACTTTAATCTTGTACTCATCCCACACATCCACCAATTCGTCAGCATTGGTAATGCTTGCCTCTGTCAGCAGAACTCCGTACACATCCATTTCGTAACCGCTGTTCGACAAGCGGTTCTTGATCATGTTTTTAGTCTCTACCAATTTCCAAACCATGCTCTCACGCAGTTCAAAGCCTGCGCTGTAAATCAGCATGTCAAGCTGTTCAGATTCCTCATAAATCTGTTCGTCGCTGTGTCCGCAACTATCTACGCACACTACAATCACATTCTTCGTGTTGGCATAAATATAAACGTCTTTGTCAGTTAGAAAGGGAGCGAAGCCCCTCAAATGATTAGAATAGACAGCGTAGTTCACTGCCATAGCATCCATGTGTTTCCAGATAGTAGTCTTGGTTTGTTTCCAAAAATCCTCAATCAATCTGTTCTCATTCATCATAATCAAACATCAATCACATTAAAACATAACTAATAATTAAGGTATATGCCCCTGCGTGTAGGGGCGCAAGAGTTATCGGGCAAAGCACCGAAATGCCATGCCCTTACTATCATAGAGTTTTCCTATTCGATTTCTCTATCACAAAACAGACAACTGTAGCAATAAGTCAAAGAGCGCTTTCTTCATTTCTTTTCATTACTTCAATTTGTTCATTTTGTGATTAAAAGATGATTCCGGATGCAAAATTACGAAAAGATTTCAGAAAGCCCAAAAGTTTTAATCAATAATTATCGGGACAAATCTATGAAATATGTCTTGATTAATATCTACCAGATGAAAAGATGCTCAAACACACTCTTGACAACATACCAAAATGCAGTAAATAAGTTTTTTGAACTCCAATAGGAAACAATCAGTACACATAAATTAAACAGAAGAGCAGTAACTATATATGTGTACGAAAAGTAAAGGGGGCGTTTGTTTATATCTGTCTGATAACTACCTATTTGATTCTTAAATGTATAGACATGAAAGGCAACAGACAATCCTATGATTAAGTCTATACACCACAAAAATGGCAAAGAGCAGATTGCTCGGAATGTCAATAGAACATATGTATATAATGGAAAACAATAGGGAGCAAGATCTATAAACACAAGTGTTTTGTCGCTACCACTGGACATAATCTGTCCACTATTGTCATTAGCTTCAAAAGAATGAATCCTTCTGAAGAACAAAATGGCTACAATGGTATGAGTCAGTTCATGTGTAAAAGTCTCAAACCACTTCAGATTCTCCTTTAGAAGCTTCTTAACTGCAAAGAAGATAATTATACCTATCGCTATCCACTGATACAATTGAATATTGCCTATCCATGATCCACGCTTTGGAAAAAAAATGCGTCCCAAAGCATCCCATCCCGTAGCAAGAATGCCAAAGGAAACCACTACAAGTAGCAGTGTCGGAATAATGTATTGTATCTTCTTCACAACATTCACTGTTCATTCAACTTTCTTAATATCTCAGCAACGATAAGGGCTGGACAATCTACATAATCACCATTTTTCTTCATGGTAATTTTGACTGTCTCTTTGGAGTTTTGAATGGAGAAGCCCTTCACTTGAGCATTTTCAAGAACCTCCCTTGCCTCTTTCATCTTGTTGTTATTTGCATGAAGAAGAATAAAAGCATGGGGGTTATACTCAATTACAAATTTGCTACTTTTCTTATCAGTCTTTAGCCCCCCTCTGTTAAAGTAAGTCTTGAGATAAACGTCAAGCGTATCAGCGTGAATGGGAACAAAAAGTTCTTGCGCAGGAAGTATCGGATATTCCTTATCTTCCTTGGCAATTTCCATAGGTTTATTATGTAAAAACACGTAGCTTGCCAGTATCACAAAAACGACTATAGCAAACAGGATGTATGCTATCGGATTATATTGCTTTTTCATATCATCTCATATAATTCTTAAAACTGTTACTATGCATAATCTCATTCAAAATGGATTTTATCGTATTCTGATATTTAACCACTTCCATTTCACATTGTTTGAACCTGAAATAAACTACCATAAATTTATAATCATCAGGCGACTCAACTCTACCGTCATTTATGATATCTTTATTGCAGATTATTACAGCCAGCATTCTGTCGTCACTAACACCTTCTCGCAGGCTTAACGTACCAGTCTTTGCATACAGATAATAACCATTTCTTACCTTGCCGAGATAATCAGCCGTACCTTTCTGAACACAACTTGCCATTCCATTAAACAAATTCTCTCTGTAGAAAGAAAAATAATTATTAGTAGCATCACCATTTCTATCCAACCATGGCTCTATAAATTTTTCACGATGAGGTATCACTGTAGCATGAAAATCCGGGTGTAAAGAATAGAGTTTTCCATACATTTCTGCCATTTTCACAGGAGTCACTTTTACAGGAGACGCTCCTAATGTATATTGTCTCAAGCGTTCTGCTGGCGTCAACTCTGAGTTTCTCATCTCATAATCATAGATGGTCGACGCTTGCGGGAACACCCACGGGAAATTATTCGAGAGTTTTAATTTGCTCTCAACATTATTCTTACGATAATATGAGGGACTCACGAATTCATATCGCAGTGTATCAAGAAATCCTGTAAAGGTTGGCATTCTGAAATTCTTTGTGAGGCCATCAAATAATATCTGATTAGCTGCGGTTTTTGGCGCCCCCTTAAACGTATATATCTGTCCTCCTTTTTCCATTCTAAAACGTGGATAATCATTGATATCTGTCGACACAACAAATATATTGTTTATAGCGTTCCCCAAATTATCATAATGCCCTAAATAAGTAATAAGAGCATTATAATAATTACTAGATTTGTATAGGTAAAAATCATTATTAATCCAATGCTCTTTACCTCCTTCTTCATCGCTAGTCAATGACTTAAAAGGTCTCTTGGCACTATATTTATATTTAGGACCGTATTTTCTCAAATGATAGTATTTACCAACAACTTTCGAAACGGTCGTATCTTTTATTAACATCGGACTCATCAGTTCAAGTCCGGCCCATTCAATATCCTGACTCTGTGATGTCACGGCCGCATAGGTGATTGGTTTCAAAGAAGAGCCTGGACCTGGCTTCAAATAACAAAGATTGAGGTTTCCAAACAAGTTCTGATCTGTTTCGGAATTAGGATTCATATAGCTTTGAACAGCCAACTCATTAAGCAAATCCTCGTTATTGGGGTCTATAGAACCTGATAACTTATTGTCCACCATAAGTCTGACATTCCCCCATCCGTCTATCGCAACAACAGAACACTCAACACCCAAAAGTTTCAGCGAATCAGATAAGGATTCTGTGAGTTTACTATCCAAAGTTACAAATACGGAATCTCTGTTACCGGCACCCCGTTTACTAAAAGCAACCAAGTTTGAAAAGTCTCTTAGCCAAAGACATTTTTCTTTCAATGGGTAGAAGAATTTATGCTTTCCGTTTATCATCATATTTTTTACAAGCAAACTCTGTTCCTCCCTACCATATTGGTAGGTTAAGACATCTTTGGTTTTCTTATCGTTAAGTTCTAAAAGATCTTGTGGCGATACTGGGAATACCGCTACGGATGCACGATAATCATCCATCTCTTTATGAATCACTTTATCATAGTTTTCACCAATATGCCCATCTTTTACGCGACAATCTACAACAGCATAATCAATGTTCGACGGAAGCCACAAACGTGGAATAGAATACACAACTAGTCCCGGCAATGAAGCAATCTGGAATGTCTTGTTCTCCACTGGTGATGCAACGTCTGAATAGACACTACCCTTCCAAGCCTTTTTATCAAGATCAGGACTTTGCAAATTAAAGAAAGTTTTATTGAGTGCCAATTCATAGCTGTCCATATCCTCATGGCGCAGATGGATAATATTTCCATTAGAATTCTTACGCTTTAGGTTCGTAATAAACGCTTGATAGAGTGAATAGGTAAAATCGTTAATTCTACCATCTTCCTTCATCTTTTCAACATATTGAGATAAGTGTATCTTGTCTTCAATATCTTGTACTAAAGAACTGATGTCTTCACCATTCTCAAGCTGCCTGTCATCAGCTGGATACTCAGAAAGACGGACGTTTATTTCAGAAAGCTGATAGTTGCTTTTATTCATGGCTGTTGCCACATTAAACTCCTCCGCATTTGATTTATCTCCTTCCACTACGTCATCTGCATACAACTTCTCATAGTTATTTCCGATGGCAAAGACTACGCCAACCACTAAAGCAAAAAATCCAAAGAAAAATCTCCGTGGAAAGGGCTTTACAAATTCTTCCAAGCCCTCTTCAAGTTCTTCATTGAACTCTTTCTTGGGAACATAACAAGCGAAGAAGACCAATAGCATCAGCCAAATTCCGAACATGTACAGTGTAAATCGAGCATTTTGACTCATGAACGGGAAATCTTGACCGAAGAAGACTGTTCTATTTGTAACTGCCATCCACTCAAAAGTACTTTGTACCAAAAACAGCAATGCGATGGCAAAAGTTAGTGCCCTACCTGCCGGAGATTTATTTTCATTCTGGAAAACAATCCATAAGAATACCACCGACAGTAGAATCATGAACAATGGTACAATTCCGGATAATTCACCTATTATATATTTGGAAAGGATAACATCACTAATTTGCGTATTCCATGTTACACCCTTCTTAAAGTGAGGCGATAAAGACATGATACCATTCTCAGTAATACGTTCCGCACCTTTGTTTATATGATACTGTAAGAACCATTGATTTTGAGCAGCGTTCAATAATCGCTGGGCATCGTCTTCGCCATACCTTTCATCTTGCATGATTTCTCCCACTTTCTGCGTATGGATAATAGCCCTATACTTAAAGTGCAGGTTGTGAGTCTGATAATAATCATATCCCCAAATAGTAGAAGCTATTGTAACAGCCAGCAAGAATGGCAAAGCAACACATAAATACCCCTTCGTAGATTTAAACTCATGCCACCGCCAAATAACAAAAAGCAAGATTCCTCCGACCACCAAAGGCAAAACAAAGAACATCAGCCGTGAGGTGCTGACAAATCCCAAGATTGACGGATTACTGCTATACGACCACGACACAAATATAGGTAATAAAACAACTGTTGCTCCGATGGCCAATAGTAGTACACAGAAAAAATAAAAACCTGCAGCCTTCCGTGAGCTATACTCTCTCCATCGGCATTTCAAGAATGCATAGAGAATGATTGCGTAATATACGCATTCAAAGATAAAGAACATAATAGCATATCCTGGATCACTCAAGAATAATGCCGCCAAAGCAATAACTGCATTAGTTATACGATAACCTACAGACAGCCATCTTGCAACAACATACTCATTGATTAGGAACAAAATGACGGGAACCAAGATATTGAGTCCGACAATATTTGTGTGTGTAAACTTGATTCCAGCAACTGTCACAACAGATACTAATAGAATCAGGAAGAAGAGTATATGATGTCCCCAATCCTGGAAAAAGTTATGTATCTTTTGAGGTACAACCTTCTCTACTACGGATTGCACCTGTGTTCCATCTTTTACAATTATATGCTTTATCAATACACCTATTATTAGGATTATCAAAGCAAATAGCCATAGCCCAAACATCACCAATTCAGGATTCTCTAACAAATTGGGCAGTTCCATTCTATACCTCAGGAATTCGTCTAGGGTGATATCTGTGACAGGCGGGAATACCGCTATTCTCCATAACAAGTATATGCGCATGACTAATAGTGGGATGGCAAAAAGCCAAACCATCATCATTATCATAGAAGTATGTCCACGAGTTAGCAACATAGAGCATACAAAAGCAAGAAGAAGCAATATGAATACAAGACCAATAATTGTGGTATCTTTAACGTATATATTGTCTTCACCCGTAATTGGACTAACTTGACGAAGGTTACATACCCTAAAATGCCACACTGCACCATTTTTCGTTGTCAGTGTATTAGGGGCTGGCAAGACTATTTGGTGGTCATCTGTAAGTGTTGCCTTAAATGCTGTTAGACTATTGTTGATGCGATAATTAACATTACCATTAAAGTGATATTCATTCTTTTCATTCTCAAACAACGGATAATAAAAAGCCTCATTGACATTAGCTTTCATCAGCGATGCCGTCTTCGACGTGACTGCAACAATCTTCTGCTCGTTTTCTTTAATTATTGAACCACCCGAGACACTAGGGAAATTATTAATATAAGGGAAACGATATCTTAGACAGACATTGCTATATTCATACGACGCCCTCATAGGCCGCGTAGCTTTGCTTCCTAAACCTATATAGAAATAGGTATCTTGGTCAAGTGTTACTGTTTGTAATCCTTTCTTTGGCAGGAAAGGGCTACCATCACAAACTAGTTGCAGCTTTTTCATACTACGAGGATACGTCATATAATAGACTTCTTTTTCGTCATAGTCACGTACAATGACGACATCACGCAGTACACTCAGTAGTGTTTCTTCCGACTCTTCATAGGACACACCACTATGAAGCATATCATAAAGATTGTACCCTATACGAATAGGCTGTTTAAAAGAAGGACGATAATTAGTACTTAGATCATTTTTCAGGTGGCTGAACGAGACATCAACATGAATAGAATCCTTAGGAAATGTTGTTATTAAAACGTTACATCGTACAGAATCGTTCTCTATTGAAAAACTATTCCTAAAAGAAGGCAATTGCATCTTATTCAGCAGCCTGCCTGTCCTACTTTTTTCTACTACAGAGAAAAGTGGTGTCCCCTGAAGGTCAAAATGCAAAAGGCAGTTAGCATTATCCCTATTTTGATGAGTAATACTGGCATAGCCCTCCAATTTTTCATTGTCAAAGAATGACTTTGCCTTGTTTTTGCCGATTAACAAGACAGAATCCTTCTTATCCACACCTTGCATGACCAATGTGTGATAATCTGCATTAGTATATACAGAAATGTCTGGATGCAGATAGTTAAGTGTTATGATGACAGATGCCACGGCAGTAATTGTCCATGGTATGACTAAGGTATTATTGTCTCCAACCAGCTTACACATAAGAAGTGACAATATACATATTAGGAAGTAGGCAGAGAAAGTAAGAGGGAAGAGAATATTCAACCCAATCGCAATGGCAATAATAATTATACAAAGAAGAATGATTCTCTTAAAATCCTTTGTTTCAAATTTCATGCTTTTTTAGAATTTTAGTTGATATCCAAATGCAGTAGTATCTTCATTCACGCCTTGCTCCTTCAGCCACTCAAAAACAGCAATGGCATTTTCGTCAATTGTATTGGGGTCTATACGAAATTTTTCGAGCTTGATGTCACTCTGTGACAAGTTTTCCATAATCATCTTCACACTATCCTCGTCATACCATACACTATTTGGATCAGAATTACTTTCCTTCAAGAAGCTGATAGTCATAGAGGAGATTTCCCATAACATCAAACTGATTCGAGCTTTATCCTCTTGCACCAAAGGACGTTTCATATGTTTAAACAAATCATCCCACAGAGCACAGTAACGTTGATACATAGCTTTACTCCATTTCTGTTCAAGGCATTCCTCTATCTTCGGTTTTGAATCCTCTTCAACTTCTGACTTAGGTATTGTTTGAGAATCGTCCTGTTCCACTACCTCAAGTGGTTTTTCTTCTATTACTAGTTTTTCTGTTTCCTTCTGAAAAGCATTGTTATTCCTATATTCCACACCCAAAACGACCAATGCCAACAAAGGAACACCTAATATTACACTGAGCAACATGGCCCAACAATCCGCATAAAGGACTGGGCATGCAAAAGGAAGCACTATGGTGATAAGTAGTGCAAGAGACTCTATTACAATCGCGAAATAATAACCTACATTCTTCATTGTCTTCACTGCTTTAGTAATTGTTACTATTAATGTCTGGAATATCATAATTCTCATCCAATATTCTATATGGATAAGGGAAAAGACTCTCATACAGCATATCCTTATTGAGCATCTCCACGCTCGGTGTAAGTTTTATGCTGCCTTTTTTATCCCTGACATAGAAATCATTCCCATCAAAAAATAAAGTGTATTTACTATGATTGTCAAACGTATAGTCATTCTCCGTTTCATATTTGTCATCTGAAATATAAAAACAGGTATTCTCATCACATTCTTCAATCTCCAGTTCTCCACGCATAATACTTCTGATATCATCGTTATCTGCATCAAGATTCACAGTCTGGCTACCTTTTTTCTCCTGTCGCGCACTTTCTGATATTTCCAATCCACAAAAAGCCAAGGATTTCCACCATAGCTTTTTTGTCTTTTGTTTCCAAGATTGTTCATCACTTTCTCTTAAGGCAACTTCTCTTTTATCTTGGACTTTCTTTATCAAATCATCTATTGCTTTCTCAATAGCTGCCCTTTCGTTATTACGCCTAGTTACATCCACTGCAATGGGAATGCCAATCATGTCTGATTGCTTACTTATCTGAATGGGATTCAGAGGGCCATAAAGACATCCTTTCTTTAATTGTTCTTTGTCAAGTGCTATAACATTGCCTTCTAGATGATAGAACTTTTCTAGAATACTGATTGTCGCTTCCCGGAATGGCCTATACCTGAAAGCTCTTCCGCTCAGGATAACCTTTTTGAATCTGGTTTCTTTCACATTGACAACAATCTTCTTGATAATCCTATAAATAGTCGATTGAATAATATGACTATCGTCACCAATATCTCCACGACGCATTATATTGGAAATGATTGTCTTCACTTCTGTCTTATCAGAAAATGAATACTCATTATCACTACTGCTAATCACTGGATTATCCTTCCTTTTATAATTTTCAAGTGTGTTCTCTAAAAGATATAATTCAGAATCTTTTGCTTCTGTGAGTACCTTTCTGATAATATCTTCAGCATGTACTAAACCCCACATGCTCACAACATAGTTGACAAACATTGCATACGTCAATGCATTTCCTGCGCCCACAAATCCCGAACGATATATACTGACTGCATTACTTCCATTTTCCACCTTGATAATAGAAAAGTCGGTTGTACCTTTTCCTACATCAATAATCAGGTAATTACCTTTTTCCACACGTCTCCCGTCGAACCAAGAAACAAACGAAGCGTCACTCTCAGAATATGAATGTATGTCAAAAACCACATCCTTCATTGACTCTGGCAATAATTGACGGAATTCTTGGTCATCAGTATATTTACGAATGGCCTGAATAAAATCAGAAAGCTGCTCTTGTCCCATCACATTTGGAACCAATAAGAATAAACGGATACCACATTGTCCTTCTCCGTCTCTTTCTTTATCTTCTACTTCCTTAACCACCTCATGGATAAATCGCATCACAATACCTTGATGTAGTTTTTCAGGATCAATACCTACTGGACGTTCACCTGAGAGATTAAATATCTTGATATTAGGAAGTCTTTGACCTTTATCTGAATCATCACGTTTTGTAATAAAATCCAAAAGAGGATCTTCATCGTCAGGTCTGGCTATTATGGCCTTTTTTATATTTATTCTTTCCTTTGCTTGTTTCGGCAGAAAAAAAATACTTCTAAACAGTTCGTTGTCATCATCCTCTTGTTGATCATATGTCCCATCAGCAAACTGCTGGGGATCCAACTCGTAAAAATGTCGTGCACATTCGTTGAACAGCTCTGAATTATGGGCATCGTCCGATTCTCTAACAAGCATCTGACTGGCCTCCGACCCGAAATCCAGCACTACCTCATAAATCTTATCGCCAGGAATACAACTTACGATAAACTTACCCTGAAAATCATTATCGCCCTCCTTATAATGAAAAACGATATTGAATGTTTCCGCATCAACACTTCCTAGACTTTTTATTTTTAGGATACCACCATCTTTAAGCACCTTGAATTGACAATTATTCGGAGGTACTATCTTATTATCCTTTTCTGACAGGTAAATATGCAACACTTTACCATCTGCTTCAAACTTCTCAATATAAACCCACTTGTCTTCCTCCGAACTTTGATAGGAAACGAGTTTAATATCATCATCCTTGAGTTTGAGCAGCTCAACACCTCCTCTAGTATTGGCGAAAAGCTGTCTTTCAGAAATCGTTTCTTTTTCATATTGGTCATACAACTTCAAGTTGCACGCACGCTCACCGCTTTTAAAATATAGATGATAAATCATAGTATTGCAATGTCTTTTATTTATTGTTTCTGAATTGTGATTTTGGATAATTTAGGATAATGCTTGTTTGTTGGATTAAGATTGCTGCCTATTGTCTTCAAAGCTGTAACCCGATAGCCTTTTTTAATATATTCTACCAATTCTGCAGACTTGTAATAAGATGCTTGTTGGGGGATACCATCAACCAAGAATGTTGTATTGCCAAAAGGAGAAGAACTCGTGGTAACAAGCATTGACCTCATCAAAGGATCCTGGGTAACAAGCAATTCTGTGATGAAGTCATAATAGCTGACATTGATGACCTGTATTTCTGAAGCTATATTATCTCTTTCTCCACGTAAGTAAATCGTACAGTTATCCTTTAGGAACAGTGTATCCTTACTACTGATACTGCTTGACTGCAGTCGCCAGTTAATATCGCCAACATTCTTGACTTTCTTTTGGTAATCAATATAGTATTCGATGGTTTCAAATTTGGAATCGCTGAAATAGATTGTACAGGTCTTGGGATCATAGACCGCATTCATTTTTAGTTTGGGTGCCATCTTCTGAACAGTTGAGCTACTAATATTTTTACCTTTCACTTCTTGGGATATATAAGAATGACTCATCCATGAAGGAATCAAGGCAATGAATAGTCCTATCAGAATACCCAATGCGATTGCACCACCCACATATAACCATTTCTTGTCAATACGAGTTGAACGTACTGTGGTTGGTGTCTCATCTGCACAATGGGTCTCCCACTTGATAATTGTGTCAGGATTTGGTATGTTGTTCTTAAATAACACCTTCCCATTGTGACAGTCTGCCACATATAAAGAATTGAGTAATGTACTGCAAAGGTCTGAAGCAGGTCCAGAGCCTAACGCATCCTTAATTATTTCTTTGATTTCATCATAGACACAGTTGCTGTCCTTGTTCGTATAGTCCAATTTAAGAAGAACGCCAAAGAGCTTCTCATGGATATAGTTCTTATAGAAATTATAAACCATGATGTGGTTCTCGTCATCTCTGTCAACCAAGAACAACACAAGCCTTTTGCCATCGTCTTTCCAAACGACTTCATCTTCTGGAACAAGTATCTTATATTTCATCATACTTATATCTACATTACTATTTTTCAATGGGCATTACCCGATAGACATCCCCTAATAGAATCATGGTCTGATTACCCATGTCTTTAGGCTGTTTGATAAGATATACGCGATAATCCTTTTGGTCTTTCTCGGTGGCAACATGTTTCCTTTCTACAGAGCCATAGAGCGTTACACTTTGATACTCCTGCATTAGGCTGACAGTCGATTCGTAAACTTCACAGCCATCTGACAAAGTTTCTGTTTTCTTCCAATTATGAGGATCAGCAAGCTTTCCATTAATATAACCATTCATGATGCCAATCTTATATGACCTGTGCTTTATACCATTCATTGCTTGGTTCTTCAATGATACAAAATAAGCAGGCATCATTGAGGTACGAAATTTATAACTTTTTGAACTCCTATCATACCAACTGGTCTTCATCTTTCTTTTGTCATAATCCCGAAACAGAGGTGGTACATCATTTTCCAAGATACTTTGCTTCTCGTAATGAGCCTTGAGCAATGCCTGCTTGGTTCTGGTAGCAGGAGTATTACCTACGGCACTGATATACTTGCATAGTTGAGATAGCTTATGATTAAGTTCTGTCTGAACAGGTTTTAAATCTGCTCTTGTCAACTTTGAGTCTTGAGCCCAAACCTGACAGAAACATGTAAAAAGCAATATGCTTGTAATAGTAAACCAGTTCTTCATAACAACTATTATTTCTTCTTACCTGCTTGGTAAATGCAATGTCCCACGCTTTTCCCACTCTCTTTCTGTTCTATTATTATCAGATAGCCTCTTGACGTTTTTTGTTTGTTGGGTTTAATATATCCGCTAAATGTTGATCCTTTTATATGAATATCAATGTCGTCAACATTGGTGTATAAAGTACTCACCGGTTGTTTATCAACACACGTTCTTTCTTCTCCTTCAAATCCTTCCATCGATTTCACATAACTATTTTGTGTAAATTCCCAATTTCCTCCTTCAGCAGGTATATACGACCAAGTATAGTCTAAATACAATTCATAATCTTTGACTATATCAGGTTTAAGAAGAGTAAACTTCAAATTCCAATCGATACTTTGAATTGACACATTATTTAATTCCTGCCCAAGCCATATCACCTTCAATGTGATGTTCTCATCCCTGATATGTCGCTTTTGTGGGTCGTCCTCTATCTTACGATGCAACACAGCCTTAACTTCATATCTGTTTTTCTCAGAGAGTTTTCGAATACTCTTAATCTGTACTTGATGACTGACACTATAGTTCTCCAATACATAATGCTTATACCAAGAGAGGAAATCAGACATTTTCACTGTGCCATCATTTACCTGAAAGACATTAATACCTTTTTGGTAGGCAGAAGCGAAATCCCCTGGACGCATCGGTTCTACGGGACTGTTCATCTCAGAAATCTTATAGAAGAAGTCCTTAACAGCACGTTCAATGTCTGCCTCCACATTATATTTGTTATGGGCAGTCGTTACCATTGGAATTAGTAACAAGAATAATATGTATCGAAATGTTTTTCTCATCGTTTTCTCTACATTACTCAATAGTAAAGCCCATCTTCCTCTTGTTCCACTTGAAATGGGCGACATCACTCTTGGTCACAGACTGACTACCTCCTAATCTCACAATACGAAGTTGGGCGATATGAGCAACGGTCTGAGCCAAATGCAATATTGTTCGAAGATTGACGGGTGTCTTTGGGGTTTCACTCGCCTTGATATTCTCTATATACTTTAATATCTTAGCCTCTGCTGCTGGTTTCATGTCAAGCTGATAATCTCTATTCAATAATGTTATCAGTATCTCAAGCAACTCTTCTGGTGTGAAATCATTGAAAATTATCGTATTACCATAAGACGCAATACCATTAAAGGCCAGATTTTGGGCAATGGCATCCTCTTCTGCCTTGATCTGTCCGAACACAAGTGCTGTTGTCTGTTCAAGTTCACGAAGCCTGTTGATAATCCAAACCCTCAGATGACTCAGATTAAGGTTGTTATCAGTCGGTGCATCCATATCCAGGAAAAGGAGTCCATCCTTTGCATCCTTGATGGCCTCACCCAACACTTGATAGCCGTCGTTGCCCGTCAGTTCATCAGCATTCACACACACAGTCTGTCCTCTTTTCAATATACCAAGACCTTGTAGTATCCTGCCAAGAATTTCTGCCACAGTACCCTTTCCTGTGCCTGTCTTGCCTATAAAGTCCCAACAAAGGTTTTGAGGAGAGACCTTCAATGTTCCCTGCTTGTGTCTCAGTCTTGAAATGTCCACAAAGTCATGCAACGCTTGTTTCGCATTCTGAAGACTGATAAGGTCATCGAGTCTTTCAAGCGATTCCGACAAAATGGTTTCATCTAATTCCTTTGGTTTGAACTCATGAGAGACAACATCCGGTATATCACAAGCCTCAATGGTTGTCATTTCCTCAATACTGATGTCTTCACTCGCTTTCGTCAACAATCTGTTGCATAAAGATGGAATAATATGAGTAGTAATTAGACGCGTTATGAAACGACCATTACCGAAATGCTCATCTTTATGATCATATTCATTGATGATGTATTTGGCCAGTTTCTTTTCAGCCTCCGGAGTTAAATTATAATGCTCCCTCTCCAGAACTATTTTGCCAATCTGCATCAACTCTTTAGGGGTATAATCATCGAAATGGAAAATATACGGGAACCTGCTCTTCATTCCAGGATTAGCTTCCAACATTCTGTTCATCTCTTCCGTATAACCGGCAAGTATGACTATCATATCAGCATCGTCCGAGCTAAGAGCGGTAAGCAGCGTTTCTATCACTCGCATTCCGAAATCTTTCCTGTCAGTCGACTCCACAAAAAGGTTATAAGCCTCATCGATAAACAGCACGCCCCCACTGGCACTTTCTATAGCACTTTTGGTATTCTTCTCCGTAGCACCTATCCACTCGCTCACCAATTTGGTTCGTTCTGTTTCAACCACGTGTCCTGACGACAATACGCCGATACTATGGTAGATTTCTCCAAGACACTTGGCAATTGTTGTCTTTCCCGTACCAGGATTTCCCGTGAACACCATATGCATCGGAGGATTCCTATTATACAAGCCCTTCGATGCCCTGAGGTTGTTCAGTTTAACAAGAGCTGTATGATCCAGTATCTGCTTTTTCACATTATCCAGACCAATCAGGGATTTCAGTTTGTTAATAGCTACCTCTGTGTCGGGCTGTTTGATTTCAGGTAAGTCCTCTGGCAGTATCGTAACCAAGTCCATTTGTTCTAATGGTTGGCCTTGCGTCATCACTCTTTCCGATATTCTAGGAACGATTTCCTTTTCAAACAGTTCCTTTAGAAAAAAGGTATTCCTGAAATTCTTCCCACGCGTCTTATAGGCAAGACTCAAATATTCTTTTAATGCTGTTTCTGCATCAGGGTCCAACATGTAGTTTTCACCATTAACATAGTCCACCATGTATTGGAACATTGCCTCTGGATTCAAATCGTCGAAATTGAATATATAGGAAAACAGATCCCTTGCCTTATCATGACCTTTCACCAGCTCCAGGAGTTCATTGCGTCTACCTGTCAAGACCACCACCATATTGGTTGTCGAAGCCATTTTATTGCATAACTCCTCTATACCTTTCTGATGGGTCACATTTCCACTCATGTTTAACTGTTCAGCATTCTTGATGTGTAACAGTATATTATTGGAACATGCATTCGACAAGGCTTCGCAGAATCCCGTATTGACATCAAACATGGTTGCAGCATCCTCCATAACACAATTAGTCAATCCAGCAACGTCTGCCATTCTCTGATATATTTCTTGGACAGCATCACCCTTCCCCACTCCATCATTACCGGTTATTACGTAATGCTGAAGGGTGGTTGTAAACCCTAAGTCACACTTCTGTCTTGCACTCTTAAACTTAGCCTTATTGTCTAAAACAGACAAGTGCTCCTTAAAATCTTCTGGTGCAAAAGTTATTAGTTCCATCTACATTTATAGTTTTATCATGGTGCAAAGATATAAAATTATTTGCATAATATCAAAAAAAAATGTATTTTTGCAACATGAATACAAAAATAGATGCCATCCGCCAATATTTAGAAGCCCGCAAAGCTGTAAGAAACGCAAAGAATCCCAAGGCTTTCTTGCGTCTAGGCAAGCTCTATGCCCAAGGTATTGGTACCAAAGAAAATCATGTACTATCCAACTATTTCTACGAGAAGGCTCTTGCCATGGGCTGTAAAGAGGCCGAAAGCCTCATCGATCATGAATACGATACCGGCCAAAGAAGTATTGTACGTGACATCATGACTGCTATGGAAAACATTGAAGCTGTAGCACCATACAAAATCGAAAGGCTGAAAAGTCGCCTTGAAAAAGAACGACTTAAGAAGAATTTCGGCAATTTATCGCACATTCGGAATCACATACCTTTTTTCTATCCGGATTATAATCAGGAGCAAGGCTATGACGATCTCTTGAACCATCGCGACACCATAGATGCAGACATCTGCTATTCTTTATGCACAGCCGACAACTGGTCCGAGGTCAACATTGATGTATTGGAAAGCATGCTACAACAGCTTTACGCCCCTATCATCCAAGATTCAAAACTGATGCAGAGCATCGTAAGTAGTGACAATTGCTACTTAATAAGTGACGAGGACGGCGAGTTACGCCAATGTCTGGTTCATCTTAGATCTTCATACAATTCCATCTGTAAAAATATCAAAGTCGAGGAACAAGAGATTGCTCAAATAGACGATAGCGCTTGGTATCCCTATTTCAAGGTTTCCCTGATACCTTTATTAAGATTGCAAGCATTCAGATGTCTATTATCCATCAGAGATATCGATCCTCATATTCATGACTTCATGAATTGTCTGGACAGCGACGAGGAATCTCTGAACGTATGTGAAGCCGTTCAAGACCAGGATATACAATTGTTCCTTATCTCCTATGTTGAGTTGAACATTGATACCGATTCCATCTTGATTGCTCACCAGAAATTGCTGCGATTCTATCGGAATCATCATCTTCGTCCACTCGTCCAACAGCTCAATGCTTATATCGAGAGAATGACGGATGCCGGCATTGAGCACCAACTACCGGAATACACGGAAGAAAACCTACCAAAAATTGAATTAACATAAGATTATTATATGAAAGGAAATTATGCTACTACCTACCTAATGATGCCATTTTATTTAAAGAAGGCATTTAATGGTACTTTACCAGAAAGTTGTTTTTGGATTAGAAAGGATATGACTCTTGAGACTAACACTTTCTTTCCTTACCTACAACAGTTCCTAACAGATACTGCCCATAGGACACATGACGAGAAGCAAGTACAACCATACGATTATTATATTTACACTTACGAGAATCACTCAGAATTGTATCGTGCAATCGAGAGTCATGATTTTTACATTAATCTTAAAGAACAAAATGGGGATAGTAATCGGATTGCAAGGCTCAGGATAGGCAAAGATTATAGCAAAAAAGGCGAAAGAAATTCTTTTTCCACCCCAAAACTCATCATCTGTCCTATTGCAGAAGTCGGCATTCTGATATTTTCCATGGAGATACAGTTGCCAACAAGTTCATTGAAGGCATTGCTGGATTTAAACTACAAGTTGCGTCATAACAAGCAGGATACCATCCTCCATGTGTCATATGAGAAGCAGTTTGAAAACTTCAATCAGCAACTAAGCGATTTTGACAACAAAGGCAGTCTGAAAACAGAAGCCATCAAGCAAGCTTCATTCAACAAAGCCATTAATATCTGGAAGGAACTTTGCGATGATGCTTCTCATCTAAGAAAGCTATTTGGCAAAAGCACGATTAAAGCTGACGACGACCAGTTTGGCGACGAATTACTATGCCTTGAAGAGACGCCCTCTGTGCTGAACGTGGATTTCCGTTTCAACATGATTCAGGAATTGCTGATGGCAGGACTCGATGGATGGTACGAACGTTTCAATAGCGACATGAATCACCTCTTTACCTTCATCGAGTTAGAGCATACGGAAGTGACATCAGAATTGCTGGATGACTTTCATCACATCACGACCTGCACCAACAGCAATTACCAAATGTTGAAATTTAGATTTGAAGAGCAGTGCACACAAACCTTCGAAAATGTCTATGTAGGCTCCTCTGTGGAGGGTGGAGCCATGATGATTGTCAAGCCCATGCCCTCAACAGATTTCTGGAACAGCTTTTGGAAAGGACAGTTCGACAAGAGGTATATGTGGTTCTACATCATGGCACTGATGCAAAGACATACCTTGATTCACCAAATCTATAAACTCACCAAGATATATACTGGCAACAAAACCTCAGTGAGATTGCTAAGAGAAGAGGTTGACAAGACTTCCAAACTTGGTGTAAACACTTATTTCTCTGTACTCACAGACCACACGCAACATCATGTGTTTTATGAACATTGTAAAAAGAATCTGAGCATTGACACATTGAGAAGTGAGTTGAGCGAAAAAATGGAAATGCTTAACGACAACCTGGAGAGCAAATCGGACAGGATAAAGGAAAGGCAGCAGAGGATATTGGCTATCCTCGTTGCCATATTGACCATTTTCTCCGCCACCAACGACGGTATGGATGTAGTGTTAAAGAAGTTTGATGAAGGTGCTCAAGCCTTCTATCATTTACACGAAGACGACTGGTTGGTTCGAAACCTGCATGACCTATACCATATAGGAAATGGAGTATGGAGTTTCTACGTCCTCATCTCCGTCATCTGTCTGGGTATCCTCGGCGCCATCTATATGGTTTTTCAGTATATAAAAACTAATAACAAATAAAATATGAGAGAACTGGGATATAACAACTTACAAGCCAAACTTAGTGAAGATGATTTCAATGACAATTTGGAAGAAATTAGGCAAGTCAAAATCCGATATAAAGATGAAAAGAAAAGTCAGACGAAAGACGACTTTATTGACGGGGACTTTCTCGACGTATTCCAAGGCACAGGAATAACCGAACACCTAAAATCTGTATTGGTACTGCTTATCAATCTGATAGAACTTATCAAAAAGGACAAAAGTGAACCCGGATTTTTCAAGAATCTTTTCACTTTTGGTGCTCTGGATTCCGATGAAACAATAGCCTTGCTACTTAACACAGAATCCTTCCTCAAACGATTAGCGGGCTTTTTATATGAACCTTCTGTCAGGAAAAAGATGGATGATAATAATTGGACGCTAGCCAATTTCATTGATTGGGAGCAGGATGGTGACAGGCTCATCAATAGCCAATTAAACGATTTAGTATATGTGTTGAAAGAATACACGAATACTAATCGTCATGATAGTACCAAGGAAGCCAAGGTGAAATACATCTTTTCAGAAGACAAAGCAACAAGAAAAAAAATTCATAATAGTGTTGTTGCTCTTGTTCTCATGGTTGTATATTATCATTTCGACGCTATCGACGACCTCCTTCAGAATCCAGACATCATTGCGGACAAGAAGAATTTTTCCATTATGGAGGATTATCTTAAAAAACTACAAAAAGACCAGTTGGAGATATTAAATAAGATATATGGAATCAATGAGATAAATGAAATAGGCTTAGATTCAATTGCAGAAGTGTCATTGAAATCTTTTAGTCATGATAGCAATACTATCGAACAAGAATCCCACATTTTATTAGCTGGAGAATCTGGCACCGGAAAGAGCACATTGCTAGCAGCAATGGTATATAAAGATATTGTAAGATGGGATAACGACAACAGTTCACCTATTCCTGTAAAAATCGAATTACAGGATTACAGGAAAGAGCACAAAGATAGTTTCATGGGGTTTATTGTTAACCAAATAGAAAAGGAACTCGACATTCGCAATATAAATATTCACGAATACCTCCGTCAACTCTTTAAAGAAGGCAAGATTGTCTTATATGTCGATGGTTTGAACGAACTTCCACTCAGTTTGGGTGAATACAGAATTGATGCTATCAAAGGGCTGTTAAGAATTTCTAGAGATTATAAAGACTGTCGCTTTATCATCACAAGTCGTATCAAAGACATGGGGCTTGACGAAGAAGATGGAGATGGTGTATATGGACAATTAGTACAGGGTGGTTCTATCGGATTGTTTAAGCGCTATGACCTTCAACCTTTTACAAAGGAGCAGATAGGCAGGCAAATAGAAAGCTATCTCAAAGCAAAACATACTGTTCCAAATGAAAAAGAACAGAAGAAAATAGCCGGATACATCAATAAAAACAAAATAGAGGAACTTGCAAAGAATCCCTTGCAGTTAATCTTGATTTTAAACTACTTTGACAAGAATAAGGACACGAATTCACTGGCGGTATCCAATCGTTCACAATTGCTATTCAAACTAACAGAAGACATTACCAAAAATGATAGAATAAAAAACCGAAGCAATGACAAACTGAAGAAAATCAACAAGGAAATCAGGAAAATCCTGCTGAAGGTAGCAGAACATCAATTTCAGAAAAGAGACAATCAAGGACTGAAGCTTGAGGAGATAGAATTGCTGTGTCAAAACATACTTGATCCGTCGATAGACCCTGTATGGACTATAGAGGCTATGCTAGAAATAGCTGATACATTTGGCATAATGGAGAAAAAGAACAACATCTATAACTTCAGGCACGACTCCTGGCGAGAGCACTTTCAGGCATTTAATATCGTGAAACAACTTCAGACAAGCGACAAGCCTGTTCTAATACTTCAGGACATCTATCAAGCAACAAACCATTTCAAAGACAGAGAGGCACAAGAACTCTTCCGTCATATTTTTGAGATTGCAGAGATGGTTTTCTTTGTCGAAAAGCGCAACGCCATCAGAAAAGCCTTAGAAAAAGAGGAAAAATACAAGGACGATATCAAGAAAGAAATCGAAGCAGCTGAGCGCGATGAAGAATTTCAGGTATACCTAAAAGACAAAGAGCGTTTCATAGATGATTATGGCTTTTCTAATCCCAAAAAGATAGAACAACTTGCAGCAAAAGAAGATAGGATTGAAAAACTTCGTCAAGATTTTGATAAAACCAATCCTGATATAGAGAAACAAAGAGAAGATTATCTTCTCAATACGACTGACCAGCGAAGATTGTTGGAGCAGATTGCTCATCTACTTCTAGAATATGAAAACGGTTTGAAGATTCTTTCCTATGCCACTGCGACAATGGATTCATTCGCTTTGGATAACAACGATGTCACCAGCATTATGCCCAAAATCATTGTCGAAAATGAAATCGTCAATAACATGAACATCTATAAGGCAAAACATCCTGAAGGCGACCAATCAATAGACAACTTGAATCAGGAACTGAAGCCAATATTTGAATGTACCGCTATGTCTGGCAATGAGAAACTGTTGGATTGCCTCATCGGTGACCTATATTGGCTAAATGTTTGGTTGAACTTATGGACTGTCAATGAGTCGTTGAAATCTATGGAGAATGTTTTGACAGGTGTGCTTATGGCTAAATGCGAAAACCAGCTTGCTCTTTTCTATAAAATGTTTGATGCTTACAAAGGGATGAATAAGCTTGCAAAGATAAAAATTGCAAATAAGGTGGAACTGATCATGATGCGACTAATTACCCTCATGAACGATGGAGACGTCGTTGAGATTATCACAGATTTCTTAAGCAAAAAATACAAAGATCCTATAGACAAGAGACAAAAGAAGAGAATCGGTCCAAAGCTCCTACTTGGACTAAAAGACATTGATTTAATGTTTAAAATTCTAAATGAAAGAAAAGAACTACAGAAATACAAATTCGAGACTACGGTTCATCTAAAAACATTAGATAACCTACTAAGGCATTTCTCCGATATTCGCATTCAGAAATTCCTGATAGGCTGTCAAGAAAAAGAAGGTTTGATATCAACGCTTCGTCAAGGTGATGAAGATCATTTGCTTCTACTTAACTACACCTTTCATCGGATTGGAGTCTTAAACGATGAATCCAAAAAGAGTTTCTTTCAATACCTGAGAGGTAAGAAAGGGCAAGCAATCATCGCTATGCACCACGAGCTAGTCGACTTGCTAACATTGGAAGAGGCAAAGAAATTCTATAAGTATCAGTTAATTCATTATGATGATGACAACGGACTCTATAGGACACAATCGGTTAACTACACGCTTTTTAAAAAGGACTTATCTGAGAAAGCGTATGTTTACACAGTTGCTATTCCAAATCCTCAACTTGAAGACATCGCTTCGTTTGATATTGAGCTATTAACGGGCAACGAAATTGATAAAATCACTATAAAATCAGGTAATTACACCCTTCAAGAGCAAAAATATAATAAGAATAAGATATTACTTATTAATTGGAGTAGTGAAGAGTCCCTGAATATCTCATTTGAAGGGAAACTACATTTTATCAAAGCCAATCAGATAGCAATGGTTTCTTTTGAAAATCTCAGAGATTTAATACGACTCAATCATCCGGAGATGTATCATAGTTCCATTTGCGAACGTTTGATTCGCGAATGCAACAACTATGAGGATTTTCTTGACATGTTTTATTTCTTCAAGGAAAAGAGTTGCCTTTGGTCGCTTCTATCACGCTTCTCTCAAAAGATTGTGAAGAAATCACAAGCCCATATTTGGGACATAGGAAAGATAGACTATTGTGCAGTCATCAGAAAAGAACCGCATATGACTTACATCTTTTCTCCATTAAAAAGCAAGATTCAAGACATGTACACAAATGGTAGCTTTACAACGGTTGATTTCAGAAAAGGAGCTTCTACAACTGCATATGAGTTGGAAGTCGATATTCCATACATGTTACAGGAGAAAAATGGATGCTTACGCCCAATCATTGACGAAAAAATAATGAATCTTGAAAACATGTACCTGTTTGGGTTTATCCAAGGTAAAGTAAAACACGAAGAAGATGGTGACAAAATCATTGTACCCAACCTGCAGATTAAAGTCAATGACAAAGAGCAACCTTTGTCTTTCGATTTCAATAATTCAGACCTAAAGATTGAAGAAAACACAAAAGTTCTTTTCTTTCCAACAGTAATCATCGGAAAAGGAAATGACACATACAAAACAAATAGAGTTGAAATTATAACAGACGACACACTATGAATACATTACAAGAAACTATCAACAGCTCATGGAAAGAGGCAGAAAGACAACAGCGTGAACTATTCGAAAAATATAAGAATGGGACACCAATCGACATGGAAATCACTGTAGAGGCGACCGATGAGCGCCCCGTAGCAGAACTCATGTCTAACAAATATCCTAACTGGAAGTTCATGCTGAGCCGTCGTAATTGTGTGGGAGGTTTTTTGCATCGACTCAGAACAGGTACGCATCTGCAACTATACATTGTTGGATTTGGCGATCATCAGCGTGTCTATTGCTCATACTTCAAGAGAGACCATTTGGAATCAGCCGTACGTAAGGAGGTTATCAAAGAACTGAAAAATGATTTAAAAAAAGATGCCAATAAACTCATCAGTTATTACGAAAACGAGGTAAAGCCTAAGAAGGTGATTATAGAAACTGTTCTGAACGATCATATCATCGTGGAATACAAAGGACTTTATGGTACCATCACCAATGCTGATTTGTTCCATGATGATGCAGAATATTACCAAAATTTAAAAGATTCCGATGGAACAATGAAGGTTTACGTCAACTCCATTGATGAGACCGAGAATGTAAGATTCAGCGAAACTCGTCTGCCTGAGCTTATCAATAATCAGGATTATAAAAGGAAATGGATTAATAAAGCCTCTGTTGCAGAATTCGAAGTTGGTCAGGAAATTGAATGTGTTGTTTGGCAGCATTTAAGGAACAAAGGAATTTTCGTGATTTGTAAGACGGGCTCTGGAGACTATATTCAATGCCTAATGCCCTGTACAGCATTATTCCAATGGGATTTCCCCGAATGGAACAAGCAGTTCCCATTAGGCAAGACGGTCCGTCTTAAAATCAAGTCGATTAATCAAGCTGAAAACAGAATCACCCTGACAATTCCAGATAGTAATGAGTTTAAGTTCAAGGAGGAATATGAGTTCGAGAACAAAACTACTTCAAGCGTGGTTCCTAACTTGGTAGAAGAAGGCCAATTGGTAGATATCATTCCTGTGGCCATCAAGAAAGAGGACGACAATATTCTTTATGTTCGTACAGAGATAGAATCTGACAATAAATATATTGGTGGCTATGTCAATATAGAGGAAGACCTGCCGGAAGTGCTAAGCCATTATTCCTCGGTTGATAAACATGGAAGAAAAAAGAGAAGTATTCTGATAGGAATCACTTCATATATCCCATCTTCCAAAGATGCAGCTCCATATATCAAGTTACCAGCCATTGCACATGTTGAGAACGGCCACTATCGATTCAATGTGATGGACGCCATCAACAAGTGTGTCGTTGAGAATCTACCAGAATCAGACTTCATGGGCGATTTCAAAGTGAGGAAAGAAGAGTTCGAAGTAGTCTATTCATGGAACAACACTATTAAGAATGTGGATTATGTACTATTTCGCAGAAAGAACTTGTTTAGTTTTATACAAGTAGACCCCAATGAGAAAATCATGCTGACTAAAGGCAGAGATTTTTATAGTGGAATGAAAGTTCGTCTATGGATTATGGGTATCAACCGCGACCTTACTTATGATATAGAGGTTTGTAATCCATACTTAAGCTGGAATGTCCTTCAGATAAAAAGAGGTGATCTGATTTCTACCCAAGAATTCTGGATGAGTTCTTCTGGCAATTATAAGACTTCTTATCTCGGTTGTTCCGCTGTCATCATGTCAGGCTTTGTTCCAAACGAAACTGACGGCAATATGGCATATACCTTTAAGGTAGTATTTATTAACAAAAGGGATCGCTTCATGCTCTTGGAATACGTTCATGAGCAGCATACTGCACGGACATTTATGACCAAAAAAGACATCACAGGTACTTCATTACAACTAAATCCTGTATGTTCATTGGGTGATAATTTCTTCTTGATGACCTATCAAGGGAAATACTGCATCATGAAGTCAAGCACAGCTGGAGCGGTATTGATACATGCCATTTACGACCACTTCTCGCTGAAGAATGAGTTTTTCCGTCCCTCAGCATTCTTCCACGCTACTTGTTATAATGACCTTATCTCTGGAAATACATATTTTATATGGACTGGTGACTTTAGGTATGAAACTTATTTATGGCAGTTGAATCAGATATTGTCTGAAGAAAATAATCCAAAAGGATTTACACTAAAGAAACTTGCTTTCGCCAACGGCATCTTCAACCTAAAAGACACCGATCTGAAATGCTATCTTCAGAACCACGAACATATAAAAAAAGAAGATAAGATACGTTTTGCAGGCAAATTTATACTGCGTACCGACAAGAAGAAAAAGAGCAAGATTATCTATCCGCTATTTGTCGATATTAATAGTAAGGTGATTGATGTATCCCCTGTAAAATCAACGTATGCTTCCACATCAAGCAGAGTATATACCAATTTTGCCTTATTGGAAAATGGGAAGAAGTATTTTGCTGAGATCTCCGATCTATTTAAGGGTATTATTAGGATAAGGATTAACGACAAAGAATCGGTTAACTACCCTCTAAACCGCAAAGTTTTTCTTCATTGGTTCTCATCGAAATCTGAAATTGAAAGAATCAAAACACAAAAGTATTTTCCAATTGAATGTATAATAAGTAAATCGAAGGACAAACAAGGTACAGAGCGCCCTCAGACCCTGCTAAAACGAGTTTTGACAAATGTAGAAACCAGTAACCGAAAAAAAATGAGAGACAGTTTCAATAAATCCAAGAATGAAGAAACAGAATATCTGTTCCTGGTCACTACGGGTTGGGGAATTGGCGAATGGAATAGGTACAATACGGAAGCTTGTGCCTATGCTGGCTATATAATTGATGCTGATAAATATGGTAAAGAGAATGCCATTATGGGAATTATTACAGACAGCAACATGCTAACTCTTTCTAATTACCATATTGCTGATAATGATATTATCCATGTTTACTATCACACTGAAAGCGACAGTTTCTCTATCATACCAAGTATGGATTTTATACAGAAGAAGTATAAAAAGATGCACTTCAAAGCTAGAATTGTCAGACAGGAAGGATACAGAATCATCCTGGAATCAGAAGGAAGGGAGTTCTATGCCATGATGAATAAGGACATCAACCGCAAGTCGCTCCTCAACCAATTTGGCTTCGTAATCATCCCTGACATGACTGTATATATTAGTCCTACAGAAGACAACGACCAATGGCCTAAGGAAAATACAGAGGTATATATATGGAAATCCAAATAGTGTGAAGGATAAAATATTACCGCATAAATTCACAGTATCTCTATCATTCTATCATAAAATGGCGCAACGGGCTTTGAATGAGCTGGTTGCGCCATGATAGATGGTATGACAGTATGATAGATTACTTGGAACGAACCCAATATTCTGTGCCGTTCGTCGTGCGATAGTCAAGCTCTGCGGAGCCAACAGCCCAGCCTGATAACGCAGGCAAGCTTCGTGCAGTGGAAAATTCTGATTAAAACAAAGTGCCCATCCTTCGGGCACCATTTCCCAGTTAAGGTTGTTATTTCCCATTTTTTCTGTGTTTTTAAAAACAGCACACAGATACTAAAAATAATCCAATTATGCAAGCTTTTTCCGTTCTTGTTCCCTTATTTTTCACCCTCCTTTGCCATCTTTTCTCATTTATCTATCATACTATCATACCATCTATCATTACTTATCATTTTGACAACCAATCAATTACAGAGAAAATGATAGTATGATAGTATGATAGATATTTTTACAAAATTCACAAGTTATAAATTCCAACAAGCTAGACCTTGTTCGTAATCAACCTATTATTCTTTACTGCATATTTTTCTCTTATGTTCATTTTCTTTCCATTGAAAGCGTAAGAACTCTTGGTGGTCAGATAGTTCTTGCCCCACCATATAAGATTGTTATAGAGAGTTTTCATGATATCGTGATGAGTCTTGTGAGGAGAGTCACAATAACCATTTAGGCCACTATTGGTAAAAAGGCCTTGAGGTTGTATTGTTTGCAAGCAAGTACTTTTTCCTTCTTCATCGAAGGCTTTCAATTGATGTTCAACTTGCGTAATAGTATAGTTGGTTAGGATGCAACGGTTATGGGTTGAAGTATAAAGACCACTCATATAAGTAAGATAGATGACTTCCACATGAATAGGATACGGTCTTTTTAAACGTGGAATCAGGTCATATACTTCACGAGAAACTTGTGACAGACCTACCCCATCTCCGCTCTCTTGCTGTCCAATAATCAAGGTGACCAAATATGGACATTTCAAGGATTGACGAGGTAACATAGCATCCATCATATTGAAAATATTGCTTAATGACATTTCTATCTCATCTTCATCAGCAAAGAGATAACGGTCTATCAGTATCAAGTGGTTAGAAGGAATATGTTTGGCATTTATGCCCTGTAACATAAAGTCCCATGAATAGTCTTTTTCACCTTTCTTAGGACTAAACCGTAAGTCCGGACCCATTAGGACTGATGCATCCATAGAATCAACAGACTGACAAATCACCCCATAATCGCGCTGAATGGCTGCTGCATCATCTTCTGAAATATTAAGCAAAAAGATGCCATTCCAATAACGGGTAACAGACTCTGGATGATTAGGGATTGTATTTATATAATCCGTAGCATCTTCGATTTTGACCCCATAACTTTTATTCAAGAGGAAAAGAGGATCTTCTTCCGTTATATAATCTCGCTTATCCCACGAAGACACATAAATAAATTCCTGTTTGGTAAATATCTTAAACCAAACATCCTGATCTTCAGGCTCCATTTCAGATGCCATGTTATCAATAACAATATCTTCAAGAGTATCTTGCGGAATAAAGATACTTAACATAGGCTACTTTCTCCTTTCGTGCTTGATGATAGTCATGTGAAGACGACCAGCCTCATCAAAGAAACCAGAATCGAACTTGTTCTTAAATCGTCCACTTGGCAGGAATCCCATGTCGTAGGGAGCACGGGTGGTTGGGAAATAATATACCTTGAAGGGATTCTTCTGTTCTAACTCTTCCTGGTCTTGATAGGATTGTTGTAGTACAATATTCTGGACAGAACGGATAATGTATTCAGAATGGGTTTCAATGATAAAACGGAAACCATAGTCATTGTAAATATCAGCAAAGAGGTCGGCTAACATACTCTGCAACTTGGGATGCAGATTCTGTTCTGGTTCTTCGATGACAATGGTTGGTGTGGGAGTTGTTGGACCTTCATAACGACTAATGAAAGTAGCCAACTTGAGAAGAAGTATCATGATCTGGATATAGCCAAGTCCGAGATCGGCCAATTCCATCTCGCGTCCAGCCATGTTCCTTATTTTAACATAATAGGCTGCGCCAGACTTACAATCAATGCTGAAATCTGTACCTATCTCAAATTTCTTCATCCATTCGAGAACAAACTGATGCTCTTTGTCATTCTCCTGGATTTGCTCTTCGAAATAGTCGTGGAGGACAGCTGCTATGTAATCGTTTTTGTCCTCGTAGGAGAAAACGATTTTTTGTGTAACGGCATGGGTGTAAATGTATTCAATAACATTGTTCCTCAAGGTGATGGCAACCTTTTGGGCCAATGCTTTTAGTTCGTCTTTATATTCTATGCACTTTTCTGAGAAATCGACGATCTGGTTGATGATATCATTTTCATTCATCAATACAGAAGGTCTCTCCATCTCCATCGTCAGACTTGTACCATTTGAGCACAAAGTTGCCTGAGATTTCTTGTAATCAAAAGCAACAGAGATGCCTTCAACATCGTTGATAGAAAGAAGTATAATAGGAGAAAGTGTCTCATAACTATCGTCCTTATCATTCTCATTGCCTTCAATGGTGATGCCAAAAGTGATTTGTTCTACCACCAGACTGAAAGAGATGGTCTTGTCTTTCTTATCAGCTGCATGAAAATTCAATGCACGCCAAAAAGTACCAACATGCAAATCGTGTATTTGATTGGCATCAAAACGAAACTTGGGAGCATGGGAAGAGGGATCCTTCCATGAATTACGGATATGTCGCAAATTATCAAAGGTTAGCAACAGGGCTTTTACCAGTGTTGACTTTCCGCAATTGTTACCTCCCACAAGAAAGGTAATATCTCCGAATGTCAGTGGCGAGAAGTCTTCAAACCTTCTGAAATTTGAAAAAGATATTTGTCTCATATTATTGTATCTTTATTTTTCTGTATTTTCCGTTGAAAAGGTGGCCATTTCCTTCTACTACAGGTACGCTAACGGTTTTCTTGGCATCGTCATAATCAAAATGAAGTTTTCCTGTCTTCTGAGAACTGACTACTTCGATTTTCCAATCCTTATCCAGGATATGGGCGGGTGTTAACTTACCCTTCTTTATCATGAATGCAAACAAGACGGTATCATCTGTCTTGGCATACTCATCACTTCCATTGAGAGGCATTGGACGTGAGTCATTGAACATGGCTTCAATTAAGTAGTATGTATTGTTGCCGAGAACAACATTTCGCACTCCATTAATGGTACAATATGGGAAATTGGCTTCACCGAAATCGGTGAGTGACATATATAATAAGGTGGTAAAGTAATCCAATGCAGCTATCTCCCCATTACCAGTTTCATACTGGAGGATACCAACATCGTAATGTGACCCTACCCCATTTCCACCAGTGAAGCCATCAAATGTGTAAATGCGCAACTTACCATCAGGAGAATCATGGATAGACAAATCTTCAACTATGATGGATTCATGAAGAGCTTCCGGATTAGAGTGAATCAGATTTACCATATTCAGGTCGCGTCGTTCTGAACCATGTCCTATCGGATCGTTACCCTCAAACTCCATTGTCTTACGGATAGACTCTTTTACATCAGAATTAGCAGTAAACACTGTGCCATCTGAAATAACGTTTGTGTAAAAATCAATGGTATCTTTTCCATCGGGACTAACGTATGACACTCCAGAAAACTCGTTTACATACATCGGACTTTTATGAAGGACATATTTCCCATTCGGTTTTCCATCGTCAACATACTCTTGAAAAACAATGATGCTATCGCCTGTATTGTTTACCTCATAGCAAGGTTCAAGGGCAAGGAGTCCCTTCGTCGGAGCGCCTATATATTGGGCTTTCCACCCTTCATTAGAATTATTCATTTCTAACGGCAAGCACTTCCCAAATTCTTTCGGAGTACAATAGATTGTTCGGATATAGTCCAAATCAGGAATCTTATCTTCTTGCTTACAGGACACGAGAACTGCACTCAGAAGTGCCATAAATAAAAGTTGTTTGGTCTTCATTAGGTGTTTAATTATTTGTTTATAACATCACAAAGGTAACTTATTTCTTTAATAATTCGAAATCTTTCTCTTTATTTTTTCTTTTATTAACCATTTGCCGGAATCTTATCCGTTTTTTATTTCGTATATTTGCCACAGATTTCACGACCTAAAATGAATCAATATGGATCGATTATATGAAATATGTGATGAGATGGCCTCGACGGAGCAATTTGTGACATTACGCTCTATCATGGAGAAATACTATGGTAGCCCCGTCGCAAAATTAGATGGCGACAAAGAGTACGGCAGACTGAAAAAGCAGTTGAACCGCAATGACCATGCTGTAGAATACAAAAACGGACATGATTTCAGAGATGGATTCAGGTATAAGCATGGTTACGAATTTTATTTCAGAAACGAGGAAGAGAAGAACGAACTACAGAAAAGAGATGGAGATGAACGCCGACTATTCCTAACAGGTGGACTACAAATGCTCTTTGATGGAAAGTCTGCCCAAGAACATCTTGTAGAATTAGAGTGTGTATCGGAACTCCAGAATCTGAACTTGGTAAAAATGCTCGTCAAATACCTAGGAAAATGGGCTATCTCTTTCAAATACATTCAAGGCTATCAGAACTTGATGGAGAGAACCGTTCACCCACATCTTCTGAAAGAATATAACTCAAGATGGTTCCTATTTGGCTACGTGCAACAGGAAGACGACACGTGGGCCATCGTGAATTTTGCTTTGGACAGGATAGTGTATAATGGTTCACCTAATGATATTATGGTTCGTGTAGATATTCCGTTCAAAAAGGCTCCAAAGGATTTCTACACAAACTATTTCAAAGACATTGTAGGTGTTACCAAATACGACAATGCAGAGGTTGAAAAGATTACCATCAAAACGGTAGACTTTAAAGTCCATCACCTATTGCGCACCAAACCAATCCATTCGTCCCAGATTGAGACAATACCCTTTGATAAAAAAAAGGGATACGGTGAATTCTCGATATGTGTCATTCCTAATTACGAGCTTCAAGCCCGTCTATTAAGTTTTGGTCAAGGACTCTATGTTACAGGCAACAGCCCATTCCGCCAGAGAATGCAAGATGCCATAACACAGCTGTCATGTCTCTACAAATGACACCATTCCATTGACTTCTCTGATGTCGGAATTGCGGAGCATCATGTCGAGGACAGCATTGATGGTCTCTGCAATTTTGGCTCCAGCATTAGAGAATCCAAGTTTTCGTGCAGCAATGGTAGGAATCTTCTCTTTGGGAAGTGAAAACTCCTCAAGGATGACCTCGCGGACAGCATTCATCACCTCACAAGCAGGAATCTCAGTAATGGTTCGTGGTGATGGTGAACGATAGGTCTTATAGTCCTTTGAACTCTTTTCGTCTAGCCACAGGCTGCTAACACCACCTAATGAAAGTGGGTCACGATAGAATTTTGCTGTCGCAAACATAACGGCTTTCTGAATATTGGCTCCTGCATGACCAAAACCGAAGATACGCGCCAATCGCTTACAAAGGTAATTCTCCGTGATAGGTTGCTCTTTAGCTAATATCTGACGAATAACTTTAGCATTATAACTAGCTGTCGGATTGTATGCCGTCTTATCGATAGCAGGTACTGTCAATTCAGCCTCAACATAAGGCATCTGTCCCTGATTCTTTTCCGGTTCCTTAATGACATCGGATTTCTTGATTTGGTCTGCGCTGAATGTTTTCAACAATACAGGTTCTTTTTCCTGCTCTTTTTTCTCATCGATAGATTCGACATCTTTCAATTCGTCAAGAATCAGCTGAATACTTCGTTCACGATTCTCGTACCAATCAATAGAGTAGACACGCATAACACGCCAACCAAGCATCTTCATGACATTCGGTTGCACTATCTCACGGTCACGGGTGGTCTTAGTCTCATAATACGTTTTACCATCACAAAGAATTCCTAACACATATTTATCTGGATTCTCTGCAGTCGAAACAGCAATGTCAACCTTGAAGTTCGAACGACCTACGCTTGGCGTAGCAAGATATCCTTGTTCGGTGAGCATCTCACAAATTTGCTTGACCATAATGTTCTTATCATTCTCGTGCAAAGTACTATCTATCATAGGCAGACGACCAGTTTCTGCATACTCAAGGAAGCCTTTTAATCCCTCAACGCCCTTGGCTTTTGTGCGATTCAGGTCTATCTGACTAGACTTCATTGAAGAATAGACTATCATTTCATAGCGTGCACGAGAAACGGCAACATTTAATCGTCTTTCTCCACCTGTATTATTCAAAGGACCAAAGTTCATCGATACCTTGCCGTCTTTATCGGCTCCATAGCCTACGGAGAACAGGATAATGTCGCGCTCATCACCCTGAACATTCTCAAGATTCTTTATAAAGATAGGTGCAGGTCCATCATAAGCTATCTCCTTCAATTCCGGATGACGATCAAGTTCTTCTGTTAAATCGTCTTCGATAAGATTGCCCTGAACTTTACTGAATGAGACAACACCAATGCTAAACTTCGAAAGTTCTGGGTCTGACAATCGACGAATAATCTCCTTCACAATGGCTTTGGACTCTTCAGGATTGCTGCGTGTACGACCTTTATCATAGACACCTTCTACAGCGACTAACTTGACCTTGGCTATCTGATCATCTACGGATGGGAAGGTGAAGAGTCGGTTGTCGTAATACTGAGAATTACTGAAGGCTATCAAGCTTTCATGCTTGCTGCGATAGTGCCAGCTCAGATAATATTCCCGCAACGACAGCGTCTTACAGTCGTCAAGGATGCTTTCCATGTCATCAATATCGGCTTCTTCCTCATCAACTTGAGTGGAAGAGAAGAAACTGGTAGGCGGCATTTGTTTGCTGTCACCTACGACAATCAGTGCCTTACCTCGTGCAATAGCGCCAACAGCCTCGCTGGTAGGCATTTGTGAGGCCTCGTCGAAAATGACAAGGTCAAATTTCTCTGACTTCAAATCAATATACTGTGCGACACTGATAGGACTCATCAGCATACAAGGACAGAGTCGTGGCAACAAAGTCGGAATGTTGTCAATGATGGTACGAATGGAGTTGCCACGTCCTCCATTAGCGATATTTCGTTTCAGAATGCTGATTTCAGAGCCATCAGCTGTTGCAGCAGAGGAAGACGGAACTCGGGAAGCAAGTTTGCTGTAGAGTTCTTCCTTGCTAAGCTCTTGGAATCGTAAAGTGTCACGTTTATACTGCTCAATCCGCTGACGGAATACCTTGCTGTTGAATGATCGAAGCTGCTCATCAGAATCAATGGTGACGGCTATCAGATAATGGTATATACCTTTAATAAAGGAAGGTATGACCTTCTCTGGCTTTTCACCTTTCTCAAGATGAGTGACTACCGTTTGAAGTCTCATCTGGCAAAGTTCATGTTTTTTGTCAGTCCAAAGATACCAGTCCTTTATCTGCTGATAGCTTTCTAACCAACGATTTAAGGATATAGCAATATCTTCTATGGAATTCTTCTTGTAGGTCTCTGTTGCCAACTGACTTGTAATTTCCGCCAACCTATGATGGAGGTCAATAACGGTATTGGTATCTTGAGTATACTGCTGTGAATCAAAGCCTTTCTGGTAAACATCCTGATGTTGCTGGTATTCAGTCATAAAGTCAAAGAGCTCATTGATATTCGACGCATCAACATGACCATATATTTGGAAAGCCTTCAGAAACTTCTTTTTGGCGAAATAGCGAGGCAAGAACCATTTAGCCAAGATACCTTCCCATTCACACTTGGCCCTCCGCACATCAGTCTGCAGGATATCATCACTATATGAAGAAAGAGTCTGAACATATTCTGTAAAGGTATTCCTGAACTCTTTCAAAAGGTTCTTGATACCATCTATTGTATCAAGACGATTATTGACAGGCTCAAGTCCAAAAAGCGAATGATGTTCTGGAACACCGACTATACCAAGAACGGTGTCAAGTGGTTCTATCTGATTCCTACACCTCATGATAAAGTCAGCAGTCAGCGCATTTCTTTCAGGTAAGCCATCCTCGATTTCTTCTTGCGAAATGGAAAGATACTCAGAGATACAGTCGTAGAGGCTTAGGCCATTATCACCTTTCTGATGCAGGGCATCCATATAGTTGATGAGGCTTTTACGCTGCGCAAACAGTTCCTTTGCTTTAGATGCGTATTCCGAAGGTTCCTTAATTTTGGTAACATTCAGGACCTTGTCCATTTGTTCCAAAAAATGTTTCTTGGTGGCTTTGTTGGAGTGTAGCTCCAGACAGAATGGTGCCAACCCGATTTTTTCCAATCGTGACTGTACAACAGAGAGAGCAGCCATCTTTTCTGCGACGAAGAGAACCCTGCGTCCTTGATAGAGAGCATTGGCTATCATATTGGTGATAGTCTGCGACTTTCCTGTTCCAGGAGGGCCGTGCAGGATGAACGTTCTTCCCCTACCCGACTCAACAATGGCTTCCATCTGCGAGGAATCTACATCAAGGGGTATTGAGAAGTCCTTGGGTGAACAGGTTTTATCAATAATGCGAGCGTCCACGTTTTCTTCAAATGGTTCCTGCTTGTCGCATTGAGCAATAAGAGATGCCACAATTGTATTCTCAGCCAGCAAATCAGCGTTGGAATGAATGTCATTCCACATCACGAACTTGTTGAACGAGAACAATCCGAGCATGGATTCTTCGAGGATGCGCCAATTCTTCTGCTCTGCAATAGCTTGACGGATAATGGTAAAGATTTTCTGTACATCGACACCACTCTCATCCTTTGGCAGTTCCTTCAACATCTCAAGATTTATACTAAAGTTCTGCCTTAACAACTCAACAAGTGTGATGTTCATGATGATGTCTTCATCTCGCTTGCGGATAATAAACTTGCTACCACTCTTGCGGATAATATCTACAGGTAATAACAGAATAGGGGCATAGCGGGGCTGTTCGCTCTTTGGATTCTCAAACCATCGAAGCATTCCTAATGCCAAAAACAGACTATTGGCACCATTTTCTTCCAAAGAGGTACGGGCCGTTCTGTAAACGTATGTCAAAGCACTTTGAAGTTCCGTCTCTGTAAGATAGGAAGCAATTTTGTTGTCCTTTATCATCTCAGAAACGTAATTCTGATATTCCGCTGCCTGGTGTGGCGAGTCATACATGCCCTCGTCATTCGGTTCAATCTTCTTTCCAGGCGAAGGGATTATCACATAATCCTCGTTATTCTGCAAATGATCTTCTAAATGCTCGATACCAAAAGTAATGAACGGAACGACTTTTTTTCCGAGACGAGTATTGAGCAAATTGTTGCGCAACGTAAAGTCCAAGAGTTTACGTTCCCAAATCATCTGTTTGGTAGTAGGTTCACTTGTGCCTTCAAGTTGCAGTTCATAATTCATCTTATACGCAACGTCCTTTGTCATAATAGCCTCTTGTCCGTCCATTTTTTCAAAATTTTCTGCAAATATACATAATATATTTTATCATTACAACAATTTGCGTATTTTTATTTCATGAAACTCCTACCTCGTGACAACACCTATTATCTTGTCTCGGAGATTTCTTCTATTTTTCTTGTTTGATTGAAGAGAATACATTATCTTTGCACCCCGAATTAAGTGTAACAACTCTGGGACTTTAGTGTCCGTCAGCCACTGGTCAGAAACGACTGGTGAAAAGAGTTCTTTTATATATTGTTACACTAAATTCATAACGCATTATGAGAAGAAGAATTCCCTATCGGGTGTGCAGTTGCATGCCCAATGGTGTTGTTACTCATCTTGAAGCCAGATTGTTGAAAGACATCGTAAATCAGGCGATTCATCCCATCCGGTGTGCAGCCAGTTGCAAATGGAAATTCATGAGAGGTATGCATATCGGTGATCTTTGTGCAGAGACAGGGCACTTTCTTTGGGCCTTGAAGGTTTGGGGACTGACTGCAGGGTTGATTGAGGACAAAGACATTAATGACTGGATATATGTTTGGTTCGATAACAAACGGGTAAGACTGACAGATGTTATTTCCGAAACAGAATACGAAGTATTGATAAGACGATGCTGTGACCTTTACAAGGCACTTGGAATCTATGAGGAATACTGGTGGACTGATGACTGGGAACGACTTACCAGCGAGACGTTCGGTACCTCCTATCACTATCTCTTCGGTGAAAAATATGACAGTAATTGGTATCCAGACCAACTCCAAATAGAATGGGATGAGGAGATGAGCAGGTGCAGGAAAGAGCAGAAAACAATAATGATATTTCGCGAAGGACAAGGTGAAGACCTTCCTCCATGCTCTCAAGATTTTACAGAATACTGGCATGACGGCCCTCACTATGAGGACTTTTCGTTGTTACACTACTAAGGCATGATGACTGGAGTCAAACTCTCCAGTCGTCATGCCTTTTTTATAATATGACTGATAGCGGCGCTTTTCCATGAAACACAAAAGAATTAACTCTATCTGCCAATAAAGATAGATAAATCCATAGATAACGTAAAAAGATATCAATTCATTCCATGAATCGAAATAATCTTGGGTTATCATGTATACAAATGGAAACATTAATATAGATGAGAAAACAAACCTCTCCAACATCATCCTTTTCAGATTATTAATATGGTAGTTAACTATCTCATCCATCAATTGTAAAGTATCCCGATGATTAGGACCAAGTTCTTCACATAGTATTTCGTATGCTTTTTCATAATAATAATCGGCAGGACCTCGGCTACAAATATCAAGACAAGCATCTTGATTAATGATTTCAAAGAGAGTATAATCATCTTCACGATAGCCTTCTGTTTTCTTGAAATATGCGTAACTTTTAGCAATCTTAATAAACTCCCTGGCTGTATTAAGGCTATTTGATTCTTGTTGATTTGATTGTTTATGTTTTTCCATATTTGGACTAATCATGAGTTTTGTATGCAAAGATATGGACGTATCCTCTAACTAACAAATTAAACAGCGATTTATGGCGTGACTTCCACACGTTTCTTGTCACGGCTAATAAAAAAGGGAGAGGAGAAGGAAGAGGACTTCAATATGGGAACCAGTATCCAGGACTTGCGCCTACGTTCTCGTGTATGGGAATTTAGAAAGAATTGGAACCACTGCATGGTGGTTCCAATTCTTAATTTGATCAATATTATCGAAAAATCTTAGAAGAATTCGAAGAAATAGATAATGGCAACCTTGCGGACATCGGACATGTTGGTGACATTGCCGATACGGGAGCCATTCTTGAAGATGTCGCCATTGGAACGGATGGTCCACTTGCCCGTGGCGGGGTCGAGCTTATAGGTTAGATGATTCCTAATTCGTGGGCAAATTTGCAACATAATTTCGGATTCTGTTTGCTTTTCAGTAAAAACTTAGCGTGAATGTAGGTAAAAAAAGCCATTTTCTTTTGCGGTTTCCACTTTTTATGCTAATTTTGCAACGCTGATGGATGAAGCCCCGCTTGTCAAGGGGTACCGTCAAGGCAAGATAAATAGCATAGAAATATGAAAGTATTAAAATTCGGCGGAACGTCCGTAGGTTCCGTGAAAAGCATTCTTAGCTTGAAGAAAATTGTGGAGGCAGAGGCTCGGACGCAACCTGTCGTAGTAGTTGTAAGCGCGCTTGGCGGCATTACCGACAAGTTGATAGCGACCTCGCAAATGGCCCTCAAGGGTGATGATCGTTGGCGTGAGGAATTTGACGCAATGGTGACCAGACACCACCAGATGATAGACACCATCATCACCGATGACAAGAAACGCGTAGATTTATTTAATAAGGTAGACCAGCTCTTCGACCAATTGAAGAGCATCTATTATGGTGTCTTCCTGATACACGACCTGAGCGAGAAGACGCAGGCTGCCATTGTAAGCTATGGTGAGCGCTTGTCGTCGAACATCGTAGCCACACTGGTCAAAGGTGGCGTGAGGATGAACAGCCGTGACTTCATTCGCACGGAGCGCAAGAACGGAAAGCATACGTTGGATTCAGAGCTGACGGTAAAGTTGGTGAAAGAGTTCTTTGCTCCTATATGTAACGATAAAGCTGCCAAGACGGTGGCCGTAGTGCCTGGATTTATCTCGAGAGACCGCGACACGGGCGAGACGACGAACCTGGGGCGCGGTGGTTCGGACTATACCGCTGCCATCATTGCAGCAGCCATAGACGCTGAGGTGTTGGAGATATGGACGGACGTGGACGGTTTCATGACAGCCGACCCGCGCGTCATCAAGACGGCCTATACCATCAACGAGTTGTCGTATATCGAGGCGATGGAGCTCTGTAACTTCGGTGCCAAGGTGATTTATCCGCCGACGATTTATCCCGTCTGCGTGAAGAACATTCCCATCAAGGTGAAGAACACTTTCAACCCTGAGCATCCGGGAACCTTGATAAAAGACCATATAGAGAACGACCAGAAACCGATTAAGGGTATATCCTCGATTAAAGGTACCACGCTGATTACGGTGACGGGTCTTTCGATGGTGGGTGTGATTGGTGTGAACCGTCGTATCTTTACCACACTGGCCAATAAAGGCATCTCGGTATTCATGGTGTCGCAGGCTTCGTCAGAGAACTCTACGTCTATTGGTGTTCGCGACGAGGATGCCGAAGCAGCCGTAGAGGTGCTGAACGAGCAGTTTGCCAAGGAGATAGAGACGGGCGCCATGTTCCCCATGCACGCTGAGAGCGGACTGGCCACCATCGCCATTGTGGGTGAGAACATGAAGCACACCCCCGGTATTGCAGGTAAGTTGTTTGGCACACTGGGACGCTCAGGTATCAGCGTGATAGCCTGTGCGCAGGGTGCTTCTGAGACCAACATATCGTTCGTAGTGGATGGCAGATTCCTGCGCAAATCGCTCAACGTGCTGCACGATTCGTTCTTCCTGTCGGAGTACAAGGTGCTGAACCTTTTCATCTGCGGAATCGGTACGGTGGGTGGTATGCTGATAGAACAGATTCGTTCGCAGTACGAAGAGCTGATGCAGCGCAACGGACTGAAACTCAACGTGGTAGGAATTGCTTCATCGAAGAAGTATCTGTTGGACCGCGATGGTATAGACTTGTCGACCTACAAGCAACAATTAAACGACGCTCCCCTGCCCGACCAGAAGTTGGGCGACGCCATCGTCCAGATGAACATCTTCAACAGCGTGTTCGTGGATTGTACCGCCAGCAAGGAGATTGCAGGCTTGTATCAGACCTTCCTGGAACATAACATCAGCGTGATAGCAGCCAACAAGTTGGCAGCATCGAGCGACTATGATAACTATATCAAACTGAAGAAGACAGCCCGCGACCGCGGCGTGTGGTTCCGCTATGAAACCAACGTGGGTGCTGGACTGCCCATCATCGGAACCATCAACGACCTGCGCAACTCGGGTGACAAGATACTGAAGATTGAGGCGGTGCTGAGTGGCACACTGAACTTCATCTTCAACGAGATCAGTGCCGACGTGCCGTTCTCTGAGACGGTTCGCAGAGCCAAGGAGCAAGGCTATTCAGAACCCGACCCACGCATAGACCTGAGTGGTACGGACGTGATTCGCAAGCTGGTGATTCTGACGCGTGAGGCAGGCTATAAGGTAGAGCAGCAGGACGTAGAAAAGCACCTGTTTGTGCCTGACAGCTACTTTGAAGGTTCGGTAGACGACTTCTGGGAGAAGTTGCCTGCGCTGGATGCCGACTTTGAGACGCGTCGCCAGCAGTTAGAGGCTGAAGGCAAACGCTGGCGCTTTGTAGCTACGATGGAGCACGGAAAGACCAATGTGGCCCTGAAGGAGGTGGACCGTAATCATCCGTTCTACAACCTGGAAGGTTCGAACAACATCGTGCTGCTCACCACGGAGCGTTATAAAGAATACCCCATGCAGATTCAGGGTTATGGTGCAGGAGCTTCCGTAACAGCTGCGGGTGTGTTTGCCAACATCATGTCAATAGCTAATATATAATAAGGTACGCATGAAACATATTATTATATTAGGCGACGGAATGGCTGACCATCAGGTGGCAAGCTTGGGAAACAAGACATTGCTGCAATATGCGCGTCCGGAATACATGAACCGATTGGCGCGCGAGGGACGTACAGGCAGACTGGTGACTGTTCCGGAAGGATTTCCACCAGGGTCAGAGGTGGCCAACACGGCTATTCTCGGCTACGACCTGAACAAGGTGTATGAAGGACGCGGACCCTTGGAGGCAGCATCCATAGGCTACGAGATGGCCGACGACGATATGGCCATTCGCTGTAACATCATCACGCTGGAAGACGGCAAGATAATCACCCATAACGGCGGAAATCTGGAGACGAAGGATGCTGATGTGCTGATAAAATACCTGAACGAGACACTGGCTAAACCCATTAACGAACGGGAGGGCTGTGAGCGCGTGAAGTTTATCACGGGCATTCAGTATCGCCATCTGCTGGTGATCAAGGGTGGCAACAAGCACATTGTCTGTGCCCCACCCCACGACCATCCGAATGAGCCTTGGCGCCCACTGCTGGTAAAACCTGAGGAAGGTTTAGTAGGCAGTGACTCCGTCGCTGCTCAAGAAACCGCCGACCTCATCAACGAACTGATTCTGCGTTCGCAGGAACTATTGGCCAAGCACCCCTATAATATAGCCAAAGCGGCAAAGGGTGAACGACAGGCCAACAGCATCTGGCCTTGGAGCGGTGGCTATCGTCCCTCTATGGAAACGCTGATGCAACAATATCCCCAGATTAAAAGCGGTGCGGTGATCTCTGCGGTCGACTTGATTCAGGGTATTGGAAAATATGCGGGATTGCGCATCATCAAGGTTCCTGGAGCTACCGGATTGGCCAACACCAACTATGAAGGCAAGGCGCAGGCAGCTATCGACGCGCTGAAAAAGGACGATTTCGTATTCGTACATGTGGAAGCGACCGACGAGGCTGGACACGATGGTGACATAGACCTGAAGTTGAAAGCCATCGACTATCTGGACAAGCGATTGATCAAGCCCATTCTGGAAGCCATCGAGCAGATGGACGAACCCGTATGTGTGGCCATCCTGCCTGACCACCCCACTCCCGTAGAACTGCGCATCCATGTGAAAGAGCCCGTGCCTTTCATCATCTGGCACAAGGGTATCACTCCTGATGAGGTGCAATATTACGACGAGGTGTCTTGCGTCAGTGGTGGTTACGGACTCTTGCAACTGAATGAATTTATGAACGAACTAATGAAAATAAATTAAGCAATATGAATTACTATAGCACAAACGGGAAAGCTCCCATCGCAGACCTGCAGAAAGCAGTGGTGAAAGGACTGGCCGAGGATCGTGGTCTCTACATGCCAGAGCGTATAGAGAAACTGCCGAAGGCTTTCTTCGACAACATTCAGGACATGAAGTTCCAGGACATTGCCTATAACGTAGCCAGCAACTTCTTCGGAGAGGATGTGGACGAGGATGCGTTGCAGGATATCGTCTACGACACGCTGTCGTTCGATTGTCCCGTAGTAGAGGTTAAAGACAACATCTACACGCTGGAACTGTTTCACGGTCCTACGCTCGCCTTCAAGGATGTGGGTGCCAGATTCATGGCGCGACTGCTGGGCTACTTCCTCCGTCGTAGCGGTTCTACATGTGGCTGTGCCACAGCCACGAACTCGACGGTAAACGTCCTCGTAGCAACCAGCGGCGACACAGGTAGCGCAGTGGCCAATGGATTCCTGGGCGTAGAGGGCATCCACGTTTATGTGCTCTATCCCAAGGGTAAGGTTTCGCCTATCCAGGAGTGCCAGTTTACCACACTGGGGCAGAACATTACAGCCATCGAGGTAGATGGTGTCTTCGATGATTGTCAGGCGCTGGTGAAGTCGGCCTTCATGGACGAGGAACTGAACCAGCACATGAAGCTGACATCAGCTAACAGCATCAATGTAGCACGATTCCTGCCTCAGGCCTTCTACTATTTCAATGCCTATGCTCGCATGAAGGCATTGGGCAAGGCTGACAATCTGGTGATGTGTGTGCCAAGTGGCAACTTCGGCAACATCTGTGCGGCGCTGTTCGGTCATGAGATGGGACTGCCCATCAAGCGCTTCATCGCTGCCAATAATGCCAATGATGTGTTCTACAATTATTTGCAGACGGGTAAGTATGAACCCAAGGCAAGCATACAGACACTGGCCAACGCTATGGACGTGGGTGACCCCTCGAACTTTGCCCGCATCTACGACCTCTACGGGAAGTCGCATGAGCGTATTAGCAGCTTGATTAGTGGTGCTACCTATAAGGACGAACAGATAGCAGAAACCATGCGCCAATGCTATAGCGAAACGGGCTATGTGCTTGACCCTCACGGCGCTTGCGGTTATAAAGCACTTGAAGAAGGATTGCAAGAAGGCGAGATAGGTGTGTTCTGCGAGACCGCCCATCCGGCTAAGTTCAAGGAGAAGGTGGACAGCATTCTGGGTACCGACATCGAGATTCCTGCCCGTCTGCGTGCCTTCATGGAGGGCGAGAAACAGAGCGTAGAGATGAGCAAGGACTTTGCCGATTTCAAACACTATCTGATGCAACAGTAGAAAATTATTCGCAAACGTTAACGTATTTATTTCGTGAAAAAGTGATACTTATTCGGAAAATAATCACTATCTTTGCATCTGAAAAACAAACTATAACAAAATACAAATTACAAGTATGTTGAAACCGTTAAACAAAAACTTCGCTCCTAAGAGCGTAATGCCTGAAAAGGTGATTCAGTTTGGTGAGGGTAATTTCCTCCGCGCGTTTGTGGATTGGATTATCTGGAACATGGACCAGAAGACCAACTTCAATGGTTCTGTAGTTGTCGTTCAGCCTATTGACAAGGGTATGGTTGAGTGGCTCAACGGTCAGGACTGCCTGTATCACGTAAACCTGCAAGGTCGTGAGAATGGTAAGCCCGTGAACTCGCTGGAGCGCATCGACGTTATCAGCCGTGCACTGAACCCCTACTCTCAGAATGATGCCTTCATGGCTTTGGCTGACCAGCCCGAGATTCGCTTCGTGATTTCGAACACCACAGAGGCTGGTATCGCTTTCGATCCTGCCTGCAAGCTGGAGGACAAGCCCGCTTCAAGCTATCCTGGCAAACTGGTTCAGTTGCTGTATCGTCGTTACCAGACCTTCAACGGTGATCCCACAAAGGGTCTGATCATCTTCCCCTGTGAGCTGATCTTCCTGAATGGTCACGTGCTGAAGGATTGCATCAACAAGTACATTGAGTTGTGGCAGTTGCCCGCAGACTTCAAGAAGTGGTTTGACGAGTGCTGCGGCGTATACGCTACCCTCGTAGACCGTATCGTTCCTGGATTCCCCCGCAAGGAGATTGCCCAGATTCAGGAGAAGATTGGCTATCGCGACAACTTGGTAGTACAGGCCGAGAACTTCCACCTGTGGGTGATCGAGGCTCCAAAGGAGGTTGCCAACGAGTTCCCTGCAGACAAGGCTGGACTGCACGTGCTGTTCGTACCATCAGAGGAGCCCTACCACAAGCGTAAGGTTACCCTGCTGAATGGCCCGCACACCGTACTGAGCCCCGTTGCATTCCTGAGCGGTGTCAATATCGTTCGTGATGCTTGCAACCACGAGGTCATTTCAAAGTATATCCACAAGGTACAGTTCGACGAGCTGATGCAGACCCTCGACCTGCCTATGGAGGAGCTGGAGAAGTTTGCCGGCGACGTACTGGAGCGCTTCGACAACCCATTCGTAGACCATCAGGTAACCAGCATTATGCTGAACTCATTCCCCAAGTTCCAGGCTCGCGACCTGCCCGGTGTGAAGACTTATCTGGAGCGCAAGGGAGAGCTGCCTAAGGGTCTGGTATTCGGTTTGGCAGCTATCATCACCTACTACAAGGGTGGCAAGCGCGCCGATGGCGTTGAGATTGTGCCCAACGACGACGAGAAGATCATGACTCTGCTGAAGGACCTGTGGGCTACTGGCGACACGCAGAAGGTAGCTGACGGTGTTCTGGGTGCTGAGTTCATCTGGCAGGAAGACCTGAACAAAGTGGCTGGTCTGAACGCTATGGTAAAGCTGTTCCTCGACCTGATTCAGGAGAAGGGCATGCTGGAGGCCGTAAAGACTATCCTGTAAAATACCGTATAACAAATCTTATTTGCGGAGAGCACAACATGTGTTCTCCGCTTTTATTATTTATAATGTATCTTTTACTTCGCTTTTCGTTACTTATCTTTAAATTCTTGGCAAAAAAGATAGTTATACGGAATTTATTTTGTAAATTTGCAAAAGTATTAATAACCTGACAAGAATTTATCTAACAGATACATTATTAATTATTTTATTATGGCAAACGACAACAAAATCATGAATCGCGCAGCGGATAACATTCGTATTCTTGCTGCCTCGATGGTTGAGAAGGCAAAGTCTGGTCACCCAGGCGGTGCAATGGGTGGTGCTGATTTCATCAACACCTTGTACAGTGAGTTCCTGGTTTACGATCCTGAGAATCCCGCTTGGGAGGGTCGCGACCGCTTCTTCCTCGATCCTGGTCACATGGCTCCTATGCTCTATAGCCAGCTCTGCCTGATTGGCAAGTTCACACTGGAGGATTTGAAGAACCTGCGTCAGTGGGGTTCTGTTACTCCTGGTCACCCCGAGCGCGAGATTGAGCGTGGTATCGAGAACACCTCTGGTCCTCTGGGACAGGGTCACACCTTTGCCGTAGGTGCTGCCATCGCTGCCAAGTTCCTGAAGGCTCGTCTGGGCAACGTCATGAACCAGACTATCTACGCCTACATTTCCGATGGTGGTGTACAGGAGGAGATCTCTCAGGGTGCTGGACGTATTGCTGGTAACTTGGGGCTGGACAACCTCATCATGTTCTACGACGCTAATGACATCCAGCTGTCTACCAAGACCGAGGTTGTGACTTGTGAGGATACCGCCAAAAAGTACGAAGCTTGGGGTTGGTATGTGCAGAAGATTAATGGTAACGATGTTGACCAGATTCGTGAGGCTATCAAGAAGGCTCAAGCAGAGAAGGAGCGTCCAAGTCTGATTATTGGTCATTGTATCATGGGTAAGGGTGCCCGCAAGGCTGACAACAGCTCTTATGAGAGCAACTGCGCTACTCACGGTGCTCCTCTCGGTGGTGACGCTTACATTAACACCATGAAGAACTTGGGTGCTGATCCTGAGAATCCTTTCCAGATTTTCCCTGAGGTAAAGGAGTTGTATGCAAAGCGTGCTGAGGAGCTGAAGAAGATTGTTGCTCAGCGCTATGCTGAGAAGGCTGAGTGGGCTAAGGGACATCCCGTACAGGCCAAGCAACTAGAGGAGTGGTTCAGTGGCAAGGCTCCAAAGATTGATTGGAGCAAGGTTGAACAGAAGGCTGGCAGCGCTACCCGTAGCGCCTCTGCAGCTGTTCTGGGTCAGCTGGCTGAACAGGTACCTAACATGATTTGCGCTTCTGCCGACCTGTCTAACTCTGATAACACTAATGGATTCCTGAAGAAGACCCACGACATCGTTCGCGGTGACTTCAGCGGTGCCTTCTTCGAGGCTGGTGTGGCTGAGTTGACAATGGCTTGCTGCTGTATCGGTATGGCTCTGCACGGTGGTGTTATCCCCGCTTGCGGAACGTTCTTCGTATTCTCTGACTACATGAAGCCCGCTGTTCGTATGGCTGCCCTGATGGAACTGCCCGTGAAGTTCATCTGGACTCACGACGCCTTCCGCGTTGGTGAGGACGGTCCTACCCATGAGCCCGTAGAGCAGGAGGCACAGATTCGTCTGATGGAGAAACTGAAGAACCACCACGGCAAGAACTCTGTATTGGTAGTTCGTCCTGCTGATGCCGAGGAGACCACCGTTTGCTGGCGTATGGCTATGGAGAACGTTGATACGCCTACCGCACTCATCTTCTCTCGTCAGAACATTGAAATGCTGCCCGAGGGCAACGACTATAACCAGGCTACCAAGGGTGCATACGTAGTAGCTGGCTCAGACGAGAACTACGACGTCATTCTGTTGGCTTCTGGTTCTGAAGTTTCTACCCTGGAGGCTGGTGCTAAGCTGCTCCGCGAGGACGGCGTGAAGGTACGCATTGTCAGCGTTCCTTCTGAGGGTCTGTTCCGCAGCCAGAGCAAGGAGTATCAGCAGAGTGTTCTGCCCGCAGGCAAGAAGAAGTTCGGTCTCACAGCCGGTCTGCCCGTGAACCTCGAGGGCCTGGTAGGTGCCGACGGTACTGTTTGGGGACTCGAGAGCTTCGGTTTCTCTGCTCCTTACAAGGTGCTCGACGAGAAACTTGGCTTTACTGGTCAGAATGTTTACGAGCAGGTTAAGAAGTTACTCGCATAATTAAATGTTTAATCTTTAATGTTTAATATTAAACATGGAAGTAAAAACAGTTGGTGTAGCCTGTGATCACGCAGGCTACCCTTTGAAGAAGTTCGTGCTCCAATACCTGGAGGAGAAGGGCTATCCCTACAAGGACTATGGTACGTGGAGTGATGCCAGCGTTGATTATCCAGACTTTGGCCATGCATTGGCTGAGGGCATCGAGAGTGGTGAGGTGTATCCGGGTATTGCCATCTGTGGCAGTGGCGAGGGTATCAGCATGACGCTGAACAAACACCAAAAGGTACGTGCCGGCTTATGCTGGATTCCTGAGATTGCTCATCTCATCCGTCAGCACAACGATGCCAACGTACTGGTAATGCCAGGACGTTTCATCGACAACAATATGGCTCGCAAGATTATGGACGAGTTCTTTACGGCTACCTTCGAAGGCGGACGCCATCAGAAGAGAGTTGATAAGATTCCCGTACAGAAGTAACCCGTCAATTGTTACATCTTCATAAAAATAATCCGCAATCATTTGGTTGTGGATTATTTTTTGTACCTTTCTCCCTTGGAGAAAGTAGGCTGCACCTCAGAAAAACAAAAATAAATTTGGTTTTTCGCTCGGTTTGCACTACCTTTGCACCCCGTTATGAAAAAGTATTTATTGATATTAGGTATTTTGTGTGCTGCTTTAAGTATTCAGGCACAAGAACATGAGACTCCCAACGCGCAACAGGCTCGTAGGATGTTCATGGATATATATAATAAGGTATATGGCGACGAGGGAGCCACGCTGCATTATAAGGTAAACATCATCGGCATCTATAAGACAGAGGGTACGATATGGATGAAGCAGAAAAAAAGCAAGTTTATCGATGAGAAATATATTGCTTGGAACGACGACGTGACGTACTATCGCTATGAGCGAAAGAAAAATCGCGTGACCATTTACAATGCCCACTCAGACGACCGTGACAAATATGCCACGAAGTTCAAGTTCGTGCCCGACAACTACACTTACAGCATTAAGGATGAAAAAAAGAAAGGAATCGCTATCACGCTGAAGGCGAAAAAGGGCGTAAAGGGTATTAAAGAGGCTCGTGTGATGTTAGACCGACGAACCCAATACCCCACCAGCATTCGAATCAAAGTAGGAATATTCCATACCACCATCAAGATTAGCAACTTCCAAATAGGAGGCATCAGCGACGATTTGTTCAAATTCCCCAAAGAGCAATACAAGAATTGCGAATACGAGGACAACAGGTAATGAATCCAAGGACAAAAGATAACGAATCCTATAGGTGAATGGAAAAATACTCACTGTTTTTTGATATCGATGGAACGCTGGTTAGCTTCAAGACTCATCAGATTCCATCTTCCACCATCTTTGCACTGACACAGGCCAAGGCCAATGGTCACAAGGTATTCATTGCTACAGGACGCCCTCCTTTGATTATTACCAATCTGGGAGCTATCGAACACCTGATAGACGGTTATGTGACCATCAATGGCGCACTCTGTTTCGTGAACGACAAGGTGGTCTGCTGCAAAAATATTCCCCAGGAAGCAGCCCAATGGGTGGTTAACGATGCACAAGAGAAAAACTACGGACTAATTGTTGTGGGAGAAAAAGACGTGGCAGTATTGGATCCTCATGGTGAGGTTGATAGGATTTTCCGTCAAGAGATTGCCGTCGAGAATCTTAATAAAGCGAAGCCCATTGAGAAAGTGATGCAACAGCGAATTCTCCAGTTGACGCCTTTCTTCTCTGCCGATTATGAGCGTGAGTTCATGGCTCATATTCCTTGTTGTACCTCAGGTCGTTGGCATCCTGCCTTTACCGACGTAACCGCCAAGGGTGCCGATAAAGGCGAAGGAATCCTGACGATGGCCCACTACATGAACCTGAATCCAGAATACACCATAGCTTTTGGCGATGGAGGTAACGACACTTCTATGATTAAGACCGCAGGCATCGGCATAGCTTTGGGCAATGCACTTGAATCATTAAAACAGAATGCCGATTATACTACTTCATCCGTTGACGAAGATGGTATTCTGAATGCATTACGACATTTTAATCTGATATAAAATAAATCTTTCCATCTGATATAAAACAAATAAGGCTCGGAAATTTCCGAGCCTTATTACTTATTAAATTGTTTAGGATTACTCCTCAACAGCAGCCTGTGCGGCAGCAAAGTTTCCCCTATTTATAAGGGATTCTAAGAGGCTTTGCAAACTTTTTGTAAGCCAATATTTTCTTATCGGAAGATGGATGTTACCAATGAATACAGGTAGCTGCCGAAGCTGACGAGTGCCCATATCATCAGGGCTATGAACAAGAGCAGGACGATGAGAACGATGGCTGACTGCCAGGCTCTGGAGGGCATTGTTCAAGACGGCCAGTGTCAGAGGGATGCTCTTGATGACTCTCGATGAGAAATAAACGAACGGCACGACACTGAGCAAGGCAATGGCATCACCCCAGCCAGGAATGATGCCAATAAGTGCATCGAGATAGTATCGATCCATGTAGCGTGTCAGGCCGTTCATCGTCTGATAGGCCTTGTTCTCCATCAGCCGCTTGCGCTGCAGTTCACGTTTCTCGTCTTTGTTCATGGGCTATACGACTTCCATTCCGAATGGTGACAGGGCCAGCTTTGCCAGCCGGAAGTGCATCTTTCCCCAGGGGATGCCGATGATGGTGTGCCGATGATGGTGATGCAGAGCAGCAGGCCGTAGAAGATATGAGTGAGGCAGATCCAGATGCCGCCAACAAAGAACCACAGCACATTCATGAACATGCTCAGGCAGCCAGGCTGCGATTCCTTCCACTTTACCTTCGAACCGAACGGCCAGATGGCCAGCACGCCTAACTTCATGCTCTGCAAACCGAACGGGATGCCGATGATGGTTATCATCAGAACCAGTCCTGCGATGAAATACTCAATGGCAGTATGCAGCCCGCCAAAGATCAACCAGATGATGTTTCCTAATAGCTTCATGTTCGTTCTCTTTCAATCTCTATCTGTTAGACGTAAGAACGATGCGAAAAGTTGCAGATGAAATAAATAAGTGCTATCTGTGCCAAAAGCCCCGATGCTACCGCCGAAAACAGCAAGTATCAGCAAAGTTGCTTCCGATATGCGCCAGCTGCCTTGCTTAGCCTTCCACTTATCAATGCCATAGACCAGGAAGGTCACGACATTGATGAATAAGATAATATAACAGAGCATTTGCCATCACTTTTTTTCTTTTGTAAATGCGTAAACTGCAAGTGTTGGTAGAAGAACCAACAGCAGCAATGCGACTTCTATAACTGCATACGACCCGAAATAGTCAACCAACATCTGGAACTTCAGGACTCCATCCACCAGCAAGACCAAAAGTACAAACCAGCAGAGGAAGAATATTGCCGAATACTTGATTTTTCGTTTCTTCATTGCTTCTTCTTTTGAATATCACGATAGTCAGAGAGTAGATTCCAAATACCATCTTCTGATAATACTCCGCGTTTGAGGTCTGGGGGAAGATTCCCTGCTTCATCAGCAGCAAAGTCCTGTTTCCACAATTCACTGCCATAGTATTTGCTGAGTTCGGCAACATCCTCTTTGATAGTCTTCAACGAAGCAGCAGACTCATCTTTGATGGCAGCTAAGGCGTTATTGAATCGTTGCTCCATCCACTTGATTCGCTCAATTTGTAAAAGATCACAAATCGAGTCTTCCCTGATGACCTTTGGTGCAGACTTACCTGCCAGTACTAGCACCTTCTTGCCATTGCGGTAGATATGTAGCTGACGAGAGCGGACTACTGCAGTCAGTTCTGGATCATTCTGCATGGCTATCCAAAGAGGATGATAGATGCCATCCTCATCGAATAGTTTGCGCTGCAGGTGCGAACACATATTTGTCGTGTCGATAGTTATCATACTTTCAATACCATTTATAACCATGTTCCTTACAAAAGTCTATTGCGGGCTGATAGCCTTGGAAGGTGGCCTTGTGAATCCACTTCAAGCCCTTGCGCTCGTCCTGTGGAACACCAGTTCCAGTCATCAGAAACCAGCCTGTGGCGAACTGTGCCTGGGCATCGCCACCATTGGCCGCCAACTCATACCAGAAGACACACTCCGACAGGTCTTTCTCTACACCGTCGCCATTCCAAAAAGCTGCACCGCAGTTCTTCTGACTCTGCACATGGCCTTGGAAGGCTGCCTCCCTGTACCAAAGGAAAGCTTTATGATGATCTTGTTCGACACCGTCACCAAGGTAGTAAGCATTAGCCACGTTCACCTGCGACTGCATGTCACCCTTGTCAGCGGCTTTCATGTACCATTCGAAGGCCTTTACTGCATCCTGCTCCACGCCCTTGCCGTGATAGTAGCACTCACCAACATTGAAGCAGCCATAGACATCGCCCAATTCCGCAGCCTTCATATACCATTCGAACGCCAGTTCAAGGCTGACCTTTACGCCAGTGCCACGTTCGTAGCAGACTCCAAGGTTATTCATCGCCTTGGTATCGCCCTCGTAAGCTTTCTCACGATAGCCGTCTGCCTTGTTCCGTTCCTTGGGCATAGGTTATGTAAACTCAATGATGGCACTTACCTCACTCCCTATAGACAGAGAAACGATGATGCCATCAGCTGTTTTGTAAATAGTAGGAGTCAGACTATCACCAAGCTTGGCTGCTACCCGATATTCTACCCGTAAGCCGCTTACCACAAAATGCTCTGGCAACAGTTCCATCGCCATACGAACATAGTTGGCATTGTTCAGATGTTTGTTGTAATCAATGTCGGCACGAAGCACCTTAATCGGCTCCAGCACTTCACCATCTGTCTTTGGCAGAATAATTCGGCGGTCTTTGTAGTTCATCTCCAGCTGCGGTTCCAGCTTCATTGATTGTATGGTCGCATCGTCCACACGTTTCAGCTTTCCAGCCACCTTGTCAACGAACGCGCCCATACTCCACGTCTTGTAGCAGGGATTCCCTTGGGCATCGTAGATGAACGTATTGCGGAATCCGAACATGGGCTTCATGCCATAGACGGAGGTCGTCACCGTCAGTTCCTCTTTGTAGTCAGGCACACGGATAACCTCAACCTGGCGTGTAGCCAACAGCTGCGCCATATTCTGCTGCAAGAAGTAGTCCTTGACTTCCGGCTCGCTGTCAATCCACATCTCTGAGCAGTCCTGCATCATCTGGAGAGCTGAATAGAGTTTCAGTTTTCCTTCGCTGTCGCAGGTGCTAGTTGTTACCTTATATGTTAAGCTGTACATGTCCTATTTCAGTTGCTTGCCGTCTGAGAATGCCTTGCCGACAGTCTTGCCAAGCTGGATATAGGTATGGTGAACGGGATCGAAAGTAATCAGTCCCATCTTTTCGACATCGGGCTTGCCATCATCGGCCAAGTACTTCTCGTCACAGAGGATGTTCACGATTTCAGCTACAAGGTAGTAGCCAGTCTCAGACTCGTCGATCTTCTGCTTTACACGACATTCCAATGTCATCGGGAACTCCTTGAATACTGGGGCATTCACGTTGGGAGCCTTCTCGATAGTCCAGCCAGTCTTCTCCATCTTGTCAGGAGTGTTCCTGCCGCTGACAATGCCTACATAGTCAGAAGCTACCATCGTCTCAGCAGTAGCAAAAGCCACTGTCAACTCTGGATTCACAGCCAGGTTGTCAGTCGTTTGATGCGAACCAAGCGAGATAATGATTTCGTGCATATCCCACTGACCACCCCAAGCAGCATTCATTGCGTTGGGCTTACCTTCTTTGTCATAAGTGCCGATAATCAGCACGGGTTGTGGCAACAGCCACGCAGTTGATTTAAAACTTTTCATATTGCTTTTGTTATTTGTTACGTCTTTCGCTTGTTGTGCCAATGCACTTGACATTGTGACCATTACCAGACACACTATTGCTACCAATCTTTTCATCTGATTATTCTGCTTTACCTCCAAACTCGTTGTACGATACGTTTTCAGGCTTCCACTTATCCTTTGGTGCGGGCTGTTCAGCGGGATGGCCAATAGCGATAACACATAGAGGTACGATAGTCTCAGGTAACTTTAACGTCTTAGAGACCTCGGCTACACGATCGCCCATTGGATAACAGCCTGTCCATACGGCACCAAGACCAATGGCATTAGCTGCTAACAGGATATTCTCTGTAGCTGCTGAACAATCCTGAACCCAGAAAGCCTGTCCCGGCCCCTGCATAGCCTTGTCCATATTGCCACAAACGACAATGGCGACACCTGCCTGCTTAATCATACCACCTCGGCGGCCTGCAAGTTCGGCTAACTTTGCCTTATCCGTTACAGCCACGAAGTGCCAGGGCTGGCGGTTGACGGCTGTAGGTGCAGCCATTCCGGCACGGAGCATCGTCTCGATGTCGGCCTTCGAGACGGTTTCATCGGTGTACTGTCGGATGCTGGTGCGCGTCATAATGTTGTTGATGGCGGCCTGAGCCTCTGATTTCTGTTGTGCTGAAACTCCTGCAGTAATAGCGAGAGCCAGCATGATAAAAAAGACCTTTTTCATAATTTTCTTGTCTTGATTCTTAAACTATGTTGCAAATTTACTCGTTTTCACTGAATTATGACTATCTTTGTGCCAAGTTTTGAGAATTATTAGTATTTATGGGTAACATCAAGATAATCAAAGGTGTCTTTGACACCAAACTGGAGTTGGAACATGCTGGAGTTGCAGCAGGTTTCCCCATTTTGACAGATGACTATTCACATGAGACGCTGGACTTCAACCGTGACTATATCAAACATCCTGAAGCATCCTTTTATGGTGATGTTGAAGGTGATTCAATGAAAGACGCTGGCATCTTTGATGGCGACCGTGTAATCATTGACAGAGCCGTTCAGCCACATGATAGTTCTATCGTCGTGGCTTGGTGGAGAGGCGAAGGTTTCACGATGAAATACCTGGATCTGACCCATAAGAACGATGGCTATATCGAACTGCGTCCTGCCAATGACGATTATCCGGTATTCAAGATTGACACCCCTGAATATTTCGAGGTATGTATCGAACTATGCCGCTCGTTGTGCAGAGAAGCTAAGAATGCAGAACACGGTGGCCTCGATTGTTGGTGTATTCCTGAATACGAATGCTTTCCGCGAGGATTTACCACAGTACTGGAACTTTCAGGAAACCAAACTGATAACGCCAACAAGTTCCACTATAACTATTACACAGACAGCAAACCAAGTCCTGCAGAACATTTTCCGTCAGGGCTATCAGTACAAGAAGGCTGGAGTCATCGTTATGGGCATCGGTGCCGACTCTTCAATTCAGCAGGTTCTCTTCGACATCAACGCTGAACAGTTCCAGAAAATGAAGCGACTCGATGAGGTAGTAGATAGGATTAACCGACTGCATGGAAGCGAGACTATCGTCCTCGGACCCCAGCAATATACCAAGAAAGACGGCAAGGGTAAGGCTGATGTTTTCGCCAACGCCATCAAGCACGACTTTAAGAGCCCCAATCCCACTACACGCTGGGGCGAGATTCTGAAATTGAATGCCAACGCCAAGAAAAAGAAGGAATGAAAGACTTTAAAACAAAATATATTGCGGCTTCAGAATCTCCAAACAATTATGGATTTTTACAGCATTTTGTGGTATTTCATTTTTGTTTCAAGCTTTTCCTTTAAACGTATAACCGATACCCTCAACAGCTTTACGGATAGACTCTTCCGTAGCAGGGCCTTTGATGGTGAGGGTGTTGGCAGAGGCACTGGCCTTGGCTTTCTCTACGCCAGGCAGATCCTCGACGGCACGGACTACGGCTGCCTCGCAATGGCTGCAATGCATGTCCTCGACACGATAGACGGTCACGTCGGGGTCTAAGGGCTTTTGGGCGTTAAACTTGCTGAAAAACTTCATCATAAGAGCAAATATAATTAATAATGTTAATACTGTGGCGCAAACAATTTTAAACGGATTGGGCAGGACGGATGCATTCATGCAGCAAGCATCCTGATCGGCAACGGTGAAGTCGATTCCCGTAGCATTGAGCAGCAGGCCGAATAAAACTGCGAAACCAACAATGGTCATCAGATAAATCGATGTAAAGCGACGCCCCATCGACTTATGAACCACGAGGATAGAGGCGAGATTTACCGCAGGCCCGGCCATCAACATCACTAGTGCCGCTCCTGGCGAGAGTCCTTTCATCATCAGGGCTGCTGCCACGGGAATACTACCCGTCGAGCAGATATACATCGGTACGGCGATAACCAAGATTACCAGCATCTGCAACAGTGGTTGACTGCCGAAACTGAGGAAAAATTCATCAGGCACTGCTACCTGAATCAATGCCGCAACAACAAGTCCGATAAGAAGTCGCAGGCCTATGTCACGAAGCATATCATAATAAGCATACTTCAGTACACGCCAAATCCTGTTTCCGCTTTCTACTTGGCATGCAACGTCCACATCCTCCTTCACGTCATCCTCACGAACCAAACGGTTTACCAGCAGTCCACCGCAGACACCCGTAATAAGTGCCGCTGTAGGACGAATAATGGCAAAGCCAAGTCCCATCAGCGAGAAAGTTGCCAAGATGGAGTCGATGCCTGTCTGTGGAGTGGCAATGAGAAACGAAGCAATGGCTCCCTTCGACGCCTTCTCGTTCCTTAGTCCTATAGCCGTAGGGATGACTCCACATGAACACAACGGGAGGGGTATGCCCAACAGCGCCGCCCAAACAACGGACAGCTTATTGTTACGCGAAAGATAGTTGGCATAGAACTTTTGCGGCACGAATACATGCAGCACTCCTGCGATGAAGAATCCCAATAGCAGGTAGGGAGCCATCTCGCAGACCACGTTCAGAAGCGATATGAAGAAACTCTGTATATCCATCGGGTGCAAAGGTACGAATAAGCGAGTGAAATACCAAATTTATTTGAGTATTTCCGAGCAAGAGTACCTTCGGCGAAGCCAGAGGTACAATAAAAGATATTATTTTCTCTTTTTTGCCCTGAAGTATAACATGGCTCCTTCTACGTGGAAGTCGAGGACATCGTAGAAACTCTTGCTGAACTTGTACGAACTCTTAATTTTGTCTGCCATAATTTATATTCTTTCGTTTGACGGTACAAAGGTACGGTGAAGTTTTTGCAACTGGGTTGCAAATTAAGGTTTTACTCCTAAAATCGTGGCATACGTTGGTTTCTTACGGTGGATTTCCGTTTGAGTTAGACCTGCTTCGTCAAGCAACCTTTTCAAATCCTCCGGCGAATAGGCTGTCATGCCCTCCACTACATTCGTCCACTTAGAATCGCTATCCACCACTTCTACCAAGATGGCGAACTTGCCGCCAGACTTCAGTACACGGTGCACCTCTCGCAGGCAATTAGGCAGATTGGGCCAGAAATAAACGGTCTCTACAGCCGTTACGAGGTTGAACTTCCCATCCTCGTAAGGTAGTTTCTCGGCTGACCCCAGAGTGACAAATACCTGTTTGTCGAGCACCTCTGCATTCACTTTCTTGGCTTTCGCTACGCTTTCCTCAGAGATGTCGATGCCATAGACCATTGAACCCTCGCTCCGTTTCAGCAGCCGTTGTAAGGTGGCACCGCCGCCACAGCCGATATCGAGCATCGTCCAGCCGTCCTGAATGTTGACCAGTTTCAGTCCCCAGTTCGTCAGCGGAGCATGACATAGATTCATGAACTTCAGCATCGAACGTCCCATCCGTCCTTGCGGACAGGCACAGTTGGTGAAAAACGTTTTTAATAGTCCCATAACTCAATATTTTTTTATAGTTGATACATTTTAGTCGGCTGCAAAGGTACGACAAATAAATAAGGTGCACAATACCTAAAACCGGTGTTTTAAGCATTGCGCACCAGTGTAAGCCAGCAAAAGCAGATTAACAAGAAGTAGGTATTTAGTGCTACGAAAAAAGGCTTCATCAGCCTGTTATACCTTTGCCGGATTAATTTGTTACAATTCAAGATTGCTCAATGCATATAGAGGAACAATGTCGACATGCCGCTGCTCGAAATTGTCCTTAGGGTCATAGTGGTCAAACTGACCGAAGTTTTCCAGCGATGTTCTGATGGCTTCGTGCAATTAAATGTGTCATATTACTAAACTATTCTAAATTTGGGCGCAAATATACGAATAATCAAGGAATTATGAGTAACTTTGTCCTTTGATTTAATAGTATTTGTGAA
>CACZMV010000010.1 GCA_902782305.1 uncultured Prevotellaceae bacterium
TTGAGTCATTCCCGTTAAACGGGAAAGCGGCGTAAGCCAAAAGGGCTCATTATTATCAACTATTTAAAAACTAAGAGGAGATTAAAACTATGACAATGAGAGTAAAAGCAATTGAGAAGAAGCTGAAGTTTACGAAGGACCCGAACGATGCTGGCGTTTATCGCTACGTGATGTCGCCTGAACAGTACTCGAGTCTGAACCAGAAGAAGGTAATCAAGGAGGCTGCTCTGCGCAGCGGCGTGAGCCAGGGTGTGATGCAGGCCTGCTGGGATGCAGCTGGCGAGGTGATCAAGGCATGGGCAACCGAAGGCCACAGCGTGGCACTGCCCGGACTGGGTACCATGCGCTTCGGACTGCGAAGCAAGTCTGTGGAGGACGTGAACAAGGTGAAGTCGAACCTGATTACCAGCCGACGCATCATCTTCACCCCCGACAGCGACCTGAAGGACGAGCTGAAGAATACCAGCGTGGTGATTACCTGCTACGACCGCAACGGTAACGAGGTGAAGCGCGTGACCAGCGACGACGACGCAGAGATTGAGGAAGACGGTGGTGAGCACCAATCGTCCGAGAACGGATCTACGGGTAACGGAGAGAACGGATCTACGGAGAATGGCGGTAGCCAGAACCAGGGTGGTAACAGCAATACCGGTGGTGGCGACTTGGGACAGAACTGAACAGTGAATAGTGAACAGTGAATAGTGAACAGTGAACGTTATGAAGAAAGAGACATGGAAATGGCTGATTCAGTTGCTTATCAGCATACTGACAGCAATCGCAACTACGATGGGAGTAACCTCATGTATGGCGTGAGAAATGTAAAAAGATGGGACTACCTTTGGTAGTCTCATTTTAATTTATTAATTTTGCAGCCGTATTGAAAAGCAAACAAGAAAAAATAAAGAATATGATGAAAAAAGGATTTATCAGTTTGTTGGTTTGCCTGCTGGCCTGTTGCACCATGGCCAGTGCACAGGCTGTTGAGAAGAATAAGCTGCAAAAAGATGCGGAGGCTGCGTATGAGAAGAAGACATTCATCACAGCTCGCTACCTGTACATCCGTGCCTATGAGGACTACTTTAAAAACGGCAGTCTGAAGCAGGGCGTAGAGTGTGTATCCAAGGGAAATGACCTGTATCTGAGAGAGGGCTTGTATCAAGAGGGCTTCGACCTGCTGAGCAGAGTGGACCAGGCGATAGAAAGCAAGACCATCAGTCCCAGCGAGAAGGCTGCATTGCACTACGAGGTAAGCAAGGAGCGCATGAAGATGTACATGAACATGCACAGACCTCAGAGCGCTCAGGAGCACCTGAACGTGATGGAGAACCACGCGAAGATTTCGGGCAACGACGACGTGATGAACGACCTGCTGTACAACAAGGCCATCTATTACTACACCTTCGGACAAAACGCCAAGGGCAACGAGGTGTTCAAGGAAATGGCCAATAAGCTGACCGCCTCGAAGGAGTATGACAAGGTGGACAAAGTGTATAAAACGCTGATAGCCAACGGACGCAAGAGCAACAATGCCAGCATCGTGGCACAGTCGTACAACAACTACATGCTGTGGAAGGACTCAGTGAACGCCATCAAGTCGGCCGACGAGATCAAGGCGCTGAAACAGCAGATTACGGAGCGCGACGCAACGATAGACGATATGGACAGTTCGCTGACCACCCGCATGGCTATCATCTGGGGACTGGCAATCCTGGCTGGTGCGCTGGCTGCCGCCTTGGCCGTCGGTGCGGTAGTGCTGATGCGGTTCATCCTGCTGACACGCAAGCAGAAGAAGACCATCAAGATGGCTAATGACAGCAACGCCCAGAAGGCTAAGTTCATCAGCAACATATCGGCACAGCTGGAGCCCACACTGCAGAAACTGGACAAGAAAACGCCTGAGGTGCAGGCCCTGCTGGACTTCTCGAGCCATATCGAGACGCTGTCGAGCCTGGAGAACTCGGACGAAGAGGTGGAGATGGAAGAGGTGAGCATCAACAAGTTCTGCGAGGAGCTGATGGAGCCCATCCGTGCCAAGGCCAAGAAGGACGTGACACTGAACGTGAACGCTCCGAAGATGACGCTGACCACGAACAAGGAGCTGGTGGGACACATTCTGACCCACCTGTTGGAGAACGCCCTGCAATATGTGAACGAAGAAGGCACCGTCGTATTGGAATACAAGAAGCGTGGCGCACACTCACACCAGTTCCTCGTGTCGAACACGGGTAACCCGATGAGTGAAGAGCAGCGCGAAGAGGTGTTCACACCGTTCCGTGAGGTGCGAGACTTGACAAAGGGTGACGGCTTGGGACTGCCCATCTGCCGACAAATGGCACTGAAAATGGGTGGCGACCTGGAAATTGACCCGCAATTCACCAAGGGTACACGATTCATACTGGAATTGCACTCGTGAAAAATACTGTTTTAATCATCCTGGGTGTGCTGCTGATGGCAGCATGTGGACAGAGCTACGAGGAAACCAAGCGACTGACTAGGCAGCAGCGGAGGGAGGCAGCCCGAAAGGACTCAGCAGCCCTGAAGGTGGCTGTGATGCCTACGATGGACTGTCTGCCCCTGTTTGTGGCTCAGCACTATCACCTGTACGACACCCTGAGAGGGGGCGTGCGCTTGAAATACTACAAGGCACAGATGGACTGCGACACCGCCCTGATGAGGGGTAGGGTGGAAGGTTCGGTGACCGACCTGGTAAGGGCCGCACGAATGGCTAAGCAGGGCACGAAGTTGCGCTATGTGGCTACAACTAACGCCTATTGGCAACTGATAAGCAACAGAAATTCGCGCGTGAAGCAGGTGAAGCAGTTGGACGACAAGATGATAGCCATGACGCGCTATTCGGTGACGGATATGTTGGCAGATGCGGCCATCGACTCGGCCAAGTTGGACAAGGACCGCGTGTTCAAGGTGCAGGTGAACGATGTGTTTGTGAGGATGCAGATGTTGCAGAACAACATCATGGATGTGCTCTGTCTGACGGAACCGCAAGCTACATGGGCGCGCGCCATGAAGAACCCCGTGGTGATGGACACCAGAGACATGGGGTGGCAGATGGGCGTGATAGCCTTCCGCGAGAAGGAAATGCAGCGACAAGCCAGAGGAAAGCAGCTGGAATTGTTTGTAAAGGCATACAACCAGGCTTGCGACTCGATAAACAAACGCGGGGTGGCGTACTATCGCAACCTCATCAAAGACCGCATGAAGCTGAAAGCTGAATTGGTGGACTCGTTGCCCAAGAACCTGAAATATATTCATGCTCAAGGGCCCAGACAGGAGGATGTGGACCGAGCAGAAAAATGGCTGGAAAAGAATGGGAACAACAGATAAATCGCTGGAACGAATATTTAATCAACTGATAGCCGGCAATGTGGGATTAGCTATTGCAGAGGCGGAGACGTATCTGGCTGCATGGCCTAATCCGCAGACACAGCAGAAACTATTGGACCTGAAAGCAGACTACCTGCTGATGGAAGACCACTGGAGACAGGGCACTAACGACCCGCAGCGCGAGGAGTTGTATCAGAGGCTGTTGCAACGACTCTACGTGCTGGCGGCTAACATCTCTATCTATAAGCACATGAACGGTTCGTCGTATCTGCAGACACTCTACAAGGGTGTAAGGCAGGAGGGCAAACGGTGGTCGATAGCCACCATCAAGGGCGAGATGGAGAACTTTGTGAGCGAGGTGGCTATGCTGAGTCTGGAGCCCGAAAACAAGCGAAAGGAGAAGAGCAAAGAGATATACAAGCAGCACCAGCAGGAGATGAACGCCCTCTTCAACTACGTGCTGACCACGCATATATGGACAGAGAACGTGGGGGAGGGGATGCAGGAGATGCTGCTGTCGCCCACCATTGATTCGAACGACCAGCAATTGCTGGTGTCGGCCATCACATTGTCGCTGATGAATAGGTTCGACATTGTGAAATTCCGCACCCTGACGAATGTCTATGCGCAGGCATTGGACGAGTACGTGAAACAGCGTGCGCTGGTGGGATGGACGTTGGCCATTGACGACGACTGGATAAGGGTGTATCCCGAGATGCAGGACATCATCAACACGCTGCTGCAGGACGCGAAAGCGGTGGACGAATTGACGGAGTTGCAGATGCAACTGATATACACCACGGATGTAAGAAACGACACCAAGAAAATCAGGGAGGAAATCATGCCCGACCTAATGAAGAGCAATTCGTTTAAGCTGACGAACGAGGGATTGGTGGAAACAGAGAATGACCCCTTGGAGGACATATTGCACCCCGATGCAGCCGAGGAGCGCATGGAGAAAATGGAGGAATCAATGAAGCGTATGTTGGATATGCAGAAGCAGGGCTCCGACATCTTCTACAGTGGATTTGCACAGATGAAGCGCTCGCCTTTCTTCTACGACATGAGCAACTGGTTTGTGCCGTTCTACATGCAGCATCCGGACATTGCGGAGCATGTAGATAAGTTGGAGGGTTTCCACCTATTGGAGATAGCCATGTTGCGAGGACCTTTCTGCAACAGCGACAAATATTCGTTCGTGATAGCCTTCCAGCAAATGCTGCACCAACTGCCTGAAAACATTGTGCAGATGATGAAACGAGGCGAGCTTTCGCCCAGTGGTATGCAGGAAGTGCCCAAGGAGGAGCGCACAAACCCTGCGTATATCCGCAGAAGCTACTTGATGGATATGTACCGCTTCTTCATGCTGTTTCCCAACAACAAGAGTCTCTACAACCCGTATGTGCCCCAAAACAAGGAGGAGCAGTTTGCGGGCTTGTTTATCACCTCGGAACTCTTTCTGCACACGCCGATGGACGAGCGTAAGCCCTCCTTGGTGAAGCTATTGAAGAAACGCAAGTTGGAAAGGGCCTTCGAACAGCTGATGATGTCGATTCCACGCGAGATGCGCGACGTGAACTATTACTTGTGGAAAGGCGATTTCGAGCGAGCACTGGAACTGGACCCTGAGAACGAGCGGGCGCTGGCTGGACATGCGCGCAACCGATTTAAGGCCAAGGACTATGAGGGGGCGCTGGAGGCTTATGAGCACTTGTTGCTGAACTATCCCGAGAAGCGGAACTATATGCTGAACAAGGCGGTGTGCCAAGTGAGCATGGAGGATTATGAGGAGGCGCAGAAGGTGTTGTACCAACTAAACTACGAGCATCCTGAGGACATGAATGTGGCACACGTGCTGGCTTGGTCGCTGACGAGCGATGGGAAGATGGAGCAGGCAGAGGGCTTGTATCAGCAGCTGATGGCTCAGGAGAACCCCAATCCTGCGGACTATCTGAACTATGGCTATTCGCTATGGTTGCAGGGGCGCATTGACAAGGCTGCTGAACAGCTGAGGAAATATGCAAAGGCAGAAATGGAACAGGGTGCTTCTGCAGAGTTGCCATTGGACGAGGCCTGGCTCCAGATGCGAGGCATCAAGGAGACAGACATCCGCATGATGAAAGCGCTGGTTATGATGGGGTGAAAAAGAAGTCGCTGACCAATTAGAGGAAGGGCTGCAGCAAATGGGCAAACCATCCGCGGAACTTCTGCCAACCCGTGCGGAATTCGTCCCACGTCTCGTCGGTCATCTCGAAACTCTTCTGCTTATCGCGCCAGAACATATCGTCGAGCTCACGGGTGGTGGCTTTGTCGACAATGACGGCATTCTCCTCGAAATCACACTTCAAGCTGCGCGCATCAAGATTGGTGCTGCCAACGGTGCAATAGCGCCCATCAACCATCATAATCTTAGAATGGTGGAAGCCCGGCTTATAGAGCCACACACGGGCACCACGCTTCTGAAGTTTACGAGCCTGATACAAGGCACAATCGGGCGTCAAGGGGATATCACTCTTTGACGACAGCATGATTTCCACCTTCACACCACGACGGATGGCTCGTGTCAAAGCGCGCGTGACCGAAGGAATGAGCGTGAAATAGGGATTGATGATATGAATGGAGTCTTGCGCCTGATTGATGGCATTGATATAGAACGTGCGCATAATCTTGGGCGTGACGTGGGGCTCACGATTGATGATGCCCACCATCTTACGACCTTTGGTATAGGTGGTGTCGGGCTTCAGGTCGGAGAACTTAGTCAGGGTGCCTCCACGGTAGTATTTCATGCCGCTGACGTTCTGGCCCGTAGTGCGATTCCAAATGCGCATGAAGATGGCCTGCAGTTCGTTGACAGCATCGCCCTCAATGCGACAATGCATATCGCGCCATTCGCCCACCTGCTCCGTACCTTTTATATAATAGTCGGCTACGTTCATGCCTCCTGTATAGGCTATCTGTCCGTCGATAACCACAATCTTACGATGATCGCGTCCGAAGATGTGGTTGACCCACGGGAATCGGATGGGGGAGTATTCCACAATATCAATGCTGTCCTTGCGGAGGGCCTCCAGATGATACTTCTTCAGGGGTTGGTTGTTGGAGTCGTTGCCAAAACCGTCGAACATGGCGCGCACCTCGACACCCTCCTTGCGCTTCTCGCGCAGAATGTCGAAAAGGAGCGAGGCAATGGAGTCGTTGCGGAAATTGAAATACTCCAGGTGGATGCTGCTCTTAGCCTGACGGATGGCTTGGAACATATCGTCGAACTTCTCCTGACCAGAGAGCAACAGCGTCACACTATTGTCGTGCGAGAAACGGATATTACTCTGGCGCAGGGTCTCAACGATGAGAGAGTCGGTGGTTTGAGCAGGGCAAATGAGAAATGAGAAATGAGAAATGAGAAATGTAAATGATAAATGTAGAAATGTTCTACGCACACTGATGTTTTTGACATTGTGCATTATTCTTTTCATGATGTTCTTTTTCATTACTTCATTCCTTCATTTTAATTTCTCATTTCTCATTCCTCATTTCTCATTTTCTGTTTTTCAGTCTGTATTCCAATGGTGTCATACCAAACTTCTCCTTGAAGACGTTGATGAAATTCTCTGCAGTCATGAAGCCTACATTGATGGCCAACTCGCTCATGTTGATATCGGTGTTGACGAGCAGCGTGCAGGCATGTTTCAGACGCAATTCGCGAACCACCTCAGCGGGCGTTTTGGTGGTGATGCTGCGAATCTTATGGAAGAAGGGTACACGACCCATGCCCATAGCACTGGCCATCTCGTCGAGACTGATTTGTCCACGACTCATGTTCTGCAAGACGAATTGTTCGACATTGCGCATGAGCTGCTGATCCATAAGACCGCTCATGGTATAGTCGCCAATGGTGTTGTTGTCGTAATAGCGTGCCAATACGTTGACTTGCTCCTGAGCAGGGGCTTCCTCAACCTCAGGCTGGACTTCCGGTTCGGGAGTCTCTGTGCCCTCAGCGCTCTGTTTACCCTGATAGATGCTTTCATCTTGGATGTTCTCATAGCTAATCGTCGAGGTGGTCATACTAGCATTCTGACCTTCGAGCATACGTGTCTCCTTACCCTCGATGACGTTCTGGTTGATCTCGATAGGAGCAAGACCTAACAGTTTGTTGATGCGCATCACAGCCTCCTGGATGTTGAAAGGCTTGGCGATATAATCGTCAGCAGCAAGCGTGATGTTCTGGTCGGCCATATCTTGTTCAGTCAAGACACCATCGGTAAGCAGGATGAACTTGGTCTTGCTGCGACGCACATCCGACTTGAACTGATTGCAGAGTTCGCTACCCGTCATGGTGCCCATATCCTGCTTACACATCACAATATCAGCATTGAGGGTGTCGATATCGGGCAGGGCGTCCTTCACATTATCGTAGATGTGGAAGTCGTAAACCTTATGCAGGTGTGCATTCATGAAGGAGAGGAACTCGCGGTTGTTGTCGATGAGTACAATACTGAACTTCTTCGACAGCTCGTCAATCTCAAGAGCCTTGATGTCTGTGGCCATATCGCTGGTGCTCATGGCTGTCAGAGCTACCTCACCACTATCATTCAGTTCGAGACGGTCCTTAGCGCTTGACTCTGCCTTCTTCTCCGGATTCTCGAGGGTGCTCTGCATTTCAGAGATGCGAGTGATAATCTGCAACATCTGGAAGTGGAGCGAGTTCAGCTGCTCTTGGCCCTCCATAGAGGTTTCGCGTTCGGCCATATTGCCGATAATGGTCGTCATACGAGCCATAGGTTGTCGAAGTTCGTCGCTGGTGAGCTTGATTTCCTCACGCTGGCGCACCAACTCGTCGATAACGGTCTTCTTGCGTCGCCAGATAGTCTTGAACTTCTTGATACCATAACGCCAGATAGCGATGATGATAATCAGGATGATGACATAAACGGTGAGCATCCACCAAGACAACCACCAAGGACGATCCACAATGATCTGCAAGGTGCGCTCCTGATTGCTGACAGCACCATCGGCACTGACAGCCTTTACGTGAAGGGTGTAGGTGCCACTGCCCAGTTCATGGAACTTTACACCATGCAAGAGGGCATCACCATTGCGCCAGTCATTGTCGAGACCTTCCATCCAATACATGAACTGGAGGCGCTCGCCCTGGTTGTAGTTACCAGCACCAAACTTGATAGTGAAGGTGCTCTGGTTGTTGTTCAGCTCTATCTTATTGCTCTCGTTGAGGGCTTGTGGCAGAATGACGTTACCGTCATACTCCATACCCGTCAGGATTTCCTTCTCACCGACAAAGAGCTGGGTCAGCATAACGCGAGGCAGCGATTCCTGCTCGTCTTTATTTCCATGACGTACCCAGTTGACACCATAGAGTCCGCCAAAGAGCACTTCACCATCCTGCTTGGTGAGGATGGCACCCATATTGAACTCGTTGCTCTGCAGACCGTCACTGATGTCGTAGTTGTAGAGTCCGTAGGTGAAAGAGGCATCTTCGTGGTTACGCTGTACAACCACACGACTGATACCATTGCTGGTAGAAATCCAGATGCTATGGTTCTTGTCTTCTGCAATACCACAGATAGAGTTGTTGCAGAGTCCGTCTTTCTCTGTGATATAGCTCAGCTCGTCGTTGTCGGGGTTGAGGATGTTGATACCCTCACGCGTGCCTACCCACAGCAGACCACGAGAGTCTTCGAAAATCTGGGTGATATAGTTGTTGGTGAAGGTTGAAAGATTCGTGGAGTTTCCCGTCAGCACCGTCTTTTCACGCGTATTGAGGTCGAGGATGACAAGACCTTCTGAAGTGCCAATCAGCAGGTTGTTGTTCTTGCCATAGAACAGCGACGTGATATTGTTGGTATTCAGCATACCGTTCTCACGGGTGTAGGACGAGAAGGATTCTACCTTCGGATTATACACCTGCAAGCCTCCGTTGGTGGCAATCCACAGATTGCCTGTATTATCGCAACAGAGTGCGTTGATATGGTCATCAATCAGTGTTTTCATGCTGTCGCGAGCTACTGAGTAGAGGGTGCTTACGCCATTCCTGATGCGTGTAAGTCCGTTTTGCTTGGAACCTACCCACAGGCTACCATCGGGCGTGGTGGTCATGACGGATACCTTATGGCTGGCTAAGGCGCCGTCGTAACCAATAAGGCCCTTGTCGCCGGTACCATACCATACCTTTCCGTTCTTATCCTGTGCCAATGCTGTGATATCGCCACTGAAATCGGTGTCGAACTTATAGATGTTGCTGCCATAATAAGCCAGACCCGACTTTTCCGTACCAATCCACAGCAGGTCGGTATCGTCGATGTAAACACTCTGGATACTTACAACATCCTGACCCTTCAAATTGCTGTTGGAACTGCGAGGCTCCACATATTCCATCTCGTGGTTGTTGACGGACGAGCGGATTAAGCCTGTGCGGTCTGTACCAATCCAGATGTTGCCATTGCGGTCGCCAGCCATTCCGTTGACACTATGGTCTACGCTGACAGAGGTCAGTCCCAACTGGTTGCCAATGGTGGTGTTCCATGTGTTGGTGTTCTTGTTATAGAGCATCAGGGTTCCTTGTCCATAGAGCCAGATATTGTCCATCTGGTCAGAGAATACCTTCAGCGTAGGGCTCTTGCGCAGATGCTCACGGGCTATCTGGTCGTTTGTCCAAACGGTCTGCTGCTGGTGCATGATGTCGCAGCAAACAATCATTCCGTCTTCATAGACGAGGATGGCACCATCGCGACATTCGCCAATGGAGCAGATATTGCCCTGAGGAATACCATGAGCATCATTGGTATAGCTGAACTCATAGCTGGTCTGTTGCTGCATGTTATAAGCCACAACGCCCTTGTTGGGAATGGAAGCCCACACATTTTTATGACTATCGATATATACAACGTTAGGAACAGCCTCGATACCCATACGACTGAAGGTCTGCTTCATGTCGCGCTCGAAGTTCTCAGACTGAGGATGATAGACACAATAGCCTGCAGAGGTCTCGACGAGAAGTGTTCCTTCCAGCGTCTCCTGAATGCTGATAATGTAGCTGTCGGGCAGCGAAGAGCCGTCCTGCGAGTTGCATTGGAAACTATGGAAGGTGTAACCATCGTAACGATAGAGTCCTGCTGGAGTTCCCAGCCAGACATATCCTCGCGAGTCCTTCATGATGCAGTTGATCTGACTGATGGTCAAACCATTGCGGGCATCCAGCGTCTTAAATAGATAAACGCCTGCAGCTGCCATAGGCAGTACAAGCATCAGGGCTAACAGTATCTTTCTCAGTGTCTTCATATATCTTAATTCCTCTAACTCCCTTTTTTTTATTTTTTTATCTTTTAATCTTTACAGCACACAAGCATAGCGGTCGACAATGCCTAAGAGATGGTTGGCGTCGTCAACAACGAGCACATTGTGTATCTTGTTCTTATTCATAATCCTCTGTATCTCTGATATCTTTGTCTGCGGACCTACCGTTTTCGGTGTCCGTGTCATGATGTCTGCCACGGTGCGATTGAAGAACTCTGCCTGCCATTTCTCCATAGCACGACGGATGTCACCATCGGTAATGAGTCCTTCTATCTGGTTGTCCTTCACTGCAACGCCCAATCCTAATTTTCCCTTGCTTACCAAGATGATGGCTTCGCCAAGGTGCATGTCTGACGACAGGATGGGCAGGTGCTCCGTAATCATCACATCCTGAGCCGTGGTGAGCAGGCGTTTGCCCAACTCGCCTCCAGGATGGAATTGTGCGAAATCCTGTGGCTGGAAATTCCGCTTCTCCATCAGGGCAACAGCCAAAGCGTCGCCCATCACTAATGCTGCCGTTGTGGAACTCGTGGGAGCCAGATTCAACGGACAGGCTTCTTTCTCCACGCTGACATTCAGATGGCAGGTGGAATATTTTGCCAAGAGGGATTGTGGATTGCCACTCATTCCAATGATGGGAATCTGCATGTGTAGCACCATGGGGATAAAACGCAACAGCTCGTCAGTCTGTCCGGAGTTGGAGATGGCGAGCACCACATCACCTTTTGACATCACACCCAAATCGCCGTGATATACGTCGAGTGGGTTGATGAAGAACGAGGGCGTACCCGTAGAAGCCAGCGTAGCTGCTATCTTCGCTCCGATATGTCCGCTTTTGCCTACGCCTGTGACAATCAGTTTCCCTTTGCAGGAAAGGATCAATTCCACAGCGCGGTCGAAGTCCTCGTCCATCTGAGGTATCAGGTTCAGCACCGCTTGTGCCTCGTCCTTGATACATTGTATAGCGTATTCTCTACTTTTCATTATTATTCAATAGTTTTGCGACCAAATCGCAAAGCGCACTCAGTTCCAGCATATTGGCAGCATCGCTGAGACCTTGGTCAGGGTTGGGATGTACCTCAAAGAACCATCCTGTGGCTCCAAAGGCCTTTGCTGCCATTGCCATCTGGGGCACGTAGCGTCTGTCTCCATCGGTCTTGCCATTGGCTCCTCCTGGATGCTGAACGCTATGCGTGCAGTCCATAATGACATTGTCGACAATCTCCAGCATCTCTGGAATGTTACGGAAGTCAACCACCAGATTATGGTAACCCATCATGTTGCCACGCTCTGTCAGCCATACCTCTGTGGCACCAGCCTCGCGGGCTTTCTCTACAGGATAGCGCATATCCTCTCCACTCAAGAACTGACCTTTCTTGATGTTCACTGTGCGTCCAGTCTTGGCTGCTGCAATGAGCAAATCAGTCTGCCGACACAGGAAAGCGGGTATCTGTAAGATGTCGCACACCTGACCTGCTGGCTGTGCTTGCCAAGCTTCGTGAATGTCAGTGGTTACGCGCAACCCGTATTTCGACTTTACATCGCTCAGCATCAGCAGTCCGTGGTCAATGCCAGGTCCGCGAAATGACTTCAGCGACGTGCGGTTGGCCTTGTCAAACGAGGCCTTGAATATGATATCGGTCCCTAGTTTCTTGTTGATTTCCACCAACTCTGCAGCAACAGTATCGAGCAATTCTGCCGATTCGATAACGCAAGGACCTGCAATGAATGTCTGTTTCATATAAGTTGTTAGCTTTACATATTACCTTGCAAAGGTAGTAAATATTTTATATAACAGTATGTTTTAACCAATTATTTAACATATAATGTCATTATTGCTTGATATGCACATCCTGCTGTGGGAATGGAATTTCAATGCCGTTCTGGTTCAGCGTGTCATAAATGGTGCGCAGAACATCACTGATGACATCAGCCTTCTTGGATGCATTGGTCCATACGAACATCTTGAAATTGATGCTGGAATCGCCTAGCTCGCCAACCACCGACCTTACCTTCTTCGATTTGTCCACCCATTTGTGGTTCAAGTTGTTCACAGCCGTGTCTACCAGCGTCATCACTTGTTGCAGATTGCTGCCATAGGCCACACCATAGGGAATGACTTGCAGCACATAACCATGATTGCGTGTCAGGTTCTTATAGTTCTTGGTGAACAGCTGTGAATTCTGGAAGGTGATAACCTCGCCAAAGACCGACTCTACAACGGTTGATGTATAGCTGATGCTGGTCACATTGCCGATAGTCCCGTCTACCTCAATTCTGTCGCCCACCTTGATGCGCCCAGCCATGAGGGTGATACCATAGTAGATGTTCTCGATGATGTCTTTCGACGCGAAACCGATACCCGTTGACAAACCTCCTGTAACAACCAATAGCCATTCCATAGCCACATCCAGTATGTTCATGGTGATGAGGAACCAAGCGCCCCATACGACAACCTGGATGACATTCTTTCCCATCACTTCGCGACTGGCTGCAGTAGATGCATCCTTGATTTCATAATGCATACGCATGAACTTCAGGAGTGTGCGATTGATGTAGGCAAAGAGGAACCACATGCAGATAACGATAGACAGCGTCAGGATGCTCAGCTTCAGGTTTTCAAGATTGATGAAGTTGGTCTTGAAAATCTTCCAGCAAAGGTCGGAGAGATTGAAGACTTTAGCAGCCCAATAGATGCTGATCATCACGGAAGCTACGCCCAGCACGGGCAATATCACGTGATAGGCCAGGCGGTAGGCCCATGTCTGAGTGATAGGTCGTCCGCTGAATTTATGACGCACGCCATACAGCTTGATATACTGCGATACGCAGGTAATGGTGAGGATACAGGTCAACTGCATAATCCACCAAATCAGAATCTGTACAGCCAACAACGTGTAGCCCGACCAGGAACATACCACCGAAACGATGAACACCAGTAGCGAGATATAGGTATAGAACATATCCGAACGTGGAATGTTCTTGTTAAGGCGTCCGATGACGTTCCATTGCCACAACGCACAGATGAGCAATACGGGCGGAAATAGCATGTTTACCAATTCGCTGGGTATCAGGATGATGCGGAAGGCAATCACTAAGAAGCATACCGCCAACAACGGGGTGTAGATTCGGAAGGTGTTTTTTATCTGGTCGCCACTGACACGTAAGAGCAGCGAGATCAGAATGACACCCAACAACCAGGCAAACTCCACCAGCAGGTTGGAAGCCATGATGAAGAAGTTCTGTTGCGTGATAGCGAGCGTCAGTCCCAGGATGATAGCAAACGTAATCGTCGTGGTAGCCAACGTGATGCAGGTGCGTTTCTTCATGAATTCCTCTGTTCGTAGACGCTTAGGAACTACAAAGCGAATCACGATGAAGTTGAGCAGCGACGCGATGATGGCATAGAGAATGGTCGAGATGAGCAGTCCGAAAATCCAGCGACTATCCCATTGCGAATTTTCATTAGGCTGGTATTTCTTCTTGACCGTCTGCGACATGGTCTGCCAATAGTATCCCCATTTCTTCAGGATGTTCCAATAGTTGTCGCCTCCGTTTCTGAAGATGCTTGTCTGTATGTCGTTATAGCGTTTCTGCGCATAGTCGTTCAGATGGCTCAGTCGTTCTTCCGCCATGTCGTAATAGCGGATGTAGTCCTGCATGGTGGTACGGTTTTCCTCCAGCGAGTGGCGTATGTTGGTAGCCAGCGTCAGACAGATGTTTCGGTCCGTCTGTGCTTGTTCGCTCAGCATGGAGGCAGGCATCGCTCTCAGACTACCAATTAGGGAGTCGTAGCGCGCAATGTCGTTATTAGCCTTGTTCAAGAAAGTTTTGAAAGGCAATTGTTGGCGCTGGAACATACGATACTGATCGGTAGCCTCGTTACAGGCATAGGTCAGGTCGAACACGTATTCCTGCTTCTGCGAATAAAGCATCAGCGAGTTCTGGTTCGAGCGTAACAGCGTTTCCATCAGTTGGTTTCGCATGTTCTCGCTCTGTTTCTTATTCATCTCTATCATCTGTGACAACTCACGATGATAGTTCATAAGTTCTGTGCGCAGAATCTGCAGCGTCTGCGGCAGGTCTTTCTCCTTCAGCACGGCATGGGCACTGAGGGTTATCAGCATGACCAGAAATATCGTAGCGAATCTTTTCATTGCTTTTTCTTTAAAATTTGTGTGCAAAGATAATCATTTTTTCAAATAAATCGTTATCTTTGCACACAAAAACGTTAAATATGGTATTAATTGCAGACAGTGGAAGCACAAAGACCGATTGGACTCTTCTTCACCTCGTAAATCCCCGTGTAGGTAGCGAGGTTATTGCTACTTTTCAAACCCAGGGAATAACCCCCATTCATCAGACCCCTGATGTCATCCGTCAGATTCTGGGTCAGGAGCTCATGTCACAGCTCTCTACGTTCCCGCGTAGCCAGCTGGTGAACACCAAGGCGCTGGAGATACCCCTGCTTTCGCAGATTGAGGTGTTCTTCTATGGCAGTGGTTGCACGCCAGCCCATGTGCCTATGATGAAACAGATGTTGGGTGAGGTGTTTTCCTCTGGCAAGATAGAGGTGCATAGCGACCTGATGGCTGCTGCCCGTGCCCTCTGCCAGCATGAGCCAGGCATTGCCTGCATACTCGGTACCGGTGCTAACAGCTGTCTCTATGATGGACAGGATATCGTGCAGAACACACCAGCCTTGGGCTATATTCTTGGCGACGAGGGTGGGGGTGCCGTACTGGGCCGCAACTTTATGAATGCCATTTTCAAGAATCCGCAGTTTGCCGCTTTGCGCGACGACTATCTACAGAAAACCAAGCTCACACAGGCTGATATTATAAATAAGGTATATCGCGAACCGCTGGCCAACCGTTTCCTGGCGACTACCTCTTTATATATTCAGGAACACCTGGATGATCCTCTGCTTCGCAACCTTGTCGTGCAGAATTTCCGTCAGTTCTTCCGTTGTAACATCGTGCCTTACCAACACAACGACCTGCCCGTGCATTTCGTGGGCTCTATGGCGCACCATTATGTGGAGCAACTGAAGCAGGCTGCTGATGTCGAGGGCTATCACCTAGGACATATCATGAAGAGTCCGATGGAGGGTCTTGTGACCTATCACTCTTATTAAGGGTCGTTTTACACCATTAACTTTGCAGACGAAATCTTTAAATAATATGGCTAACTTAAAAGAAAAAATCGGCTATGCTTTGGGCGATGCCGCTGCTGGTGGAATTACTTGGAAAGTAATGTCTATCGCCTTCCCGCTATTCTTTACCAACATTTTCGGATTAACAGTGGCAGATACGGCAACACTGATGTTGATAGCACGTATGTTTGACGTAGTGACAGACCCCATGATGGGAACATTGGCAGACCGTACACAAAGCCGATGGGGTACCTATCGCCCATGGCTCATCTATGGTGCCATCCCCTTTGGCCTGATCTTTGCGCTGTTATTGTATACCCCCGACTTCGGACCAATGGGCAAACGTATCTGGGCTTATTCGCTGTACCTGATGATGATGGCCGTGTACACCGCCGTTAATGTGCCTTACGGTTCATTGCTTGGTGTGATGACGGACGATGACAACGAGAAGAACCAGTTCTCGTCGTTCCGCATGGTAGGTGCCTATGCCATGGGTTTCATTACCCTGCTGTCATTCCCTTATCTACAGAAGTTTGTCGGTGGTAGTGACCAGCATCAGTATGCTGTGTTGGGCGTATTCTTTGGTGTTCTGGCTGCTGCTGGTACGCTGGCGTGTGGACTATTGACTAAAGAGCGCCTGAAGCCTATACGTGCTGAAAAATTCTCGTTTAAGCCCTTCGGCGACCTGTTCCGCAATAAGCCGTGGATTATCTTGACACTCATTGGCGTGTGTATGAACTTCTTCAATGGCTTCCGCTATGCGGTGGCAGGTTATATGTTCGAGTATTGTATGAATGGAGAAGTTACGGTCAGTGGACTAATCATCAACTATACCGTCTTTATGACCTTTGGTGAACTGACGTGCATGATCTTCGGAGGTGTGTCGCCTGTCTTCACCAAGTGGGTGGGTTCTAAGCGCATGGCCTTCATCTGGGCCGGTGTCATCTGTGTAGCGACCTCTGTGCTCTATTTCTTCATCCCCATGGACCCCAATTACATTTGGATGATGGTTGTTGTCGTTATCCTAACATCTATCGGTATCGGCATCTATTCGCCCCTGTTGTGGTCTATGTATGCTGACGTTTCTGATTATGCCACTGAGAAGAATGGTACTTCGTCGACAGGTTTGATATTCTCGTCAGGAACGATGGCCATGAAGTTTGGTACAGCCATTTCTGGTTCTCTGGTGGCCCTGTTGCTGGGTATGGCAGGATTTATTTCAGGAACCGATGCTACAGGTCAGACCATTATCACCATCACGGATATTGATTCCGTACAGCGTATGATCTGGGCACTGTTCTCTGTATTCCCCGCTATTATTGCGGCAATTATGATAGGATTGCTTTATATTTATCCTATTAAGAAATGACAGTAGTCGAAACAATAAGACAAGAAATAATGAGAAAGGCAATCGTTTTATTGGTATTGATGGCTTGTGCATGGACTCAGTTGCAGGCACAACAGAAGTTTAATGATCGTCCTAAATTGGTTGTGGGAATCGTTGTCGACCAGATGCGTTGGGATTATCTCTCACGATATTACGATCAGTTTGGAGAAGATGGCTTCCGTCGTTTGTTGGACAAAGGATATTCGTTTAATAATTGTCTGATTAACTATCTTCCTACGATTACGGCTATTGGACATACGAGTGCCTATACAGGTACTTCTCCTGCTTTTCATGGTATTTGTGGCAATACCTTTTATATTGATGGACGTAAGACCTATTGTTGTAGTGATGAAAATGTTAGTCCCGTAGGTTCTGACAATACGAAAGCAGGTTGCATGTCACCCGTTAATTTGTTGTCTACAACCATTGGTGACCAACTGCGTTTGCATACTGATTTCCGTTCAAAGGTTATTGGCGTTTCGTATAAAGACCGTGCAGCTATTCTTCCTGCAGGACGTTCAGGAAATGCAGCCTATTGGTTGGATACCAAGAATCGTCAGTTTATAACCAGTACCTATTATATGAAAGAATTGCCCGCGTGGGCTAGGGAGTTCAACAAAGAACTGGCTAAGGATAAGGAATTCAAGAAAGTGGGTAAGGATGTTGGTCTCTATCCGTTGACAGGTCATATTACCACAGGTATGGCTATTGCTGCCCTTGACGGTGAAAAGTTGGGACAGGGTGACGAGACAGATATGCTTTGTGTTTCCTATTCTCAGACAGATGTTATTGGGCATAAGTATGGTACTCGTGGTGATCATACTGATGAGGCGTACCTTGAACTCGACAAGGATTTGGCTCGTCTTTTCAAAGCGCTTGATGAGAAAGTGGGCAAGGGCAATTATCTCGCTTTCTTGACAGCCGACCATGGTGCAGCCCATAATAACCAGTTTATGCAAGACCACAAGTTTGCTGCGGGTAAATGGTTGTCTAATGATTTGAGAGCAGAGCTGGAAAAATATATTGCCTCGAAGTTGGGTAACACCCAAAACGTGATTATTGGTATAGTGGACTATCGCTTCTACCTTGATCATGACGGAATAGCAGCTCAAGGTTTGGAACTCCAAAGCGTGAAAGATGTGGCAATCGAGTATCTTCGCAAGAGTCCTAACATCGCTTTTGTCGTTGATTTCGAGAAAGCAGCTTCTTCTCCTATCCCTCCTGTTATCCGTGAACGTATCTTGATGGGGTATCACTTCCATCGCTCTGGTGATATCATTATTTGTTTGGAGCCGGGGTATTATGAGGTTGGCGCTTGGTCGTCGCCTATTGGTACCACACATGGCGAGTGGAATCCCTATGATGCGCATATTCCATTACTGTTCTACGGGTGGAAAGTGCCTCATGGAGAAAGTCCTTTAGAGGTACATATTACGGACATTGCTCCTACTGTTTGCTCGTTGATGAAAATTCAACAACCGAACGGGTGTTCTGGCGTTCCATTGAAATTTGATTGATTTTGACGAAAAATATTCAACGATAAAGTGCTGATTTATTGAGATTTATTTAATATCTTTGCAGCCGAAAAGGAACCAAGTTTAGAAACTAAATAAGGCTGCAAGTATGAATATTGGCAAACATGTCGAAGACATTTTGAGGAAACAGGGCAAGTCCGCTGCATGGTTAGCAAGTCAAATTCCCTGTGAGCGTACTAATGTTTATAACATTTTTAAACGCAAGAGTTTGGATGTACGCCTCTTGATGAGGATCAGTGTTGTTCTTCAGTATGACTTCTTTAAGGAGTTGTCCGAAGAGGCGTTTCCGAAGAAAAAGTAAATATTTTGAGCCGCTGCTTTTTTAAGTAGCGGCTTTTATTTTCCCTGTTGTGGAATGAAAAATGAATATTTTTCCAGAGTTATAGTAAATTTCTCATTTCTCATTTCTCATTTCTCATTATTTTTTTGTACCTTTGTGCCCACTTAGGCAAACAATATTATAATATTATAATTTTTTTATGAACTTTACTTTGTTAATTACCGTCTTGCTGACGGCTATTACATTGGTGGTAGCGGCTTACGTAGTAGCCAAGCTGATAGGACCAAGGTCCTACGCAAAGGTGAAAGGTGAACCGTATGAGAGTGGTATCCCCACGCGAGGCAGCTCGTGGTTGCCCATCTCGGTGGGATTCTACCTCTTTGCCATCTTGTTCCTCATGTTTGATGTAGAAACTGTGTTTCTGTATCCATGGGCAGTGGTAGTGAAGGAGTTTGGTTCGATGGCACTGCTGTCAATCGGCTTCTTCTTGGTAGTTCTAGTATTAGGCTTGGCTTATGCTTGGCGGAAAGGAGATCTGGAATGGAAGTAAGAAAGCCCCACATCAAGAGTATCCCCTACGAGGAGTGGAACGACAACTCATCGCTGGAAAAGATTGTTGACGAGCTCCATGAGGGCGGCGTCAACGTGGTTACGGGCTCGCTTGACCAGCTGATCAACTGGGGCCGCTCAAACTCGCTTTGGTCGCTGACCTTTGCCACATCATGCTGTGGTATCGAGTTTATGGCTTGCGGTTGTGCCCGTTACGACTTTGCCCGTTTCGGTTTCGAGGTGACTCGTAACTCTCCACGTCAGGCCGACTTGATTATGTGTGCTGGTACCATCACACACAAGATGGCCCCCGCACTGAAGCGTCTGTACGACGAGATGGCCGAGCCGAAGTATGTTATCGCCGTAGGTGGTTGCGCCATCAGCGGTGGTCCGTTTAAGTCGAGCTACCATGTAGTGAAGGGTATCGAGGAGATCGTGCCCGTAGACGTATTCATCCCTGGTTGTCCCCCACGCCCAGAGGCTATCATGTACGGCATGATGCAGTTGCAGCGTAAGGTGAAGATCGAGAAATTCTTTGGTGGCGCTAACCACAAGCAGACCGCTGAGGAGGCTGCACTGGGAGTATCAAACGAGGAGCTGACATTCCGCCAGAAGCATGGCGACCACCGTCGCGAGCCAATGGTTATCACAGAGGTTCCCCAGGAGTTTGTTGAAGAAATAAAAACTGCTCAGGCAGAAGCAAAAGTAGAGGAGGACAAGGCATGAAATTAGAATTCTTATCATTCGATTTTGAGAAGTTCGCCTCTGAGATGCTGAACTTGAAGGACAAGAAAGGCTTTGACTATCTTGTTACCATCGTAGGCGAAGACTTCGGTGCTGAAGAGGGTCTGGGATGTATCTACATTCTAGAGAATACCAAGACCCACGAGCGTTGCAGTGTGAAGCAGATTGCCAAGACTCAGGTTTGTGGTGACGGCATGTCATCTAATGGCACAGGCGAGACCGACGGACAGATGATGGCTTACATCCCCACTGTTTCTAATATCTGGAAGGTGGCTGACTTGCTGGAACGTGAAGTATATGACTTCTATGGCATCGTGTTCCTGGGCCATCCCGATATGCGTCGTCTGTTCCTGCGTTCAGACTTCAAGGGTTACCCCTTCCGCAAGGACTGGAAGTTTAACGACGAATATACGCTGGAGGATGATGTAGAGCCCGACTACGGTCTGGAGTATTATCTGGACAAGGATGGCAACCTGCAGAGCAAGCAGAACCGTCTGTTTGGTGCCGATGATTATGTGATTAACATTGGTCCTCAGCACCCAGCTACTCACGGTGTGCTCCGTCTGCAGACGGTGCTGAACGGTGAGACCGTTAAGCGCATCTATCCACACCTGGGATATATCCACCGTGCCATCGAGAAGATGTGGGAAGGCATGACCTATCCACAGACGCTGGCTCTCACAGACCGTCTGAACTATCTTGGTGCTATGCAGCATCGTCACGCATTGGTAGGTGTAATCGAAGAGGGTATGAACGTAGAGCTCACAGACCGCATCAAGTATATCCGTACCATCATGGACGAGCTTCAGCGTCTCGACTCACACCTGCTCTACACATCGTGTGTGGCTCAGGACCTTGGCGCACTTACAGGTATGCTGTATGGTATGCGCGACCGTGAGCACGTGCTGAACTGCATGGAGGAGACCACTGGTGGCCGACTGATCCAGAACTATTATAGAATAGGTGGACTGCAGGACGATATCGATCCTAACTTCGTAAAGAACTGTAAGGATCTGGTTAAGTATCTGCGCCCAATGATTCAGGAGTATATGGATGTGTTTGGTGATAACGTGATCACTCACAACCGTCTGGAGAACTGTGGTCCGATGAGTCTCGAGGATTGTATCAACTACGCTGTTACAGGTCCTGCCGGACGTGCATCAGGCTGGAAGAACGATGTGCGCAAGAACCATCCGTACGACATGTATGACAAGGTGGAGTGGGAGCAGTGCACACTCGACACATGCGACTCTATGGGCCGCTATTTGGTACACATCAACGAGATGTACCAGAGTCTGAACATCATTGAACAGCTCATCGACAATATCCCAGAGGGCGACTTCTATGTGAAGCAGAAGCCTATCATCAAGGTGCCCGAGGGACAGTGGTACTACTCTGTAGAGGGTGTAGCCGGTGAGTTTGGTGTATATCTCGATAGCCGTGGCGACAAGAGCCCATACCGCATGAAGATGCGCCCAATGGGACTCTCGCTGGTAGGTGCCTTCGACCCGATGCTTCGTGGTCAGAAGATTGCCGACCTGATTGCTACATGTGCTGCTATCGACGTTGTAATTCCTGATATTGACAGATAATAAAGCGTTTGGATTATGATTTTTGACTTTAGAATTGTTACACAATGGTTCGACGCTCTCCTTCGCGAGACACTCGGCTTGGGAGATTTTCTGTCGATATTGATTGAGTGCGTGCTAGTGGGCACAGGTATCCTGTTGGGATATGCCCTCATAGCGTGCGTACTGATATTTATGGAGCGTAAGGTTTGTGCCTACTTCCAGTGCCGTCTTGGCCCGATGCGAGTAGGATACTGGGGACTGCTTCAGGTGTTTGCCGACGTGCTGAAGATGCTCATCAAGGAGATATTCTTCGTTGACCGTGCCGACAAGCTGCTCTATGCCGTTGCTCCACTTCTGGTGATTATCGGTAGTGTAGGTGCATTCTCGTTCCTGCCTTGGAACATGGGTGCTACCATCCTCGATTTCAACGTAGGTGTATTCCTGCTCACCGCCATTTCTTCTATCGGCGTGGTAGGTATCTTCCTCGCAGGTTGGAGTTCTAACAATAAGTACTCTGTGGTTTCGGCCATGCGTGGTGCAGTGCAGATGATTTCTTACGAGATGTCGCTCTGCCTCTGCCTGATTACAGCTGTAATCCTGACAGGAACCATGCAGATGAGCGGTATCGTTGAGGCACAGACAGGCCCATGGAAGTGGCTTGTGTTCCAGGGTCACATCCCTGCTATCATCGCCTTCTTCGTATTCCTCATCGCAGGTAACGCCGAGGCCAACCGTGGCCCATTCGATATGGCTGAGGCCGAGAGCGAGCTTACAGCCGGTCACCATACAGAGTACTCAGGTATGGGATTCGGTTTCTTCTACCTCGCTGAGTTCCTCAACCTCTTCATCATCGCAGGTATTGCCGCTACGGTATTCCTCGGTGGTTGGGCGCCTGTAAACATCGGTGTTGACGCATTTGACGCCGTGATGAACTACATCCCAGGTATCGTCTGGTTTATGGGTAAGACCTTCTTCCTGGTTTGGATTCTGATGTGGATTAAGTGGACGTTCCCACGTCTGCGTATCGACCAGATCCTAAAGCTGGAGTGGAAGTATCTCATGCCGCTGGCACTGCTGAATCTTGTCATTATGACAGTTGTAGTGGCCCTGGGCTTATATATAAAATAAGGTATAGCAATGGAAGATAACAAAACATATTTCGGAGAAATCGGGCACGGTTTGAAGACTTTGGCCATTGGTATGAAGACCACCTGGAAGGAATACTTCAAGGACTTCTTCACCAACAAGTCGACAGAGCAGTATCCCGAGAACCGCAAGACCACACTGCATGTGGCTAAGCGTCATCGCGGTCGCTTGACATTTAAGCGTAACGAGGATGGAAGCTACAAGTGTACCGCTTGCACATTATGTGAAAAGTCTTGCCCCAATGGAACCATCAAAATAGTAAGTCACATGGCTGAAGATCCAGAAACGGGTAAGAAAAAGAAGGTGCTTGACGATTATCAGTACGACTTAGGCGACTGCATGTTCTGCCAACTCTGTACGAACGCCTGCAACTTCGACGCTATTGAGTTTACTAACGATTTCGAGAATGCTGTGTTCGACCGCAGCAAACTGGTACTCCACTTGGATAAAGAGGTGTATCAGGGAGGCTCGCTGCCCAACCTCATAGAAGGTGGTGCTTCACTGACTATCGGTAAGTTTAATACAAAAACGAAGTAAAGACTATGGCAGATTTAGTAATGTTTTGCATTCTTGCTGTTGTCATCCTTGGTTCTGCCATCATGTGTGTGACAACAACTAGAATCATGCGAGCAGCAACATTTATGTTGTTTGTGCTCTTTGGCGTAGCAGGTCTTTACTTCCTGCTCGATTATACCTATCTGGGTGCTGCCCAGATATCCGTCTATGCTGGTGGTGTGACGATGATTTATGTCTTTGCCATCCAGTTGGTCAACAAGCGTACCTTGCAGGGTTTGACAGAACGTATGAAAGGTAGTCGCGTTCTTTGGGGCGGATTGCTTACCATCGTTGGCTGTGCCACAGTGGTATTGGTATTGCTTAAGAATCAGTATTTGTATGCCGCTATGGCTGCTCCTAATGTTGAGGTGCCGATGAAATCTATTGGAACAGCTCTCGTGGGTGCTGACAAGTATCAGTATGTACTTCCCTTCGAGTTCATTTCGCTGTTCCTGTTGGCTTGCATCATTGGTGGTTTGGTTGTTGCACGTAAAGAAAAGGAGGAGAAGTAAGTTATGGTACCTGTAGAATTTTATTTTGTGCTGAGTGCACTATTGTTCTTCATTGGCGTCTTCGGCTTCATTACCCGTCGCAACCTCATTGCCATGCTCATCTCTGTTGAGTTGATTTTGAATGCCGTTGACATCAATTTCGCAGCTTTCAATCGTCTGTTGTTCCCAGGCTCTATGGAAGGAATGTTCATGACGCTCTTCTCCATCGGTGTCTCGGCTGCCGAGTCGGCTGTGGCTATTGCTATTATCATCAATGTCTACCGCAACTTCAAGAGCGATAGCGTTGACAGTATCAAGAACATGAAATGGTAAATGGTTATGGAAACAGTTTATAGTTATTCATTTCTGATCCTTCTGCTGCCTGCGCTGTCCTTCGTGATTCTTGCGCTTGCTGGCATGAAGATGTCGCATAAGACTGCAGGTCTTATCGGCACGACATCGCTGGGACTGGTTACCGTGCTTTCCTATTGGACGGCCTTCGCCTATTTCGGTGCCGACCGTCTGGCTGATGGCACATACGCTACCATCGTTCCCTATAACTTCACCTGGCTGCCTCTGGGCAATCTGCATTTCGACATGGGTATCCTGCTGGATCCTATTTCGGTCATGATGCTCATTGTCATTTCGACAGTCTCGCTGATGGTACATATCTACTCGTTCGGCTACATGCACGGTGAGAAAGGCTTCCAGCGTTACTACGCTTTCCTGAGCCTGTTCACCATGTCAATGCTCGGACTGGTTGTTGCCACTAACATTTTCCAGATGTACACCTTCTGGGAACTCGTGGGTGTCAGCTCTTATCTGTTGATTGGATTCTACTACCCGTTGAAGCCCGCCATTGCTGCCTCTAAGAAGGCTTTCATCGTGACGCGCTTCGCCGATATGTTCTTCCTCATCGGTATTCTGATGTTCGGTTACTACACCGACTCGTTCAGCTTCTCGTTTGCAGGAAATATTGTGATGGGCGAGGGTACTACTCCGTTCATTGCAGGCAATGCTGCTAAAGCCGTTGCTGCCGCAGGCTTTATCCTGCCTACGGCCCTCGTGCTGATGTTTATCGGTGGTGCCGGTAAGAGTGCCATGTTCCCGTTGCACATCTGGCTGCCCGATGCCATGGAGGGTCCGACGCCTGTCTCTGCACTCATCCACGCTGCTACGATGGTGGTAGCCGGTGTGTTCCAGATTGCTCGTATGTTCCCCCTCTGGGTTGAGTACGCTCAGCCTCAGATGAGCATCGTTGTCTGGGTAGGTGTCTTCACCGCTTTCTATGCTGCTGCTGTGGCTTGTGCCCAGAGCGACATCAAGCGCGTGCTGGCCTTCTCGACCATTTCACAGATTGCCTTCATGATGGTGGCCCTCGGCGTTTCGCTGCCTGGTCATCATGGTGTGCTCGACAATCACGCACAGCTTGGTTTCATGGCAGGTATGTTCCACCTCTTTACACATGCTATGTTCAAGGCTTGCTTGTTCCTCGGTGCCGGTTGTATCATCCACGCCGTACACTCCAACGAGATGGCTATGATGGGTGGCTTGCGCAAGTATATGCCGATTACCAACATCACCTTCCTCATCAGTTGTTTCGCCATTGCAGGTATTCCTTTCTTCTCGGGCTTCAGCTCGAAGGATGAGATCATTACCGCCTGCTTTGCTTACAGTCCTGTGGTTGGTTGGATTATGACAGGTATCGCTGCTATGACCGCCTTCTATATGTTCCGTCTGTATTATGGCATCTTCTGGGGTACTGAGAATGTGGAAGCCCACGAGCACCATACTCCTCACGAGGCTCCTGCTACGATGACCATTCCTCTCATTGTGCTTTGTGTCATTACGATGGGTGTGGGTATCTATTCCACCATCGCAGGTTTCGCAGGGTGGGGTGGCAGCTTCGGCAGCTATGTGTCTGCCGCTGGTACCGACTACACCATCCACTTCGACACGCAGATTGCTGCTACCTCTACCATTATTGCCATCCTGAGCATCTGTCTGGCCACCTATATATATAAAGGTGAGAGTCAGCCCATCGCTGATCGTCTGTACAAGACGTTCCCCAAGCTGCACCGTGCAGCCTATAAGCGTTTCTATCAGGACGAGATTTGGCAGTATGTCACTCATCGCATCATCTTCCGCTGCATCTCTACGCCTATTGCTTGGTTCGACCGTCACGTTGTTGATGGCACGTTCAACTTCATGGCTTGGGGTGCTAATGAGGCTGGTGAGTCCTTGCGTCCCTGGCAGAGTGGCGATGTCCGTCAATATGCAGTATGGTTCCTCACGGGTACTGTTGCATTAACATTAATCCTGCTTGCAATCTAAATCGAAAGTACAATTATGAGTATATTAACATTATTCGTAGTAATCCCCGCCTTGATGCTTCTCGGCCTTTGGCTGGCCAAGTCGCTTAATCAGGTGCGTGGTGTGATGGTGGCTGGCGCTTCGTGTCTGCTGGCCCTGTCCGTCTGGCTGACCATCTACTTTGTTCAGCAGCGTGCAGCAGGTAATACCGATGTGATGCTGTTGACCTATAGTACCCCTTGGTTCAAGCCACTTAATATTGCCTATTCTGTAGGTGTCGATGGTATCTCTGTCGTGATGTTGCTTCTGTCGAGCATCATCGTGTTTACCGGCACCTTTGCCTCTTGGCAGCTGAAGCCCCTTACCAAGGAGTATTTCCTTTGGTTCACCCTGCTCTCTACGGGTGTTTATGGCTTCTTCATCTGCACCGATATGTTCACCATGTTCATGTTCTACGAGGTAGCGCTGATTCCCATGTACCTGCTGATTGGTGTCTGGGGTTCCGGCAACAAGGAGTATGCTGCCATGAAGCTGACGCTGATGCTGATGGGAGGTTCCGCCCTGCTGATTATCGGTCTGCTGGGCATCTACTACTTCAGTGGTGCTACCACCATGAACGTCAACGAGATAGCTGCTATGCACAATATCCCCGTCGACATCCAGAAGATGTTCTTCCCCTTCATCTTCATCGGTTTCGGTGTGCTGGGCGCCCTGTTCCCCTTCCATACATGGTCACCTGACGGTCATGCCTCAGCCCCCACGGCTGTGTCGATGCTCCACGCTGGTGTGCTGATGAAGCTGGGAGGCTACGGCTGCTTCCGCGTAGCAATGTATCTGTTGCCCGATGCAGCCAATGAACTGGCGTGGATTTTCCTCATCCTCACCACCATCTCAGTGGTCTATGGTGCCTTCTCTGCTTGCGTACAGACCGACCTGAAGTACATCAACGCTTACTCGTCGGTGTCTCACTGCGGTCTGGTGCTCTTCGCCCTGCTGATGATGACCAAGACCTCTTGCACGGGTGCTATCCTGCAGATGCTCTCGCACGGTCTGATGACGGCCCTCTTCTTTGCCCTCATCGGTATGATCTACGGTCGTACGCATACTCGTGACATCCGCTACTTGGACGGTCTGATGAAGATCATGCCTTTCCTTGCTGTGGGTTACGTTGTGGCTGGTTTGGCCAACCTCGGTCTTCCTGGCTTCTCGGGCTTCATTGCTGAGATGACCATCTTCGTGGGTTCGTTCGAGAATGTTGACACCTTCCATCGTGTCGCCACTATCATTGCTTGTACGTCGATTGTCATCACGGCAGTCTATATCCTGCGTGTTGTTGGTAAGATTCTGTATGGCGAGGTCAAGAATCCTCACTACCTTGAACTTACTGATGCTACTTGGGACGAGCGTGTTGCCGTTATCTGCCTCATTGCTTGTGTGGCAGGTCTCGGTTTGTTCCCTCTTTGGGCAAGCAATGTCATCTCTGACGCTGTAGGACCAATTCTCGCTAACATCATTTAATATAGGAGGACGAAACATTATGAATTACGGACAATTCCTAAATATGATTCCTGAGGCACTCTTGGTCCTCGCATTGCTTATCGTTTTCTTTGCTGACTTCTGTCTGCATAAGAGTGAGCGTAAGGTTTCTGTGTTGGGCAAGCTCACTGCTGCCCTGTTGCTATGTCAGACGGTAATGCTTACTGTTGCAGAGCCATCCATTGCCTTCGGAGGTATGTATGTCGCTACACAGGCTGCTAATGTCATGAAGCTGATTCTTACCATGGGTACCCTTATTGTGGTTATCATGGCCCAGCCTTGGGTGGAGAACGAGGCTCGTCGCTATGCTGGTGAGTTCCATTTGCTCGTGCTCTCTACACTGTTGGGTATGTATATGATGACTTCAAGTGGCAATTTCCTCATGTTCTTCCTTGGTTTGGAAACAGCTTCAGTGCCCATGGCCTGTTTGGTAGCTTTCGATAAGTTGAAGAAGAACTCTGCAGAGGGTGCTGCTAAATATATTCTTACAGCTACCTTCTCTAGTGGTATTATGCTCTATGGCCTCTCGTTCATCTATGGATCAATAGGCACACTCTATTATGACGATGTGCTCTCTCGCATGACTTATTTTGCCCAGTTTAAGAGCCAGTTGCCCATGCTTATTATGGGACTTGTGTTCTTCTTCAGTGGCTTAGGTTTCAAGCTCTCACTTGTACCTTTCCATTTCTGGACTGCTGATACTTACGAGGGTGCTCCTACACCAGTAACTGGTTATCTTAGTGTAGTCTCAAAGGGTGCTGCTGCTTATGCATTGATGTTCATCTTTATGCGTGCCTTTGCGCCCCTTACAGAGTACTGGGAGTACATGCTTTATATCGTCATTGTACTTTCTATTACCGTTGCCAACCTCTTCGCCATCCGTCAGAGTGAACTGAAGCGCTTCATGGCATTCTCTTCTATCTCACAGGCGGGTTACATCATGTTGGCTGTTATCGGTTCTTCTCAGACAGGTATGGCTTCGCTGATGTATTATATTCTCGTTTATGTCGTTGCCAACATGGCTGTCTTCACTGTTATCTCTACAGTAGAACAGAATAACAACGGACGTACGGATATGAATGCCTATAACGGATTTTATCAGACCAATCCCAAGTTGTCGTTCCTCATGACGCTGGCTCTGTTCTCATTGGCTGGTATCCCTCCCTTTGCAGGTATGTTCTCAAAGTTCTTCGTATTTATGGCTGCTGCACAGCAAGGTTCTTTTTGGGCCTACTTTGTAGTGTTTATTGCGTTGATCAATACGGTAGTGTCACTCTACTACTATCTGCTTATCGTTAAGGCTATGTACATCAAGCAGACCGATACTCCTCTGCCCACCTTTACAACCGACCTTTATACCCGTGTGGCATTGGTTGTTTGTACCCTGGGTATTGTACTCTTCGGCGTCTGCTCTTGTATCTACGACTATCTCTTTGCAGCCTCAGCCTCTGTCATGTAAGGTTTAGGCTTGTGCATATAAAAATAGGTGGGGTACTTTCGGTGCTCCACCTATTTTTATGATGATTATTTGCTTCGTTTCAGTTCTTCTTTTAGGAACTTGGGCGTGAAGCCCTTTTTCGATTTGGCTACCTCTTCTGGTGTACCCGTAGAGAGAATTGTTCCACCAGCGCGTCCACCCCCAGGACCTATGTCGATGATATGGTCTGCCAATTTGATGACATCCAGATTATGTTCGATGACGATAACGGTGTTGCCACGATCAACCAGTCGTTGTAGCACATCCATGAGGATGCGGATGTCTTCGAAATGCAGACCTGTGGTGGGCTCGTCCAGGATGTAAAGTGTCTTGCCAGTGTCTTTTTTCGACAACTCAGTGGCCAACTTGACACGCTGGCTTTCACCACCAGAGAGCGTGGTTGACGATTGCCCCAGTTTGATATACCCCAGTCCTACATCCTGAATAGTCTTGATTTTGCGCAGGATGTCGGGCACATTCTCGAAGAACTCGCAGGCTTGATTGATAGTCATATCAAGAACGTCAGCAATCGACTTACCCTTGAAGCGAACCTCCAGCGTTTCACGGTTATAACGTTTTCCGTGACATTCTTCGCAAGGTACTTGAATGTCGGGCAGGAAGTTCATTTCAATAGTCTTATAGCCATTGCCACCACACGTCTCACAGCGTCCGCCCTTTACGTTAAACGAGAAACGACCAGGCTTGTATCCGCGAATCTGTGCTTCGGGCAAGTTGACGAACAGCGAACGGATATCGCTGAACACACCTGTATAAGTAGCAGGATTTGAACGTGGGGTTCGTCCGATAGGCGTTTGGTCCACATTCACCACCTTATCTATATATTCCAGACCTTCAATGCTCTCGTAGGGCATAGGCTGTTGGAGTGAGCGATAGAAATGCTTTGAGAGAATGGGGTGTAGCGTCTCGTTGATAAGTGTCGACTTACCCGATCCTGACACACCAGTGACAAGGATGAGCTTTCCTAAAGGAAACTCCACTGTGACGTTCTTCAGGTTGTTGCCAGTACATCCCTTTAGTATTAGGCTATGTCCATTGCCTGGGCGACGCTTGGAGGGGAGGGGAATGGTCATCTTTCCACTGAGATATTGGGCAGTAATGGTTTGCTGCTTCATCATCTCATCAATAGTACCTTGGAACACCACTTCGCCACCCTTGCGACCCGCACGAGGACCAATGTCTACGATATAATCTGAAGCCAGCATCATGTCACGATCGTGCTCTACCACAATGACCGTGTTACCCAGGTCGCGCAAATCTTTCAATGAACGAATCAGTCTGTCGTTGTCACGCTGGTGCAAACCAATAGAAGGTTCATCAAGGATATAGAGCACATTCACTAGTTGTGAACCAATCTGGGTTGCCAAGCGGATGCGCTGACTCTCACCACCCGATAGAGAGGCCGATTGGCGATTAAGTGCCAGATAGTCAAGACCTACTTCCAGCAGGAAATCCAATCGAGTGCGTATCTCTTTCAGAATCTCTGTGGCAATCTGTTGTTGTTGGTGGTCAAGGGTAGGCTCTACATCGTCCAGCCATTGGCGCAGTTCGGAAATGTCCATGCTTGCCAGTTCGCTGATGTTCTTATCACCTATCTTATAAGATAAAGCTTCACGATTCAGACGCTGACCATGACACTCCGGACAAGTACATTCAGCCAAGAACTGATCGGCCCACTTTTGTCCTCCTGAACTATCATCGTTTTCCATGACGGAGCGCAGGTATTTCACCACACCATCAAAATCTACGAAAAAGTCGCTCGATGTATGCACCAGTTCCTTGTCAATGCGCACACTTTCCAAAGAGCCATAAAGAATTTCGTTAAGTGCCTCGTCAGGAATTTCCTCAATAGCGGTTTTCAGAGTACACTCATACTTATGAAGGATGGCATCTATCTGCCAGAAAATCATCTGGTTCTTATACTTTCCTAAAGGTGTGATACCTCCGTCATATATGCTGTGTTTTCGATTGGGAATGACCTTGTTAAGGTCTATTTCGTTGATATATCCCAAACCTTTACAACGTGGACAAGCCCCTTGGGGCGAATTGAATGAGAATGTGTTAGGCGCAGGCTCACTGTAGGAAATACCTGTGGTGGGACACATGAGCTGTTTGGAGAAATGCTTCACATTGCCCGTCTCGTGATCCATAATCATCACTCTGCCTTCTCCCTGCTTCATGGCCATCTGTACGCTCTTCTTCAGTCGCTCATCAACGGTATCTTTGACAGCCATACGGTCTATGACCGCTTCAATGTCGTGGTTCTTATATCGATCCACTTTCATGCCCTGTGTAATCTCATGCAATTCCCCATCAACACGAACATGGAGATATCCTTTACGACGCAAGCCTTCAAAGAGTTCTCGATAGTGACCTTTACGCGAACGTACTAACGGAGCGAGGATGAGAATCCGACGCCCAGCATAGTCGTGGGTAATCATCTCAATCACCTTCTCCTCTGTATATTTCACCATAGGTTCCTCAGTTTCATAGCTGTAGGCTTTTCCTGCTCGGGCAAAGAGTAGACGTAGGAAGTCATAAACCTCCGTGGTAGTGCCTACGGTTGATCGAGGATTCTTGTTGGTGGTTTTCTGTTCGATGCTGATAACGGGCGACAATCCAGTAATCTTATCGACATCAGGACGCTCCATGCCTCCCAGGAAGTTGCGAGCGTAGGCTGAGAAAGTCTCGATATATCGACGTTGTCCCTCTGCAAAGATGGTGTCGAAGGCCAGCGACGACTTACCACTGCCACTCAATCCCGTGATAACGGTTAGCGAGTCGCGAGGAATCTCAACGTCTATGTTCTTGAGGTTATGAACGCGCGCGCCCCATATATTGATTTTGTTGTCGTTACTCATTGCTGTTGTTTACCACGTTGAAATTGCGTATCAGATTGACGTCCTTTCGGATGTTATACTCCACACCATCGGCACCACGTGCTTTGACATAGACATAATAGACTCCATCTTTCACAGGTTGACCCCTATAAGTGCCATCCCATCCCTTTGAAATATCAGTCCAGTCGTATAGTTTCTGACCATGTCGGTTGAAGATATAGGCGTGAAATTCAACGATGCTCTTATAATGGCCAGTGGCTTCCGGATGACATGCGCCTTTCGCCCCATAGAAGTCGTTGTACCCGTCGTTGTTAGGCGAGAAGGCATTAGGCATTTCCAGATGACTCTCTGTAATGGTAATCTCAATACTGGCAGAGTCAACAGCTTCGCCATTCTGCTGAGCGATAACGGATACATTATTAATGCCTGACTCTGTGAAGGTAAACGTGGTTTCTTCTTCGTATCGGGTCACGACGGCACCTGATGCCTTGTTGCTGATGCGCCATATAATGGAGGCTCCTTCGTACAACTCCGTGGCATTGGAGCTGATGCGTGTAACAAGGGGCGCTTCGGAAGTGAAGTTCTCCGATGTGGTTATCTCAGTACCTGTATTATCGGTATAGGTAACTTTTATCTCTATGCCTGCGAAAACCATCAAGGTGGTGCTCAGCAGAACCAAAAGGCATGATATTTTTCTTAAATCCATGTTGATATGCGAATATTTGTGCAAATTTAGCGAAAAAAGTAGAACTTCCGCATTTTTTTTGTAATTTTGTAGCGCAAAAATGAAAAAAAAGAGGTGAAGATGAAAAGAATGATGAGATATTTCCTACTGCTAACGGTGTTGTCAGTGAGTGTTGAGACAGCCTTGGCGCAGGTGCAGAACTATAAGGAACTGCATCAGGTAAAGCGTAAGGAGACCATCTTTGGAATAGCCCGTGAAAACGGTATCACTATTGACGAACTGATTAAGGCCAATCCAGAGATGAATACCCCTGGATATGAGCTTAAGAAGGGCGATTATATTAAAATTCCCTTCCCATCGAAGACTAGTCAGACGAGTCAAACTACTCCTGCTAGTCAGCCCAGCCAACCAGTTGCCCCTTCTAACAAGGACTTGCGTCAGCGTGAAATCAGGGTGGGAGTGATGTTGCCTTTGAACGATAAGACTACCGATGGCAAACGTATGCTGGAATACTATCGTGGTGTGCTCATGGCATGCGACAGTTTGAGAGCCATTGGTATTTCTATCGATGTACATGCATGGAATGTTTCAGAAGAAAGCGATATCACCAAGGTGCTGTCCGATCCCAATGCAGCCAATCGCGACCTTATTATCGGTCCCTATTACACCAAGCAGTTAAAGACCTTGGGCGACTATGCTTTGGCTCGCGATATCAAGGTGTTTGTTCCTTTCATTAATTATTCGCAAGAGATTTATAACAATTACAATCTGTTTCAGGCTCATCAGAATCAGAACCAGTTGAATGATGCTTATGTGCAGCGTTTCTACGAACGCTTCAAGGATTGTCATCCTGTGCTCATCGATTGCAACGATTCCACCAGTACGAAAGGTAGCTTTACCACAGCCCTTCGCAGACGCCTGGAACAGAATGGTATCCAGTATAGCATTACCAACCTGCGCTCCAGTGAGGCACAGTTCCGCAAGGCTTTCTCTATGAGTCAGCGCAATGTGGTCATTCTGAACACCAGCCGTTCTCAGGAGTTGAATGTGGCCTTTGCCAAACTGAACGGTATGGTGATGAATACTCCAGGCATGTTGATTTCGATGTTTGGCTATACCGAATGGCTGATGTATAATCGTCAGCATCTGGACAATTTCTATAAGTTCGACGTGTATGTTCCTTCTACCTATTATATGAATCCACTGTCTCCAAGGTCAGACCGTATTAAGCTGAAGTATCGCTGGAATTTCCATCAGGACATGCAGAACTACAACCAGCGTTATGCGGTGGCAGGTTTCGACCATGCTTTCTTCATGCTGAAGGGTCTCCACATGTATGGCTCTCACTTCACCGGTGCAGCAGGCATGGTGGGTTATACTCCTTTGCAGACTCCCCTGCACTTTGAGCGCATTGGAAATGGGGGATTGCAGAATCGTGCTGTATTGTTTGTACATTACACCAATGATAATAAGGTGGAAACTATCAACTTCTAAAGGCACATGAAACGGTTTTATCTATTATTTCTCATTTCTCTGTTCTCTGTTCTCATTTCCTATGCTCAGGTGGGTGAGTATCGTACCGACTTGGCTATAGGTGTCAATGGGGGCTACATGATGAGTTCTGTAGGCTTTGTGCCTGAGGTTCCTCAGAAGCAGTTGGGAGGTATGACGGGTGGTCTTACCATTCGCTATACTTGTGAGAAATATTTCCAAAGCATCTGTGCCATTGTTGCTGAGGTAAACATCGCACAGACGGGTTGGAAAGAGAATATCATGGACATAGACAATCAGCCCGTTTATTATGAGGGCGATGATGCGAAGACTAATCCGTTGTCGTATGAGCGCCATATGACCTATGTGCAGATTCCCTTGATGGCTCGATTAGGGTGGGGACGAGAGCGCAAAGGCTTGCAGGGCTTTATCCAATTGGGTCCGCAGTTAGGTCTTTTTATGAACGAATCCACCAAGACCAACCTTGTGCCAGGATTGGATACTAAGACAGACCGCTCTTCAAAGGTGGTGGCACAGGATACGATGGCTGTCGAGCGTAAGTTCGACTATGGCATTGCTGTAGGTGGTGGCATTGAGTTCTCCCATCCTAAAGTAGGCCACTTCATCGTGGAGGGTCGCTACTATTATGGCTTGGGCGATATCTTCAAGAATTCAAAGAGCGACTTCTTCGGACGCTCTAACTTCGGACAGATAGTCATTAAGGCGACCTACCTGTTCGATATCATCAAGACGAAAAATCCTAAAATAAAATAATTACAACTATGTTCGAGAATCAACCGAAAGGTCTATTTGCGTTGGCATTGGCCAACACGGGCGAGCGTTTTGGTTATTACACCATGCTTGCTGTTTTCGCTTTGTTCCTGAGAGCCAACTATGGATTGTCTCCCGCTTTGGCAGGCACCATCTATAGTGCGTTCCTCATGTTAGTTTATTTCTTCCCACTCATCGGTGGTATCATGGCCGATAAGTTCGGCTTTGGTCGCATGGTGACTACGGGTATTATGATTATGTTCGCAGGCTATCTCCTGCTCTCTGTACCCCTGGGTGGCGACACCGTTGCTCTGGTAGTCATGCTGGCAGCTCTGTTGCTCATCGGCTTTGGTACAGGTCTGTTTAAGGGCAACCTGCAAGTCATGGTGGGCGACCTCTACAACGCCCCGCAGTATAAGGACAAGCGCGACTCTGGTTTCTCTATTTTCTACATGGCCATCAACATCGGTGCCTTGTTTGCACCTACCGCTGCCATTAAGATTAAGGAGTATGCAGAGACCTCTTTGGGCTATAGCTCTAACGATGCCTACCACTTCTCGTTTGCTGTGGCTTGTGCTTCGCTCATCCTGTCTATCGCCATCTATTACATCTTCCGTTCTACCTTCCGTCATACTGAGGGTGGTACGAAGAAAACTGCTGCTGCCGATGCTGCTCCTGTAGAAGAGCTCTCTAAGGAAGAAACCAAACAGCGTATCGTGGCACTTTGCCTCGTCTTTGCTGTAGTTATCTTCTTCTGGATGGCTTTCCATCAGAACGGACTCTCTTTGACCTATTTTGCTGATGAGTTCACAGCCGATAGTGCTTCAGGTGTTCAGGCTATGTGCTTCAATGTTTGGAATCTGGTGGCTATTGTCTTCATTGTTTATGCAGGTTTCTCTCTGTTCCAGTCGAAGACCAGCAAGGGCAAGTTCATTTCTCTTATTGTTATTCTGGCTGCTCTTGCCTTCCTGTTCTTCCAGTATGATGGCGAGAAAGTGATTCCTGTTTCCGCTCCTATCTTCCAGCAGTTCAATCCCTTCTACGTGGTTGCGCTGACTCCTGTGTCCATGGCTATCTTTGGCGCTTTGGCTGCTAAGGGCAAAGAGCCTTCTGCTCCTCGCAAGATTGCCTATGGTATGATTGTCGCTGCTGTGGCCTATGCCCTGATGGCATTTGGTTCGTTCGGACTTCCTATGCCTCAGACGGAGATTGGTCCTGATGGCAATCCTATGGCTGTCCATGTGGCTGATGTCACCCCCAATCTGCTCATCTCTGTTTATCTCGTGCTGACCTTTGGCGAGCTGTTGCTGTCGCCTATGGGCATCTCGTTCGTATCGAAGGTTGCTCCTCCCAAGTACAAGGGCATGATGATGGGTGGCTGGTTTGTGGCTACTGCTATCGGCAATCAGTTGGTAGTTGTTGGCGGACTCCTTTGGGGTGCTGTTCCCCTTTGGATTTGCTGGAGCGTCTTCCTGGGTGTTTGTCTCGTAGCAGCTATCTTCATGTTTGCTATGATGAAGCGCCTCGAGAAGGTTTGCTAATTAATAAATAGGTATATTATAAATAAGGTATAAGGTGAGTTTTATCCCCTTTCTGGTACTCATCGTACTCATCACGTGTTGCGTTACCGTCTTCGGTAACGCAACATTAGATGGTGCCTCACAGGTCTCGCTGATGGTAGCCTCTGCGGTCAGCGTGCTGGTGGGTCATTTCTCGAAGCGCCTGAAATGGGAGAATCTGGAGAAGGAGGTTACCGATAAGATAGCCAGCTGTACCCCTGCCATCATTATCCTCTTGCTTATTGGTGCCATTGGAGGCACGTGGATGGTCTCAGGCATTGTGCCCACCATGATTTATTATGGTATGCAGATCATTCGTCCTGAGGTGTTCCTCGTCAGCAGCAGTTTGCTTTGCGCATTGGTCAGCTTGATGATTGGCTCGTCGTGGACTACCGTTGCCACCATCGGTCTCGCCCTGATGGGCATTGGCAAGGCACACGGGTTCGACGATGGATGGATAGCAGGCTCTATCATCACGGGTGCGTATTTTGGCGACAAGCTCTCACCGCTTTCCGATACCACAGTGTTGGCTTCCAGTGTGTCTGGCACCCCTCTGTTTACGCATATCCGCTATATGCTCTACACCACGGTGCCTACGTTCTGCATCTCACTTGCCATCTTTCTGATTGCAGGTTTCACCATGGATGTGTCTAGTCATGGCTCCGTCAATGAGTTTATGGAGGGCCTGCAGCATACCTTCGTTATTTCTCCTTGGTTGCTCATTGTGCCCGTGTTGACGGGCGTCATGATTTCCCGTCGCTGGCCTTCGATGGTGGTGCTTTTCCTGGCTATCCTTCTGGCTGTCGTTGTGGCCTTGCTGGTACAGTCTGATTTGGTTGCAGCCATTTCAAGCAAATCAACAGGACTGCCTTATGTGGATATGTACGAAGGTATGATGCGTATTTGCTATGGCAGTACGGAAATCGAGACGGGCAATGCGGTACTCAACGAATTGGTTCATACCAGTGGTATGTCGGGCATGATGCCTACCATCTGGCTCATCATCTGTGCCCAGACCTTTGGAGGAGCCTTGACAGCTACGGGCCAGTTGCAAGACTTGATGCGCCTTGTGCTTCGCTTTGCCAAGGGCGCAGCTTCACTCGTGGCGTCTACTGTTGGTACAGCTATTTTCTGCAACATCGCCACAGCCGATCAGTACCTTTCCATCATGCTTTCCAGCTCGATGTTTAAGGATACTTTCCAAAAATTGGGCTATGAGCCCCGATTGTTAAGTCGTTCGTGCGAGGATGGTGCTACCGTTACCTCCGTTCTTGTGCCTTGGAACACCTGTGGACTTACGCAAAGCACTGTGCTTGGTGTTGCCACCCTGACCTATCTTCCCTATTGTTTCTTTAACTATCTCTCGCCACTGATGAGCATCTTTATAGCTTCCATCGGGTGGAGAATCTTCAGGCGTAAATGATTCTTAGTCTATTACTTTCTGGCTTCTTGTCGCTTGTCGAGTTGAATTGCGAAAATCTATTCGATTGTCGCCACGATTCACTAAAACAGGATATAGAATGGACACCAGAAGGGCAACGAAAGTGGACGCCAGGGCGCTATTGGCGCAAACTGAACAATATCGGACAGGAGATTCTTTCTTGTCAGCAACAAGGAGTGCCCGACCTTGTGGCATTGGTTGAGGTGGAAAACGATTCGTGCCTTTTCGACCTCACCCGTCGTTCGCTATTGCGTGGTGCAGGCTATGAATACCTCATGACCCAGTCGCCCGACCTGCGAGGCATTGATGTGGCATTGCTCTATCAACCCCTTTCCTTCCGTCCCATTTGCTATGACTACTTGCGTGTCAATCCCTTGGAGAATATGCGTCCCACTCGCGACATCCTTTATGTACAAGGCGAAGTGATAAGTGGCGACACCCTGCACGTCTTTGTTGTCCATGCTCCCAGTCGTTTTGGAGGCGAGAAAGCCACACGTCCCAATCGTCTGTTGGTGATGCAACGCCTTGTGGAAGCCATCCGTCTTTTGCCCCATGATGCCAAGGTTATTGTGGCTGGCGACTTTAACGACTATGCCGATAGCCCTTCACTTCTGTTCATGCAGGAAAATGGGCTCTATAACATGACTCACCAAGCCCAAGGCACTCATGGCGCAATGGGTACCTACCGTTACGAAGGTCAGTGGCGCAGCATTGACCATGTGTTGGTTTCTCGTGCCCTGTGCGATTCCGTCTCGCAGACCTACGTCAACGATTCCCCCTTCCTCCTTCAGGAAGACAAGAAATATGGAGGAGTGAAACCCCTTCGCACCTTTAATGGTTTGCGCTATCAGCGTGGCTTCAGCGACCATCTTCCTTTGGTTGTGCGTTTCCAGTAGAGTCCCTTTTGATGAGTTTTCTTCTTTTTTTGCCTACAAAACACAATTTATTATTTTTTTTTCCTATCTTTGCAACGTATTCAAATCATTGCTTATGACTATAAGGGAACAAATCAGGGAAATAATAGAACCGAGGAATGAGAGCATCTATTCTCGTCTGTACGACTGGACCATGCTGTCTGCTATCGTCATTGGCATTCTGCCTTTGATGTTCAGGGGACATCACATGGTATTTTTCTATTTCGACTTATTCTCAGGGTTCTGCTTCATCATTGATTATCTGCTTCGATGGATAACTGCCGACGTGCGCTACAAACACAATCGGGCTCTGGCATTCTTGATTTACCCCTTCACCCCTATGGCTATTATTGACTTGTTGTCTATCTTGCCAACCTTCAATATGCTCAGTCCCACCTTCAAGGTGGCTCGTGTGTCGCGCCTGCTCCGCTTGCTTCGCGTCATCAAGATTATTCGCTATTATGAGCCCTTGGAGATTATCATAGCCGTGATTCGTCGCCAGAGTCGAATCCTCTGGACCGTATTCTCATTGGCAATATTCTATATCTTCATCACAGCCCTCATCATGTTCAATGCTGAGGAAGACATCAATCCTGAAACGGGTCAATACCTCTTCACTACTTTCTTCGATGCTTTCTATTGGGCAGCTTGTACCCTAACCACTGTAGGTTACGGCGACCTGTATCCCATATCAAATATCGGTCGTGTCATCAGCATCATTTCGTCTATGGTGGGCATTGCCATCATCGCCCTGCCTTCCGGTATTGTGACTGCTGGCTATATCGACGAACTGAAGAGTCGTAAGGACAAGGATTCAGAGTCAAAATAGAGAATTTCAAAAGATACTCACCATACTCACCCGCGAGAGTCCCAGTGTACATAGGCTTTTCTGGCCACTTGGGTGAGTATGGTGAGTGTCTTTTTAATTCTCCATTTTCAATTAAGAGCCTACTCATGTCACACTAGCTGGCACGGTGTGATGATACTATTTCCAAATGAAAAGATGAAAACGTCAAGTCTTTCTTTCCATACCCAAACCAAATATTTTCCATAGAACACAATGTGCAAAAAATTATAACCTATTGATTTATAAACACTTCAGCCTTATTCCGTTTTTCTTATTTTCCATGAGCATCTGATACAACGTAAGAGAAATAGTTGTAACTTTGCATCAAAATCAACAACTATGCAGACAAAGACGTTGTATATATTCTTTTTAATCGTTTTGCTGATGGCTTGCAGTCAGCAGGACCCCAATTCACAGACAGCAGCAAGTTGTCTGGCAGAAGCGGAGGCAGCTTTGGCTAACGATAGCATTCGACAGGGTGAGACCCTGCTGCGAAAGACCATACATTTGGCTGAAGTTTCTGAGGATTGGCATACCGATTATATTGCATACCAACGATTGGCAGAGGCTTTGTCGCAGAGCAACCCTGAGGAGGCGTTGCGACTGATGAAGCAAGCCCTGACAATCTACAAACAGCATCCTGACGATGAGCACAATTATGTTATCCTGCTCGACTATGCAGGCACCTTCGCAGCACAATTAGCTTTTATCAACGAGGGACCATTTGACGAAGCACTCGATTTCATCCATCGTGCATACGATATAGCCAAGAAAAACCAAATGAACGACATGATGTGCCAGACGCTTACTAGTCTTGCGAACATCGCATGGGCCAAAGAAGACTATCGTCAGGCACTAGACTATGCTCATCAGGCAGAAGCTGTGGCGACTGACGAGCTACGATCTGGCACACTACAGGTGATCGCTCGCAGTTACCTCAGCCTCAACATGCTCGATTCAGCAGAAACCGTCTATCGGAAGATTCTTCCTGGCGATGATGTCCATCTAGCATACATTGTACAGAGCAATCTCGCTAAGATTGCGCTTCGACGTATGGGGACCATTCAAGTGGAGGACAGCGTGGCTGAAGCTTTCGACAAAGTGGAAGACATCTATTATAAGGCTCTTGAGCAGAAAGACGAGTACTATCAAGAGACGCTGCGACAGGAAATGGAGAACCAGCGACTGGAGTACCGTTCACAAATGTACGCACGTACATTATTTATTGGTATTATTGCATCGCTCATTGTCATTTCAGCGATGATGCTGGTAATTCGATATAGGATGCAGGCACAACGCCAAGAGAAACAACAACTCCAGCAGGAGGCAAAGCACCACAAGGCTCAACTACATCAGGCTAACGAAGTGATAGTATTCCTACAGAACTTCATTCTCAAACGTACGGAGATAATGAAGAAACTCAACCAGCGCAGCGATTCGCTCATTTATCTCAGTCCGCACGAGTGGAGCGAGATAGAGCGTACACTTGATGCCATCGACAACAACCGCTTTGCCAAACTTCGCGAGCAGTACCCCAACATGCAGGAAGACGACATCCACCTATGTCTGCTCACGCGTCTGGGCATTAGCAATCGCAACATCGGCAACATCTACTGCATCTCCATCTCTGCCGTTCAGCATCGTAAGCTTAAACTGAAGAAGGACGTGTTTGGAGAAAGTAATCCCGATGTTACGCTGGAGCAAATACTTACCAGATAAAGGAAAAAGTAAAAAGACAAATATGAAAAGAACATTACTACTTATTACATGTATGCTGGTATCATTGACTATGACACCACAGGTAGCCTATCGCCCATTTGTCGAAGACGGTAAGATCTGGAAGGTGGGAGGAAAAGACTCTGGTAATCCAGTGAAATATGTTGCTTACTATTATTTCGATGGCGATACCGTCATCGGTGGAAAGACCTGCAAGCAGATGATGTGCCAGCGGTATGTTAGCCCAGATTGTCCAAATAGTACGTATTATGATTATTGGGCACAGCTACCTTCCCTGAGCAAAGTAGGAGTTTGGTACGAAGAGGACAAGAAAGTGTATGTTTGCAGAGAGGGAACACAGGGTATGGAGATGTTGTATGATTTCTCTCTTGAAGCCAACGACACCTTGATTCTCAATAGTTATCAACCTTCTTATATTGTAGGGCCGAAGCAGACTGGAGGATTAAAAGGCTTTAAGGGCGTTTATAGAGATATTATGATTCGTGGCCAAGATAATTACATTACTACTTGGTTGGAAGGTGTCGGAGGTATTGACGGTCCGCTCAGAAATGTATATCCTGAAAATGAAAGTGATCCGCAGTTCCTGATGTCATGTTCTGTTGGTGATGAAGTTATCTACCTTAACGACGAATATAAGGATGGAGCTACACCTGAAAGATTGAACGCACCCAAGCAACGCTTAGACTTCACCCATATCATCAAGACTAAGCCTAAAGCACCGATGAAGAGAAGTGCTGAGCAACCACTATATGGTGAATACAACAACCAACAGTTAGGTATCAACCTCGACCCGCTTGACGAAGCCTACATGATACGCATAACTGACGAATCAGGTAAAGCCATCTACGAGAAAACCATCAACGCAGGTAACATCGTGGCCCTCAGCATTGATATCTCTGACTACCCCAAAGACCGTTATACCGTAACTATAGAGAATAGCTTTGAGTCATTCACTGGACAATTCGATGCTAAAACAACAGGAATTATAGAAGTAATAAATAAGAAGCTTGAGGAAAAAGACGTTATCTACAACCTTCAAGGCCAACGTTTCTTTTTATTACAAAAGGGATTGAATATCGTTAATGGGCGTAAGGTTCTTGTAAAGTGAAACAAACTTTCGCAAGCGGAACTGACTCCTTGTAAACTGGGAAACAAGGAGTTCTGTACAACAGGTAAGCGAATTCGCTTACCTGTTATTCTTTTCTTTCCATACCCCCATCCAATTTATTCCATATAACAGTATTCTTCCATATTATAATTATTTGTATTTTAGCTATTTACGATACTTACGTTTCCATGGCCGGCTATCATTTCTTGCGAAATAATACCATAACTTTGCAGACAGTTTTATTTTTAACTCAAACATTGTTTATAGGATATGCAAGAACGTCACAAAAACAGGAAACTCTATTTCCACGAACTGGCCCAGACCAGCCAAAAATACTTTATTCCATATATCAAGCAATTCAAACAGCTTGGACAGGACAGTCGCATACTAGAGATAGGCTGCGGAGACGGCGGCAACCTGCTCCCTTTTGCCCAAATGGGGTACTATACGTTAGGAGTGGACATCTCTGAAAGAAGAATTGCAGATGCACAGAAGTTCTTTACAGATTGCAATGCGAAAGGCGACTTCCTTGCATCGGATGTATTCTTACTTGAAGAACTGTATGGCACGTTCGACATCATCATCTGCCATGATGTGATTGAGCACATCGGTGAAAAAAAGCGTTTTCTTTCGTTACTGCCACAGTTCCTCGCAAAGAATGGCATTGTCTTTATGTCGTTTCCTGCATGGCAGATGCCTTTTGGTGGACATCAGCAGATATGCAGAAGCAAGGTCATAAGCCATTTACCGTTTGTCCATCTCTTGCCCAAAGCATTGTTCCGTTTGCTTCTGAAAGCATGTGCAGAGGATGATGCCTGCATTAAAGAAATATTGTCCATAAAGGAAACAAAGACATCGATAGAGATATTTGAGAATATACTGAAAAGCATTGGCAAGTTCACTATTGCAGATCGAACCCTTTGGCTCATTAATCCCCATTATGAGACTAAATTTGGAATGCATCCTCTCAAATTGCCAAAGTGTTTGGCTTTAATCCCGTATGTTCGTAATTTCTTCACGACTTCATGTTTTTATGTGTTGGGTATGGATTAATAAATTACTATGTGGCTCACAGGGGGACTTCCCCCTGTGCAATAATCAATAAGATCTCATAAGTAAGAATCATAAGCTTCAAAAGTATCCGTGCTTCGCGATGGAGTGCGGGGAGGTTTTTTCTCTTTCTTCAGGAAAGTGCCAATTCTCCGGAAGTAATTTTAATTACTCCGAATAGAAATTAAAATAGTCCGAAAGTAATTTTTGTTACTCTTGGAGTGTTTTGTTTTTTGCCGAACGTCAAAATACTGGTTGGTTATTGCCCAATAAGGGTTGGTTATTGCCCAATAAGGGCCCCTTATTCCTATTAAATGTTTCTTCTTTTCCGACTAATACAAATTTTTAGTCCGTAGTGAACGGACTCTCAGTCCGTCCCGTTCGGACTGGCAGTCCGTAAGGACGGACTAAAGGTTACACAGTGTACCCTGTGAGGTCTGCGCCCAAACAAAAGAATCGCTATCAGTGGATGATAGCGATTCTTATTTCGTTTTGCATTTGATGATTATGCTTTGATATTGGGCTCTTCGAGTCCGATACCCTTCTTCTTGTCAACTACCTTCAGCAACAGACCGAGCAACAAGGCTGCTACACCCAGTGAGGCGAGCATGACGAGCGGTGCGGTATAGTCGAACTGCGTGGGGTCGGTGACTCCTGGGTTAGTGGCATCAAGCACCTTGCCAATGAGCAGGGGGAACAGCCACAGACCGATGTTCTGAATCCAGAAGATAAGGGCGTAGGCTGAACCAATGACCTTGGCATCAACGAGCTTGGGCACTGAAGGCCACAGCGAAGCGGGTACTAAAGAGAAAGAGGCACCCAGCACCAGAATGGTGGCATAGGCAATGATGATGCCTCCCACAGCATTACCCTTGAACATAGGAAGAACAAAGGCGAAGGTGAGGTGACAACCAATGAGCAGCAATGAGCCCAGAACGAGCATGGTGGCTGCCTTGCCGTGGTGGTCGAGATAGCTGCCCAGAATAGGAGTGATGAGTACAGCCAGCAAGGGGAATACGGCAAAGATAGACTCTGCAGACTGACGCATGAAGCCCATATAACAATAGGTGATAAGGGCAATGATGCTTATAGCCAGCAAACCATACTTGCTTGAGGCCTTCTTCTGGAAATTAGAGGCAAAGCCAGTAGCAGCCACGATGAGCATGATAACATACTGTATGATGGTAACATCGGGTTGTGCCCAGAAAGAATCGGCATCAGGAAGGGTAAGCGTCAGGTTGCACTGGAGCATGTTAACAGCATACTTCTGGAAGGGGAAGATGGCTGAATAGTAAAGCACGCAGAGCAGGGCGACAATCCAGAAACCGCTGTCGCTGAGAATCTTGCCAATGTCGCTGACCTTGAAGGGGTCGTCCTTCTCCTCAGCCTCACCCGTCTGTGCATCGAGTTTCTGATCCATGAAGAAATAGACAATGGTCATGATGAGTGCAATACACATCAGTACCACACCAAAGGCTACGCTACGGCTCACGCTGACCTCGCCACCCAGACGGGCAAAGAAGGGCGAGAAAATCATACAGGTGGCTACACCCAGACGAGCCAGAGCCATCTCTGAACCCATAGCCAGAGCCATCTCACGACCCTTGAACCATTTCACGATACCTCTGGAAACGGTGATTCCTGCCATCTCGCAACCACAGCCGAAAATCATGAAGCCACAGGCTGCAAACTTGGCTGAGGCGGGCATACCCTCGTAGAAAGGAGAAACACCTAGTTCGTCGAAGCCAGGGATGTAGTTGAGGTTGTTGTTAAACCAAGTCTCCAGTCCACTGCCAATGAATGATTCGCTGATAGCATACCACTTGACGCAGGCTCCCACCAGCATAACAGCTGCGGAGAGTACGGCAGTGAAGCGGACACCCATCTTGTCGAGGATGATACCTGCGAAGATGAGGAAGAAAACGAAGACGTTAAGGAACACCTCGGAACCCTGCATGGTGCCGAAGGCGGTAGAATCCCATCCGCGGGTTTCCTGCATGAGGTCCTTGATGGGTGAGAGAATGTCCATAAAGATGTATGAACAGAACATAGCCATAGCCAACAGCAAAAGGGCTGTCCAGCGCATGGCTGCTGAGTCTCTCAAAGTTTTCTGAATTGCTTGAGTCATCTTAAATATTTATTTGATTTTCGAAATTTGATTGCAAAGGTACAAATAAGTGAGTGAAATGCCAAATATATTTGAGCATTTCCGAGCGAAAATGCCTTCAACGCAGTTAAAGGTACAAAATTATTCTTATTCTTAATTCTTTATTCTTATTTTATTTGTATCTTTGCCCTCACTAATGCGAATCAATGATGAAACAGAAGCACAAAGACAACTTGGTAATGCGAATGATTTCGCATGGCGGATGGCGCAATTTGAGTCTGATTGTCGTGTCAGCTCTTTTGTTGGAATTGGTATCTGCCTTGCAATACTATTATGCGCATGGCTTGTTGGAAGAAGAAACAGAAGAGCGTGTGCTGACTGTGCTGAACTATAAGGCTTATTCATTGAGACAGGTTCTGAATTCTACGGAGCAGATGATGCGAGACCATTTATGGGATGTGGAGCGTAACCTGCACAGCCCCGATTCGCTCTACAGTGTACTGACTCGTATTGTTCGTGCTAATGACGATGATAAGATAGTGGGTGGATTCCTTTGCTTTGTGCCCTACTATTATCCTGAGAAAGGACGCTTGTTTGAGCCTTATGTATATGAAGAAGGTGGTCGTTTGGTAAAGGAACAACTGGGTGGAAAGAATGGACACGACTATACACAGCATCCTGCTTACAAGAGAATACAGAGTGAACTGAAGCCATTATGGAGCGATCCTTATGAATATAAGAATGCATCGGGTGTAATGTCGTTGACCACCTATTCTTTCCCGTTGCTGAACAAGAAAGGTGAACTGATAGCTATTTGTGGACTGGATATATCGTTGGAATGGTTGGGCGACACGCTGAATGCCACACGATATAATCCATCGTCATTCGACTTGTTTCTGACGAGAACAGGAAAACTGGTGGGTGGTCCGCCAGAAAAGAGGGTAAGTGTGGAGCGTAGAAACAAAGTGGTATCGCTGATTAACGACAGCACCATTGAACGGGAACCTACCTTCAACGAGCATGTCAGCGTGATAGAGTTTTACGATAGGGAGATTAAGGATAAAGGCTATATCTACACGTTGCGCATGGAGGCGGCGCCCCATTGGACATTGGCGTTGGTAGGCTATGACAAGGAGGTGTATGGTCAGTTGGATGCGCTCAGAATCTATATCTCATTGTTGATGCTGGTTGGTTTCTTCCTGTTAGGCTTTATCGTGCATCGTTCGTACCGTAATATATACCGCCTGCATCAGGCTGACATGAAACAGGAACGTATAGGCAGTGAACTGCATATCGCACAACAGATACAGCAGTCCATGCTGCCGAAGGTGTTCCCGCCATTCCCTGAACGGAATGATATAGATATTTATGGAATGCTGCTGCCAGCCCGTGAAGTGGGAGGCGACCTGTTCGACTTCTTTATCCGTGACGAAAAACTATTCTTCTGCATTGGCGATGTATCAGGAAAGGGTGTGCCGTCTGCGATGGTAATGGCACAGGTTCTTTCGCTGTTTCGTAGCTTAATGTCCAGGGGCAACAATCCTGCCCATATCATGGTATCGCTGAATGAAGTGTTTTGCCATCATAACGAGTCGAACATGTTTATCACGTTCTTTGTAGGAGTGTTGGACCTGCCAACGGGACGTCTGCGCTATTGTAATGCCGGTCACGACCGTCCTATTATCATTGGGCAGGGCTCCTTGGATGCCAACCCGCATCTGCCATTGGGCGTGTTTGATGACGTGAAGTATGAGACGCAGGAAACTCAACTGGAGAATGGCACAACACTATTCCTTTATACAGACGGACTGACAGAGGCCATGAATAAACAGCATGAAATGTTCAGACTGAAGCGAGTGATGGGAACGCTTGTGGAGAAGGAGTCTTGTCAGGCACTGGTTGAGCATATGCAAGAGACGGTGAAGACCTTTGTCCAAGGTGCAGAACAGAGCGATGACTTGACGATGCTTGCCATTAGATATCATCGTCCTGAAAACGCATATATTTTGGACGAGAGCATTGTGCTCAATAGCAACATCAAAGAAATCCGTGATTTGAATGATTTCATAAAAAAGGTGTGTGGTGCTCTGTCGCTAGACGAGAAGATGACCCGCAAGATTCGATTGGCTGTGGAGGAAGCTGTAGTCAACGTGATGGAATATGCCTATCCAGAAGGAAAGAAGGGCGATGTCACCGTGGTAGCAAAGGCTAATAGCAATCGCTTGAAGATAATCATTACAGACCAAGGAAAGCCATTTGACCCCACCCAGAAGGAAAAGGCTGATGTGTCACTGACTGCGGAAGAACGTCCGATTGGTGGACTGGGCCTCCTGCTGGTGCGCGAACTGATGGACTCTATCAATTATGAACGTGAGGGAAACAGTAATGTGCTGACATTAAGGATAAACTATAATAAGTAAAATAAGAAACGTATGAAAATTAACATGAAAGAAGTGGACGGCAAAGTAGTCGTCACATTAGATGGAGAAATGGATACCACTGCTGCAGTGGAGGTGGAAAAGGTTTTGAGTCCGCTCTATTCTGAGCAGGAAAAGGATATCATCCTTGACTGTGCAAAACTGGAATATATTGCCTCGAGTGGATTGCGCATCCTGTTGTCTATCCTGAAGGGTGCTAAGGCAAGTGGACGTAGTGTGGTGATGCGCCATGTGAATGAGGACATCAAGGATGTGTTCAAACTTACAGGGTTCATCAACATATTCACTTTCGAATAATCGGAAAATATGAATGCGTAGCCAATCAGCTACGCATTCATATTTTCTGTTCGTATTTGTTCTTTAGTCTTTCAACCAACGGTCTAGCCAGTCGAAGAAAGTACGTTGCCACAGAATACCATTCTGAGGCTTCAATACCCAGTGGTTCTCGTCAGGGAAGATGAGCAACTCTGCAGGAATTCCACGCAGACGGGCAGCATTGAAGGCACCCATACCTTGGTTATAGACGATACGATAGTCTTTCTCACCATGGATACAGAGAATAGGGGTGTCCCACTGGTCCACAAACTTGTGAGGTGAGTTCTCGTAAGTCTTGGCAGCACGAGCGGTGCGGTTCTTGTTCCAATAGGCATCATCGTATTCCCAGTTAGAGAAGAAGACCTCCTCAGTATCTGTATACATTGACTCAAGGTTGAAGGCACCATCGTGAGAGATGAAAGCCTTGAAACGCTTGTTGTGATGACCTGCGAGATAGTAAACGCTGAAGCCACCAAACGAAGCACCGACAGCACCCAGACGATTCTTGTCAACGAAGGGCAGAGAATCAGCGGCGAAGTCGATGGCTGCAAGATAGTCGTCCATGCACTGACCTGTCCAATCGCCAGAGATTTCTTCCTTCCACTCTTGTCCGAAACCAGGCAGACCGTGACGGTTAGGAGCTACTACAACATAGCCGTTGGCAGCCATCATCTGGAAGTTCCAGCGATAGCTCCAGAACTGTGAAACAGGCGACTGAGGACCACCTTCGCAGAAGAGCAGGGTGGGGTACTTCTTGCCTTCCTCATAGTTAGCAGGCAACATAACCCATACCAATTCCTTCTTGCCATCGGTCGTGGGTACCCAGTATTGCTGCATCTTACCAAAGGTCAGCTGGTCGAGAATGTGTTTGTTCTCGAACGAGAGCTGGGTAATGTCAGCAGAACCGCTGACTACAGTACCTTTCTTCATTTTAGGTGATACCATGTAAATGTCCGTAGGAGTAGAAAGGCTCTGACGGGTAGCCAGGATGCGCTGTCCGTTGTTTGCCATCTGAATGCTGGTCCAGTCGTCCCAAGTCTCTGTGAGTTGTGTTACCTCACCTTTCTGATTGGCCATGTACATGTTGCAGCAACCATGCCATACGCTGAGGAAATAGAACTGTGGGGCGGTGACCTTCATTTTCTTGCCATTGGCGGGTGACCAGCAGAAAGCTTCTACATCGCTCTTCCAATTAAGATAATGCTTCTTGCCAGTCTCCAATGAATAGATGCACAGACGATTGAGATCGGCCTCATAGCCATCACGGGCCATTGACTGCCAAGCAATGTATTTGCCATCAGGTGAGAACTGAGGATTCTGGTCGTAGCCAGGATTCTCGCGAACGGTATTCTTGTTGACAGCCTGATCAGCCTTGGTATGGGAAGGATCGCTCTCTGGGGCAATATATCCTTCAGGCTTGCAAAGGTTCTTGGTCTCGCGCGTACCTATATTATATAAATAGATGTCAGAATCGGTAGAGGTGGCATAGTTGATACCCACCTTCTTGCGACAAGTATATGCGATGGTCTTTGAATCAGGGCTCCAAGCCAACTGCTCAATACCACCGAACGGTTCCATCGGGCATTCGTAGGGTTCGCCCTCCAAGATGTCAACCATATCCTGGGAAATCATTTCTAATTTGACTTCCCCTTCGGCCGTCGACCTTTGGTTCTCATTTCTCATTTCTAATTTCGCCAGATAGGGATGTTGGATGCTTTCCACATAGTGGTCCCAGTGGCGATACATCAGATCAGTAACCCTACGACCTGTAGCTTTGGGCAGGTCATCGGGATTCTTCTGGATAACCTCATGGAAAGGCATAGACTTAATGATGATGACCTTCTGACGATCGGGCGAGAACTTGAAGCCTTCCACCTGTCCATCCGTCTTGCTTAACTGTTTGCGGTCAGAACCATCGGCCTTCATCATCCAAACCTCACCACCACTCATATAGGCAATTCTTTCAGCATCCAGCCACGTAGGATCGGTTTCGCTCTTGCTGCTGGTTGTCAACTGACGATTGTTGCTTCCGTCTGCATTCATGATGCAGATGACCTGATGGCTCTTGTTCTGCTTGACACTATAGTAGCCTACCTGATAGACTATCTGTTGACCATTGGGCGAAGCCTCTACAGTTCCGATGCGTCCCATAGCCCATAAAGCCTCAGGAGTCATCATGCGACTTTTCAGTTTGATATTACTCTTTCCGATGTTCACGTTGTCTTCTGCATTTACGCTGCCCAGTACCGTCAGTACAGCGACAGCCAGGATAATTAGTCTTTTCATATGAGTATAAGTAGGTTAGAGGTGCATTCTTATGACTTCTTTCTGACGGGATCGCAGGTCAGACCGCATCCCAGTTTCTTGAAAATCTTGCGGTCTACCTCGCTAAGCATCACCGTTGAGTGAACCTGACAGTCGCGCAACTTAGGTAATTGCTCCAAAGCACGACGACAAAGGTCATCGTTCTCAGAAAGTACGCTGAGAGCTACCAATATCTCATCCGTATGCAGACGGGGATTCTTGCCTCCCAGATATTCAATCTTCGTCTTTTGGATAGGTTCAATCATTGACTGAGGAATGAGTTTCGCCTCATGGTCGATGCCAGCCAGATGTTTGGTGGCATTGAGCAACAAAGCTGCAGAGCAACCTAAAAGAGGTGACGATTTCGCTGTGATGATGGTTCCGTCAGACAATTCAATGGCAGCAGCTGTCTGCTCGCTCAACTCTTGTTTTGCAGCAGCAGCTACGGTAACACGACGATAGGCGGTTGTAATCTTGGCCTGATTGAACAGCAACTGTATCTTGTGAACCTCATTCTCATTATCGGCACCATCGGCCAACTTGTTAGTGGCATCGTAGTAACGGCGGATAATCTCCTCGCGACTGGCATTGCAGCAAGCCTCATCGTTGCTAATGCAGAATCCAACCATGTTGACGCCCATGTCTGTTGGTGATTTGTAGGGATTCTCTCCATAAATGCCCTCGAACAAGGCATTAAGCACAGGGAATATCTCGATGTCTCGATTGTAGTTGACAGCAATCTTGTCGTATGCTTCCAGATGGAACGGGTCAATCATGTTCACATCGTTCAAGTCGGCGGTAGCAGCCTCGTAGGCAATGTTGACAGGATGTTTCAAGGGAAGGTTCCATACAGGGAACGTCTCAAACTTGGCATAACCGGCACGGATGCCACGCTTGTTCTCGTTGTACAACTGAGACAGGCAGACAGCCATCTTACCAGAACCAGGACCAGGAGCCGTTACAATAACCAGCTCACGAGTGGTTTCCACATAGTCGTTCTTTCCAAAACCTTCATCCGAGGCAATCAGTTCCACATTATGGGGATAGCCATCAATCAGATAATGGAAATACGATTTGATGCCCATACGCTCCAGACGACGGCGGAACTGATCGGCAGCACGCTGACCGTTATAGTGGGTAATGACAACGGAGCCTACCATGAAGTCGCGCTGCATAAACTCGTCGCGCAGTCGCAAAACATCCTCATCATAGGTGATACCGAGGTCGGCACGTACTTTATTCTTCTCAATATCCTCAGCACTGACCACGATGACAATTTCCAACTGGTCGCGCAACTGGGCAAACATTCTGAGCTTTGAGTCGGGCTTGAAGCCTGGCAACACACGACTGGCGTGATGGTCGTCGAACAATTTTCCGCCTAACTCAAGGTAGAGCTTTCCGTCAAACTGTGCTATGCGTTCGCGGATGTGCTCTGACTGTATCTTAAGATACTTTTCGTTATCAAATCCAATTTTCATCTTTTACCTTTGAACTTTGATCTTTGATCTTTGACCTTTGAACTTTGATCTTTGAACTTTGATCTTTAATCTTTGAACTTTATGATTAGCGTTTACGCTGACGCTGCATCTCATCGGCCTGTTTCTGCAAGGCTTCCAAGCGGGCAGCCAGTCCACTTTGCTTCTTGGGGTTATTCTTGTTGGCTTGGTAGTTAGCTTCCAGAATAGCCAGCAATTTCTCGTCGTTTGTTGTCTTACGCAGTGTCCACATGATAGCTGCCGACATGAACAGTGAGATGAAGTAGTAGAAGTTCAAGCCAGAAGAGTAATCGTTGAAGATGAAGAAGAACATGAGTGGCATGATGTACATCATCCATTGCATCATCTTCATCTGCTCAGCCTGTGCACCTACCATCTGGTCTTTCTGCTGCTGCATAGAGAACCATGTGTATACCAACTGGGCTCCGCAGAACAGGATACAGGTCAGTGACAGGTGGTCGCCGATACCCCAGATATTTGTGCCCCATTCCAGGATTGGGTCGTAGGTTGACAAGTCGCTCATCCAAAGGAAGGATTCTCCACGCAACTGGATGGCATTCGGAACGAAGAAGAACATGGCCAACCAGATAGGCGCCTGGATAATCATGGGCAGACAGCCAGAAAGAGGCGATACTCCATACTTGGAATAAAGCGACATCATTTCCTGCTGTTTTTTCATCTGATCCTCAGGCTTGTCATACTGCTTGGTAGCCTCGTCGAACTTTGGCTTCAGCACACGCATCTTAGCACTGGACATATAGCTCTTCTTCACCATGGGGAAGGTGATGACCTTCAACAGGATGGTAATCAGAATCAGTACGATACCCATGTTGAGGCCTAAGCCTGTCAGCCAGTCGAATACATAAAGCGTGAACCAACGGTTAATCCAGCGCAACAACCACCAACCCAGGTCAACCAGTTGCTCCAGGTCGAGGTCTTTGCCAAAGGTGCTCTGCTCCTCGACGGCCTTAATCAGTCGGAAGTTGTTAGGACCAATATACATCTCAAACTCAGACGCCTTGGCACCCGTGGGGTCGAAAGCAGTCTTCAGCTTGGCATCGAAGTATTTCAGATAACCACTGCCTTTCTCGTCTTGAACGGTAGAAAGGGTACTGTTGGCTGCAAAGTTGTCCTTTGAAATCAAGGCAACGCTGAAGAACTGGTTGCGGAAAGCTATCCAGTCGAGTTCTTCCTCAATGGTTTCTTTCTTATCAGACGACTCGCTCAACTTATCAGTGCTACCACTCTTAGTCTCCTTATAATATAAAGAGGTATAGCGACTCTCAAAAGAGAAGCCTTTTTCCTGTTGACGGCAATGGTCGTTCCATTCAATCTCCATTTCCTTATAGGAAGGAGCAAAGAGGTTGCCCAATCCCTTGGTCTGTAAAGAAAGGTTGAGCAGATAGTCCTTTCCTAATCGGTATTTCAGACTAATCTCTCCTCCGTTTCCTGCAACAGCTGTCATCGTAACGGTTGAATCAGTCTGCTCGGAAGGAGTAAAGAACAAGTCGGCAGTAACAATATTGTCCTGTTTGCCTGCCAACATGAAGTTCAAGTTCTGGTCTTTCTCGTCAAACAATGTTACGTCCTGCTTGCCATCAATGCTTTTAAAATCCTTGATGACGGCCTTCTTGATAACACCACCTTTGGTGTCAAGGGTCAACTCTAACTTGGAATTCTTGAGTACAACCTTCTGTGAAGTACCGTTCATAGCCTGATGGAAGAGGGCTGTAGTGTCGCTTAATGCAGCGGAGTCAACTGCGACTTGCTGTTTCTCCTGAGCAATTTTCTGCTCCTGAACAGCTTTCTCTTTCATGACTGATTCAATGGAATCCTGTACACGTGCAGCTTCTATCTCTTCTGCGGATGGTTGATTATACCAGCTGAAACCAATCAGCACTACGGCAATGAGAACGAAACCGATAATTGTATCTTTGTTCATTTTACACCTTTTTATTAATTTACAAGGTGCAAAGGTAATTAAAAAATATGAATTATGAATAATGATTTAAGATTTATTTGTATCTTTGCACTCGATTATGAAATACAGATATATTATATTCTTAGTATTGGTCGTGCTGTCATCTGTTGACGCATCAGCCCAACGTTGTAAAAAGCAAGAAGTGGAAAAGCCTGATACCGCTCAGGTTGTCAAGGATTACATCGACTCTCTCACGATGCTTCGTCGTCAGTTAGACTCGTTGCATCAGGCGAATGCCCAGTTGAGAACCGAAGTATCTGATGGTCGCTATTTCCGTTTGTTTGCACCTACCACCTTTTATCATTCTGGCGCGAACAAGCAGTTGTCGCTTTCGCCCCAGACAGGCGATGAGGTGACGGATGCTATAGATGAGGCTTTGATGAACATCTATATGCGTCGTCCTGACTTGGTGAAAAACAATGAGAGCGTTTTGAGAAGTGTTGGATCGCTGCGTGGTGATGTCAACAAGGAATTAACACAGAAGGTCGATCTTGTTGATATGGCAGCTCCTGTTCCAGAGGAGTCTGAGGCTGTCCCTGTTGCTGTTGTTATCAAGAAACCCAATTTCTGGAAGTTCAAGGCCGATGGCTATCTGCAATTCTTGCAGAACTATGTATCAGACAACTGGTATAAAGGTGGTGAGAGCAACTATTCTGCTGTGACAGCAGCAACGTTGGAGTTGAACTATAATGATAAGGATAAGGTGCTTTTTGAGAATAAATTGGAGATGAAATTAGGTTTCCAAACATCCTCTTCTGATACCGTTCATAAGTTCAAGACCAACAACGACCTGTTGCGTCTGACCAGTAAGTTGGGTTTGCAGGCACATAAGCATTGGTACTATACTTTGCAGTTGCTGGCATATACTCAGTTTACCAGAGGTTTGAAGGCTAACGATAGGAAAACTTACTCGGATTTCATGTCACCTTTCAATTTAAATGTCGGTGTCGGTATGGAATATAAGGTAGAAGCCTTCAACAAGCGACTGACTGGTAGTTTGAACTTTCTTCCGTTGACATTGAACTTTGTTTATGTGGATCGTGAGGCACTGGCGTCAAGCTATGGCATTTCTGGCGACCACCATACGAGAGAGGAATTCGCCTCCCAGTTTACTGCCGATTTGAAATGGCAGTTGACTGATCAGATTTCTTGGAAATCTCGTCTATATGCCAACACGTCATACCATCGTGCCTTGATAGAGTGGGAAAATCAGTTTGAGCTGAAGGTTAATAAGTATCTCTCTGCCAACCTCTTCCTCTATCCTCGTTTCGACGATTCCAACAACTGGGATGAACACTTAGGATACTTCCAATTCCAGGAATGGAGCTCCCTCGGATTTACCTGCTCATTCTAATAGTACAAAATATAAGAAGCACTACTCATTTCGGGTAGTGCTTCTTTTAAGTTCTTCACTTTTCACTTTTCACCTTTCACTTTCATTTCGCCTCAGTCATATCGCCTTCAATATACAGGCGAGTCATCTCGACAGCACCATTGGTGCGCACCGTGATAGACTTCTTGAAGTGTCCAGGGAACTTACCAGCACCATTGTAGGTTACCTTGATTTCGCCCTTCTCGCCTGGTTGTACAGGTGTCTTGGTGTATTCAGGAACAGTACATCCGCAAGATGCAATTGCCTGGTTGACAACAAGAGGTTGCTCACCAATATTCGTATAGGTGAAAGTACAAGTTACCTTGGGGTTGCTTTCAGAGAAAGTACCAAAGCTATGAGTTGTTTTCTCAAACTTAATCTCAGCAGGTTTCTGGGCCATTGCCATTGTCATGCCGCAGACCAGCATTAGTGTCAATAATATCTTCTTTTTCATCTTTTCTTTCTTGTTAAGGTACATAAACCGATGCAAAAGTAAGGCATTTTCTGCATAGTCGTATCATTTGTTGCTTGATTTTTAAATATTTTAAGACTTTATGAACTCTCTTATGATGTATAATTCATAAATAATTAGTAATTTTGCAGGCTAAAGAAGAAAAACAATATATATAAATAATGTATAGGACAAAGACTTGTGGTGAGCTGCGTCTCACCGATGCTGGCAGCGAGGTTACGCTGGCTGGCTGGGTACAGAAAACGAGAAAGATGGGTGGCATGACATTTGTCGACTTGCGCGACCGTTATGGCATCACACAGTTAGTGTTTGACGAATCAAAGGATGCAGCCCTTTGCGAACAGGCTAACAAACTGGGTCGTGAGTGGTGTGTGCAGGCTACTGGTATCGTCAGCGAACGTCAGGCAAAGAATCCCAAGATGGATACTGGCGACATTGAGATCCTGGTTTCAAAGCTGAATGTGCTGAGCGAGAGTGTGACTCCTCCGTTTACCATTGAGGATAATACCGATGGAGGTGATGACATTCGTATGAAATATCGCTATCTCGACCTGCGTCGTTCTTGTGTTCGTAAGAATCTGGAACTGCGCCACCGCATGACCATTCTGATTCGTAACTTCTTGGATAACCTGAACTTCATCGAGGTGGAAACACCTATCCTAATCGGTTCTACACCAGAGGGCGCCCGCGACTTCGTGGTGCCCAGTCGTATGAATCCAGGCCAGTTCTATGCACTGCCTCAGTCTCCTCAGACCTTGAAACAGTTGTTGATGGTCTCAGGTTTCGACCGTTACTTCCAGATTGCCAAGTGTTTCCGCGATGAGGACCTGCGTGCCGATCGTCAGCCGGAGTTCACACAGATTGACTGTGAGATGTCGTTTGCAGACCAGGAGGATGTGCTGAACATCTTCGAGGACTTGGCACGTCATTTGTTCAAGGAGGTTCGTGGCGTCGAATTGCCAAAGTTGGAGCGTATGACATGGCATGAGGCTATGCGTCGTTTTGGTTCTGATAAACCCGACCTTCGTTTCGGTATGGAGTTCGTAGAACTGATGGACGTGCTGAAAGGTACTGGCGAATTCCCTGTATTCAATGAAGCTGAATATATTGGTGGTATTGTGGTTCCAGGCTGTGCTGAATATACTCGCAAACAGCTCGACCAATTGACCGATTTTGTGAAGCGTCCGCAGGTGGGTGCCAAGGGCTTGGTTTATGTAAAGTTCAATGCTGATGGTACTGTGAAGAGTAGCATCGATAAGTTCTACCAACCTGAGGTTTGGCAGAAACTGAAGGAGAAAACGGGTGCCAAGGATGGCGACCTTGTGTTGATTCTCAGTGGTGATAAAGCCAACAAAACACGTGTACAACTTTGTACCCTTCGTTTGGAGATGGGTGATCGTCTTGGACTGCGTGACAAGAACACGTTCAAGTGCTTGTGGATAGTTGACTTTCCCCTCTTTGAGTGGAGCGATGAGGAGCAGCGCTTGATGGCTACACACCATCCGTTTACCCTTCCTAATCCCGATGATATTCCTTTGCTGGATACTGCTCCTGAGAAGGTACGTGCCGTGGCCTACGACTTTGTTTGCAATGGCATCGAAGTGGGTGGTGGTTCACTCCGTATTCATGATGGAAAACTGCAGGAAAAGATGTTCCAGATTTTGGGCTTTACACCCGAACGTGCCATGGCTCAGTTTGGCTTCTTGATCAATGCGTTCAAGTATGGAGCACCTCCCCATGCTGGTCTCGCCTTCGGTCTCGATCGCTTCGTCAGCATCATGGCTGGTCTTGATTCTATTCGTGATTGCATAGCCTTCCCGAAGAACAATTCTGGTCGCGATGTAATGTTGGATGCTCCTGGTGAATTGGATCCTAAACAGCTGGAAGAATTGCAGTTAGCACTTGATTTGCATCAAGAATAATAAAAAAAACTGTAAAAACCAACTGTTTGCGTACACAAAATAATTGAAAAGTTCTTAATTTTGCATCGAATTTAATAGAACATCTATTCAATAGTGTATAAATTTTTAAAGAACTATGGCAGAAAAGAAAACTACAACAAAGAAGGCTGCTGCTCCTAAGGCAGCTGAGAAGAAGGCAACTGTAAAGAAGGCTGCTGCTCCTAAGAAGGCAGCTTTGGTTGTAAATGGTGAGAACGCTGGTTTCAAGGCTGGTGATGTTTATCAGGCTCTGGCAGCTGCTGAGAAGGCACTGACCCTGAAGGAGATTGCTAAGGCAGCTAAGATCAGCGAGGAGGAGACTCTGCTCGGTCTGGGTTGGCTCTTCAAGGAGGGCAAGCTCGCTACTGCTGACGAGAAGATTACATTGGCTTAATCTCAATTACGAAGCATAAAAGGGGCTGGTAAGCTACAAGGCATACCGGCCTTTTTTGTCTTAATGATCACTTATCACTTAACACTTAACACTTCTTTGACTTACGACCAACAGATACTTCATATCCTCACTGTTGCAGGAGAACGTGGTATAAGCGTACAGGCTATTGCCAAGCACGTTTATAACATGAACCGTACCTTCTTCGTCCAGCCAGATTTGGAGGAAATACACAATTATGTACAACAGTATCTGTTGAAAAACAGTAAGTCTTCCCAATCATTGATTGAGAGCACGGGTCGTCGTGGCTATTATCGCCTGAATACTACGGGTTCGGCAGATGCTCTACAAATGATGCTGCAGTTCCGCGAAGAACAACAGGGAAAAGAAGAGGAGAAGCCTCAGCAAGACCTCTCCTTAGATTTGTTTGATTAATTTTGCCGGAACGCCAGCAACAAGTGAATTGTCTGGTACATCTTTTGTAACAACAGCTCCTGCAGCCACCACGCAATGCTTTCCAATGGTTACGCCAGGCAGAACCACTGCGTTGGCACCAATCCATACATCATCACCAATAATGACAGGCTTAGTCGTTATACCTTGTTCGTCAATCCGCTTATTCTTGTCTTCAAAGTTGTGATTCAGTGCTGATACGGTGATGCCTTGCGCCAGATTCACATGATTACCGATACATACAGGTCCGATAATGGTGTTATGTATTCCAATTCGGGTATGGTCGCCAATCACCACATCACCCACCGCATTGTTGATGCAACAATACGATTCAATGATACTATGCTTCCCCAAAAAGAATCGACGATAGGGTGGAGTATCCATCCTGACACTCCAATATATCTTTGAACCACGCCCACGATGTTGGTACAGTGGTGCCAACAATCTTATATACCATCGAGGTCTCGCATCCCGCTGGTTCATGATGATGTAATCCAAAAGTCGTTTCAGTTTCGGATTATCTTTGAGCCTTTCTCGTACACTTTCTTTATCTTTCACGCAACAAAAGTACGATTTATTCTTTATTATTCCAAATATTTTTGCTATTTTTGCCACAAAATAGTCATTGTATGAGAATACTATTCCTAGTCTATCATGGTTTTTCAGAATATAGTGGGATTTCAAAAAAGATTCACTATCAAGTAAAGGGTCTTCGAGAAAATGGTCACGATGTTCGATTATGCTACTATGGATTTGCAGAGAACGGTCATCGTTGCCGTTATATAGATGACATAGTGATAAAAGACTATGGAACAGGAAAAATTGCTGGTATTCGACAGCGTTTTGGTTATAATTGTGTTTACGATTATTGCATTCGTGAGAAAATTGAACTTGTCTATGCCCGATGCTTTCAGAATGCTAATCCATGGCTCATCTGCTTTTTCAAAAAGTTAAGGAAGACGGGTATTCATTCAGTTACGGAGATACCAACATATCCCTATGATGAAGAGTTCAAGAATTTTGAGTGGAAAATGCGAGCAGAATTAATAATTGATCAAATTTTCCGTCGAAAACTCTATGCACAGATGGATGCCTTAGTAACGTTTTCTAATGCAGTAGAAATATTTGGTCAACGAACAATCCGCATTAGTAATGGTGTTGATTTTGACAGTATTCCGCTTCATCAGCCCTCAGCCAGTCCTCATTCCTCAGAACTCCATCTCATTGGTGTGGCTGAGGTGCATGAGTGGCATGGCTTCGACCGTGTAATTGCTGGTATTGGTGAGTATAATAAAATGTTGAAGCAAGGTAAAACGGATGTTTCTATTCCTGTCTATTTCCATGTTGTGGGCGATGTTCATCCGCATCTCATGAATACAGTCTTCAAACCTTTGATGGACAATTACGGATTGCAGAAGCAGATTATTTTTCATGGTGCTCTTTTTGGCGATGAACTTACAAACGTGTTCAATAGTTGTCAATTTGCAATAGGTTCATTGGGGCGTCACCGCAGTGGCATTACGGCTATAAAGACATTGAAGAACCGCGAGTACGCTACTCGTGGCATACCCTTTATTTATAGTGAGCAGGACAGTGATTTCGATATGCGCCCTTATGTTCTAAAGGCTCCTGCTGACGAGTCTCCAATCAACATTTGTCAGATTATAGATTTCATTGCCTCTAACCGTATTGCTCCGGCTGAAATACGCAGCACCGTGGAGCACCTGTCATGGAAGATTCAAATGCAGACCGTTCTGAATGAAATTACTTCAACCAAAAAATAAGGGTGCTTTTCCATCCGATATATTTGAGATAACCAGAACGGAGGGCACGGAAGAATACTTGGGGCTTATCTTTTAGAGGGATAAGATGAGCAGTATAGAAAACCTTGCTTAGTGTGTAACGGGCGAACTTACGTGTGATGTGGGAATTCTGGAATTGGAAAAGTTGGTCAAACACCGTAAGATAACAGTTTACATTGCGGGCTGAATAGCGATGCCCCATCGTAGAAGCTTGACGAACACGATGTTTGACGAGCGATGCCTGCAAGCTGAAGATGCGATGACTTTGAAGGGTGAGTAGCGTCGTGAAGAGTTCATCTTCGTGGATGATACCTGGATAGAAGGTGAGAGCGATATGGTCAAGATATGCCTTCTTGATAAATAGACCCCATACAACGCAGCTATGCTTGCCTGTGTCAAGCATGAGGTTAAGCAGTTTCTCTCCCTCATAGGCTACATCAGGTTGACAAAGATGGCTACGATGATAATCCCAAGGAATAGGGGAGGCACCTTGTTCATACATTATGTCTGCATCGAAGAATATGAAGTCTGCCTGTGTCTGTTCCATGTAGTCCACACATGTCTGTAGAGACTCAGGCTTTAGGCTGTCGTCGGAATCCATGAAATAGATGTAGTTGCCAGAAGAATGACGGAGGGCAACATTACGGGCGGCAGACTGTCCTTGATTGGACTGGCTGATGACAGTGATGCGTTTGTCCTTGCTGGCATATCGTTCCAGTATGCTCAGACTTCCGTCGGTAGATCCATCATTAACAGCAATAATCTCGTAATCGGAAAACGACTGAGTGAGCAATGACTGCATGGCTTCATCGAGGTACTCTTCGACATTATAGACAGGTATGATAATGCTGACTTTTGGCATTTTTGTAGCTTTTTCTGCAAAAATACAGCAAAAATGCGATAAATCCAAATAAAATCAGTATATTTGTGGCCTAAAAGCAATATCATGAGTAATAGACCCTTGAAAATAGTATATTGTACGCCATCTCTTTATATTGCGGGTGGGGTAGAACGTGTGCTAACGAAAAAGGTGAATTATTTTGCAGAGCATTTTGGCTACGATATAACAATTATTCTGACTGACGGTAAGGGTAAGCCTAATGCCTATCCGCTGTCGCCTAAGGTGAAGGTCGTTAATCTGGAGGTTGGTTTTGAGGAATTGTGGAACTGCTCTTTCTTGAAAAAGGTCTTTCTCTATCTGACAAAACAACGGATTTATAAAAAGCGACTCTCAGAAACGCTGATGCAGCTGCGCCCCGATATCACAGATTCGTTGCTTAGACGTGAAATAAACTTTATCACAGACATCAAGGACGGTAGTAAGAAAATTGGTGAACTGCATGTTAACCGTGCTAACTATCGCAATTTTGAGGCCAATGAGACTAACTGGCTGAAGGAACAATTTGCGCGTTGGTGGATGAAAGGATTGCTGAAGAAACTTCGTAAGTTGGACCGCTTCGTGGTACTGACAAATGAAGATAAGGCAGCATGGAAAGAGCTCGATAATGTGGTTGCAATACATAATCCGGTCTCGTTTGATGATGTTCCGCAAAGTCCGTTGACAGAGAAAAGGGTCATTGCTGTTGGACGCTATGCGTATCAAAAGGGTTTTGATCTGTTGCTGCAAGCATGGAAACAAGTGGAAGAACGATGCCCAGAATGGCAACTTGACGTGTTTGGCGACGGTGACCGTACACCTTATGAACAGCAGATTGACCAGTTGGGAATTGATAGAAAGCGATGTCGGTTGAATACGCCTACACAGAATATTCAACAAGAGTATATAAATAGCTCCATATTCGTTGTCAGTTCGCGTTTTGAGGGGCTGAGCATGGCGATGCTGGAAGCTGTTGCCTGTGGCTTGCCTTTAGTGTCATTTACTTGTCCGTGTGGTCCGTTAGATGTGATTACTGATGGTGAAAATGGTCTTCTGGTAGAAAATGGCAATGTGAATCAATTGACAGAGAAACTCATCTATATGATTGAGCATCCAGAAGATCGTCTGCGTATGGGTGAGGCTGCCCGACGGAGAGCGGATGCTTTCAGAATAGAGAACCTGGCTAAGGAATGGCAACAATTGTTTGATAGCTTATGAAATATGAAGTCACCATAGGTATTCCAGTCTTCCACGCAGTAAAATATATCTCTGATACGCTGTGCTCAGCACTGGAACAGACATTCCCTTCCATAGAGTTCTTAGTCTTAGATGACTGTGGTGGAGACGGCTCGATAGACATTGTCAGACAGCTACAACAGGAACATCCGAGAGGTAAGGATATACGTATTGTCAGTCAACCCTGCAACATGGGAATTGGAAAAGGACGTAACCGTATTATTGACGAAGCACAGGGGGGGTATCTCTTCTTTCTCGATGCTGATGATATATTGCCTCCTACAGCTATCGCTACACTTTATGAGGCAGCAAAGAAGTATGATGCACAGATCGTTTATGGTTCGAATGAACGGGTATATGACTACGAAGGCGAAGAACAGCAGCGTATAGAGCGTGAGTGTTATGAATTTATGTCTTTTAATAAAGCAGACGATTTCGCAAACTATGCATACGAACGTTATGCTAACATTCCCGCTAATGTTTGGCGATACCTTATTGATATAAAGGTATACCGTGACAATGGATTGCGTTTCCCAGATATTAGTTTTTGGGAAGATTTTTATATGACAATGGATTTGCCTACCTACGTGGAGCGGGCTGTGATGCTGCCTGATATTACCTATCGTTATTTTTGTAGATATGGTACGTTGTCCAATAACCAAAAACGTGAACGCATAGAAAAGCAGGAAATAGTAAAAATTGCTGCAGCCATTGGAGAGCTGAAGACAAACAGCGGTAGACTGAAAGGACGTCCGTATTACCTTAAACGTTGTCTCAAGGTAATGATGACAGAGTTTTATATGGTCTGTTATATATTACAGCATAAAGATATTATTTATCCAGCATTTTCAAATCAAGAATTGCGTGAAATGATGCATTCTCCACTATCTCTATTTAGCATGTTTGGGATGGATAAATGGAAAATTAAGAATCTTGTTTTCTGTATCATAGGTAATATTCCTTCTGTATTATGTGTTGGAATAGTTAAGTTATTGGGAAAAACAAAAGGTCTGGTTTAAAAACGGCTATACTATGAAGATAGTTTATCTCTTTCCACATTATGCTCAAAAAGCTGGAACGGAACGTATCTTGATTGACAAGATGAATTGGCTGTCAAATCATAATTACGAGGTTATTGCATTGTCTTATGAACAGGGGGATCATCCTTTTGCTTTTCCGCTGTCTGACAAAGTAAAACATGTAGATCTCGATGTGCGTTTCTTTCCTCTTTATAAATTCTCATCGTTTAAGCGTTTATTGTTGACCATGGTGTTACGTCATCGATTAAAGTTGCGGTTACGCACATTTCTGCAAGAACAACGTCCTGATTTGTTGATTTGTACAACCTATAACCCCTTTGAAATCGACATGCTGTCTGAGTTGTGCCCTTCGTTAAAAATACCTTTTTGGATAGAGTCGCATTGTACTTATCTCGAGTCTTATAGTGCAGATATGCTTTCGCTGGTATTGCATCGGAAACGTCAATTAACCTCGCATCAGTTAGCAAAAGTATCAAAGGTAATTGCACTTACAGAAGGTGATGCAATAGAATGGAGAAAAGTTATAGGTCAAGTAAAGGTTGTACCTAATATGGTCAGCTTATCCCCACATAGTAAAAGTATGAGAGATACTCAGCATGCTATCTTTGTGGGACGTTTTGCAGACCAGAAAGGACTTCCTGACTTGCTTAAGATATGGAGTAAAGTACATCAAAAATATCCTGAATGGCAACTTGATATGTATGGAACTGGCCCTCTTAAGGATTGGTTTTTACAAGAAATAAGCAATAAGGATTTGGGGATTGTGGTTCATGAGCCTGATGCCAATATTATGGATAGATATTTGGAGAGTGCTTTTCTCCTATTAACATCAGTATATGAACCTTTTGGATTAGTTCTTGTAGAAGCTATGTCTTGTGGTTTGCCAGTGGTTGCTTTTAACTGTCCTTATGGTCCTGCAGATATTATTTCTGATGGGGTAGATGGTTTTTTGATAAAGAATCGTGATATAGATGCATTTGCGGAACGCGTATATCAATTAATTAGAGATAAAGAAATGCGTCAGAAAATGGGCATAGAAGCTGTGAAGTCCGCTCATCGTTATTCAGCGGAAAACGTTATGCCTATATGGAATAAACTATTTGAATCAGTAGATTAAGAACAAGATATGACAAATTGGTATGATAAGTATATGGCGATTTATGAGAAACCTTTTTCTGAGGTCTCTCAGAATACGATTGAAAACATCCGTCAGCAGCTTCGAAAACTGCAAAGTTCGGAACCATTGGTTTCAGTTGTAGTCATTGCTTATAACGAGGAGTGTCGTTTGGCTGCATGTTTATGGTCGTTGAGTGAACTACAGACGAAATATCCTATTGAGATATTGGGTGTTAACAACAACTCAAAGGATAGAACCGAAGAAATCTATCAAAAATTAGGCTTGCCTTATTATAACGAGACAAAACAAAGTCCTGGTTTTGCACGACAATGCGGATTACAACATGCCAAAGGTAAATATCATTTTTTTATTGATGCCGATACGTTTTATCCATCATGCTATGTTGATAAGATGATGGGGAAACTGACGAAACCGGGTGTTTCTTGTGTCGGCACTTTTTGGAGTTTTTATCCAGACGAGCAGCATTCGGCCTTTAGCTTGTTTTGTTTCGAGTTGATTCGTGATACCTTCCTATGGGTACAGCATTTCAAGCGTCCTGAATTGAATATTCGTGGGATGACTTTTGCCTTTAATGCTGATTATGCTCGTCAGTGTACTATTCGTACAGATATTCGTCGTGGTGAGGACGGATCGCTGGCATTAGAATTAAAGCGTTTTGGCAAGATAGCATTCCTTTATGATCGTAAAGCTCGCCCTGTCACGGGATATGGAACGCTAAACGAAGGGTCAATATTGAAAAGTCTATTGAATCGTGCAAAAGTCCAATTGCGTGGTTTTTCTCGTGTCTTTTATAAGGCAGATCATTATGATGATTCGGAAGATAATTTGGTGAAGAATAAATGAACAAGATAAAAGTATTAGAAGTAATCCGTCAAGGACAGATTGGGGGAGGGGAGTCTCACCTTTTGGACTTGATAACGTTTTTGGATAAGGAACAGTTTGAGCCTGTGTGCTTGTCGTTCACCTCTGGCGAGATGATTAGTCGTTTGCAGGCAATGGGCATTCGTTGTCATGTCATTGATACGCTGAAGGCTTTTGATATGAAGGTTCAGCGCCAGATCATACAGTTGTTACGTGACGAACAGATACAGTTGGTTCATGCTCATGGCAGTCGTGCAGCTTCTAATATGATTTATCCAGTGCGCCATCTTCATATACCTATGATATATACGGTTCATGGATGGAGCTTCCATGATGACCAGTCTTTGCCTATCCGATTGTTGCGCCAATGGAGCGAGAAACTGATATGTTCGTTGGCAAACAAGGTTATCTGTGTTTCGCAGAGTAATGCGGATACAGGACAAAAGCGTTTTGGACTCAAGGATGCTGTGGTTATTGAGAATGGAATCAACCTGGTACGATTCAATCCCAATGGACAATTCAACGATTTACGCAAAGATTTTGGCTTCTCAGAGGATGATTTTGTGGCAGGTTTTATTGCCCGTTGTACCAAGCAGAAGGCACCTCTCGACTTCCTGCACGCTGTCCGTTTGGCTCATGAGACTAATCCTCAAATAAAAGGTCTCTTTGTGGGAGAGGGCGATATGGATGCGGAGGTCGATGCCTATATTGCAGAGAATCAGATGGGCGACTATATCTTCCGTAGCAAGTTCCGTACCGATGTCCCAGACCTGTTACATTGCATAAATGTTTATTGCTTGCCCAGCCTTTGGGAAGGACTTTCCATTGCCTTGTTGGAGGCAATGGCGATGGGTAAGGCAATCGTGGCTACACCAACGGATGGAACAAAAGAGGTAATTACCCATGAGCACAATGGCTTGGTCATTCCTTACGAGCAACCTCAGGCTTTGGCTGATGCCATCCTTCGTTTCCGCGAGGATGAGGCTCTATACAATGCATGTGGTCAACAGGCCCACGAAGTCGTTGCCCAACGTTTTAATGCCCAGCGTGTTTCCGACACCGTTGCTGATATATATAAATCAGAAGCATATAATAGGTAAGGAATTCTTTCGCTTCTAAGCCAATTCGCCTTTCATGCGGGCAATGGCTGTCTCAAGCACCGCTTGAAAGATACGGAGTCTATTCAAGACTTCCAAATAATCTCATCTGTTTTTTAATTCCAACTCCACCTATCCCTCTTTTAGAGACAGGCCCAGAACGAGAGCTTATGTCGCATATCCTTTTGGGAACAAAACGCATCCAACATTGCCCAAATGCTCAGCTATGGACGTCCACCGTTGTCTACTCGTAAAGTTGGGCTGGTGATGCGTAGACTTGGATTCAAATGGGAGCACACGAAAAGCGGTAATGCCTATCGAGTATTTGAAATGACCCAAGAACAAAGTCAACAATCACTCTGCATGAAAATTGAGACACAGAGCACTGATAATCAGACAGATGTATCAGAGCAAGAGCTACCCTTTTAACCAGTCGGTGATTTAAGTGATTCATGTTTTTGCTCAAACTAAATGAAAGAAATGGATAAAGCCATATCAGGAACAGTTATCCGCCATGGGAGTTAGCACCAAGACAAAATTGCTACCACCAAAAGCAGTAAAGCTACTATGTGACTATTATTGCATAGAAGTCGACTAAATCGCATGCGTTTGTCACGATGTGCCTATCTGGACTTTCGAAATGTAGTACCTTTGCATTGTCTTCGAGAGACCAAAATTGCGGGTACGTGTACTAACAATTTTTCCTACGTGCACTAGCAAAATTTCCTACGTGTACCAGCAATCAGAGGTCAATCCAGACAACGAGAATATTTAAGGCTGCGATTGAGCGAGTGCAACGCCAAACTTGTTTGAGCATTGCCGAGCGTGAGCAGGCTCGACGCAGTCAATGTTTAATTTTTAATTGATCAACAACATGGCTTTGAAAGTAAAAGCAAAAGAAAAACTCCAGAAGATCGGTAAGTATGCCGACTCCTACCGCTACGTCATGATGCCTGAGCTCTACTCGACGCTCGGGCCACCGAGGGTCACTCTGTTGCCCTCCCCGGCCTGGGAACCATGCGCTTCGGCCTGCGTGCCAAAAGCTGTGAGACTGTCAACGAGGTGAAGACCTCACTCATCAAGAGTCGTCGTATCATCTTCACCCCCGATGTCGATCTGAAGGACGAGCTCCACAACACGTCCATCCAGATTACCTGCTACGATCGCAATGGTGAAATCGTGAAGCGTGTCACCTCTTCTGATCCTGGCACCGTTGAAGAGCCCGAAGGCGACACCACCGGTGATAACGAGGGTGAGAACGAGAATGGTTCAAACTCTGGAACTTCTGGAACCTCTGAAACTGGAGGCGACAGCAATGGCGGCTCTAATGGTGGTGACAACGGAGATAACAACGGTGGCGGTGACGGCCCTGGTTCAAGCGGTTCAATGAACTAGCTCATGTCTGATGGCAAATGGCTGATGTCTGATGTATCCGGAGTGAAGCGACGAGATACCTAGTGAGGACACTAAGATTCTCTAATTCTTCAATTCTTGACATTACCTCTCGTGAACGCTACTTGTGCATCGCATCAGTCATTTATTCGTTTAATTCGTAAAATTCGTGTTCAACTATGAAACTAAAGTGGTCAACCATTAAACAAATCTTGCAGATTATTGCAACCATCATCACTACCATTGCAGGAACAATCGCCGTTCAGTCGTGTGTTCCTAACTGGTTCTGATTACTACTCATAGGCTAATACCTCTTCCTTCTTCCATCAGCCATCTTACCTCATTCTCTTTCTTTCCTAATCTTTGCCTACCGCCTTGGCCCGCTGTGAAGCTCGCCAAGGCTTTTTCAAAACAACTAATAAGGTATCTGGTGAAATCAAAAAACCATATAATATGAGGTGAAGTCGTTAATAATAACAAAAATACTTTCACGATATGGTTACCCAATGCTGAGAACGTGTTTACCAATCTAATATCTCTTTCCCATTTTCGAAGTGAAAGAAGTCGACGATCTTGGAGAAACATTCTTCAGAAAAGTCTTGTTCCTTAGATTCCAAAAAACAAAGGGGAACTTCTCCAATAAATGAAGCCCAGCGAGAGTAACTACTAAAAGGTCCGATGATGCGATCGCAAATACTGAGTGTATACAAATCAAGAATAGCACCCGATGGTTCTTGATTGAAGCGATAGCACTGACAGCCATTAAAAATGTCTAATGTGAAATCCTCGTTGCTGCTGATAAAGAATGCAATTTTCTTATCCTTGTAATATTCCTGTAAACGGAGCATAAAAGTATGATACTCTTCTAGGGAATAGTAGAATTTACCATCGTTCCATGTTGCATAGTCACCACGACGGATATGCACACCAATCACCATGTCTGATTGTTGCTTTAATTGTGAAATAAGTGACTCTGCCTTGTCTGTTATCTCTTTTCTAGGGTGATATAGACGTTGAATCTCTGTTTTTGCTTCTGCAATAAAACGGGTGTTACGACGGGTATGCCAACCCTTGACAAATCCCAATGCTTTGTAGATTTTGTCCATTCTTTCGCTGTGAGTGGCTTTCCATGTAAGCCCCTTGTAATTATTCCATCCGTTACCTCGTTCTAAGTACCATTTGTGCCATAGTGGAAAATAAATCCAAGGGCAATGTAGTAGATTAGGAAAGTCCTCAATAGTCCAGTCGTAGAAGATGATCATTAGTTTCTTCTTCTTAACGTAACATTCAGAAATAGAAGCTAAATAGGACCACAGACGGTTACAGGTCTGGCCTGGGGCATCACAGATAACTCTCATGGCTTTATGTCTTTTAATGTATTAAAAAAGTCTTTTGCAAATCGATTTTTATCATAATACTTAGAGTGTTGAAGAGATTCCTTGGACATCTTGTTCCGTTTTTGTGGATCATTATATAATAGTTGGATAGCATCTGCAAGACGGAGAGAGAAATCAGCTCCTGTAGAAACGATGAGGGCATTCTCTTTGCCAACCTCTTCCGTTATTCCTCCACGATTCGTCGTTATAATAGGAAGTCCCATTGCTTGCGCCTCTAGGATGGTTGTGGGGAAGGGGTCATCCCAGATGGAGGGAATAATCGCAATATCTGCCAATTGAATGTAGTCAGGCATTTGATGGTAGGGGACAAAACCTGTAAAAATGATTCGATGCTTAACAGGTTGGGACTTTTCTTTCAAAGATCGTACAAAATCATCTTCATTGGCTGCATTACCAAAGAATGTGCTGCCAATGATTAAGAGTTTGATGGATTTGATATTTTGCAACAAAAGCATGGCGTCAATTAGCTCTTCAACTCCTTTGTCCTTATTGATACGCCCACTATAAACCATTACGAAATCATTGTTGGTAAGTCCTAATTTCTCTCTGTTGATGGGTGAATTCTCCTTTTTTGCAAAACGAGAAAGGTCAATGCCATTATGGATAGTATGTATCTTGTTGCTTGGCTCGATAGTTGAGACCCTGTTTTTGATATAGTCAGAAACAGTTAAAATCAGACTCAGGCTGTTGAAAACGTCCTGATGATATGGAGTCTCGTTGTTGAGTAGATCGTTGTGAAGATGTAGGACAATATTGTTATATCCTCGTTTTACTAATTTGTAGGCATATCCAGGTCTGTTTTCTAAAATAATACAGTCGTATTGCTTCTTACGAATATCTTTATAAGCTTCTTCGAAGAAGTATTCTATAAAATAATTGTAATATTCATTTTTGTGAAACACGCTATATATAAACCTTTTAATTCGTGCCCATATGCTAGACGTGTCAATATATTGATAATGATTCACCGAGGCTGACAAAGCTGGATGTGATTTTACCTTCTCATTCCAAACACTATAAACCGTTATGTCATGGATATGATAGTGCTTGTTGTATTCCAAATAGAAATCAACGAGATTTTCTACAGCTCCACCTTGTACGGCTGGAATCGGTAAAATACCTGATGTCAATATTGCGATTCTCATTTGGAATAAAAGATATTGTTAAACAATGGTGTTGTCTTGTCATTTATGTATTTTTCTATCTTATGTATAGACTTGTCAAATAGGATTCGACGTACCCATTCAATTATGATGCTGATAGTTATGATTCCTATTTGTACAAGGAGGAAACGATACAGGAATGAGTTTTCATTGTTATAACCGATATATAAAGGTTCTAAATATTCAATGAGTTTCCAATTTAAAAGATAGATGGGGAAAACGTAGGTGGCAATATAACAAATGACGTAATCGATATTGGGATGATGAATATTGCTCTTATGAAAATATAGAAATAAGCAAAGGGCTCCCATAATAATAAACAAATTATGGTCTTTGGCCATAAACAGAGGATCAAAGATAAAATAGTCAATAAAAGAAATCAATAACAGACAACCTCCCCAAATACTAAAGGCATGATGTCTAATCGTATCTGGAATACCATATTTTGCGATATAACGTCCAATAAAATAGGCAAGAATCATATTTTCCGTGCACTTCCCATTAGGAGTGTTTGAAAGGCTGTGCATAAAAAATGTTGGTGATATTGAATAGAAAAAGAGTAAAACGACAATCAGATAAAGGAATTGACGTTTTGTCATACAGTCTGCAGCTTTGTTAAATAGAGGAGCTAACATGAATAGGATAGTATATGATGTAAAAAACCACCATGTGCCAGATGTTATAGGTGTTAAAGCTGTGTAAAGATCTTTATAAAAGGATTTTGTGTAGAATATGTAAGGAAGTTCTTGGCCAGATAAATATATAGACACAAAAAATAGTAGTAATGAATAAAATAGTATAATACCCCAAAGTCGAAATAGCTTTGATACCTTTGATTGTATGCCAAAGTAACCGGATATTAAAATAAATACAGTCACTCCCATATTACCAACGGCATTAACGAGTACGAAAGAGATAGCATTTAGTTGATTCTCGCTTCCGTATGCACATTTAATACCATGCATAAAAGAAATGAGTACGATGGCTACAAGTCGCAATAATTCGATATTGGGCTGTCGCAGTTTGTTATTTGATATGGGTGTATTTTGCAAGTCTTTCATATATAAATGGCTTTCGGGCAATAAAATATTTCATACCTTTCGTCAGCATGAACTGTGACAATAAATATAAAATTAGTAAGGGAATATATATAACGACAATGTTTACAAATAATGAAAGTAATGAATGGACATTTGAATCAACCCAATATTTTTTTAGCAATAAAACAATAACACAATAGAAAATAAATATGGAATAATACGGCAGCATTCCTTTCCAATAGGTTGAGACTGGCATATTTAGTCCTTGAGAGAAAAGAAAATACGGCTTCCAAAACATAGCAATAAAAAAGACACTTAATATCTTACCCATTAGGATGCCGACAATACCATAGAATGGAGCAAGACAGAGAGTTACTGTAATGTTTAAGGCTAATTCTGTCCATGCTACCCATACATCAGAAAAGAGTCCATGAGCAGAGATATACATTTCTACAACACCACGTGACAACATAATAAAAATGTTGAAGAGCAGTAAATAGACAATCAAATCGCTAAGTCGGTATTGTGGTCCAAACCAGCATACAATAAATGGTTGAATAAATAAGAGTAATCCAAAAATGACTATACCAACAATAAAGAAACGAACAGCAGTTAGTTCCCAAAAGACTTTCATCGTGTTTTGATTGTTACCTTCTGCTACGAGGTTGCCAATACCAGCATTCATTCCATCGCTGAGAATGTTGACAAGAAAATTAAGTTTGCTGGTGATAATCGTATAGTTACCGTAAATGGCAACTTGTACAACGCTGACAAAAGTTCCAACAAGAATTTCGTCGCTTCTATATAATATAAAGTCTTTGATTTTCTGAACGAAAATCTGACGAGTCTTCTGAAGCACCTCAGGATAATCTTTGAGGTGTTGTTTACCTTCATTTAGATGAATGCATAGCCAAGGATATAGCTGTTTGATGCGATAGTTAAAGGCGATAATGCCAATGATAGTAAACACCAATCCTACGACAACCCAGAGATAGAGGTTACGATAATAATAGGCTAAAATGATTTGTACAACGCTTTGTACAATTCCGATGGTTTGGAAATAGGCATTAACCATGTATTGTTTCTGGTTGGCGCTGACCAATAATTGCTTGTAGTTAAAGATATAGCCAGCCATTGAAGTGGCTAAAAAGGAATAGAAGGCAAAATAGACAAGGGGAAGACCTGTGGTGAGATGATTGAACCACCAAGGGAAAAAGCAACTGACAACAATTCCTATTGCACCAATGATAAAGCCAATGCAGCGATAAAGATAGGCCAATATGGACATGATCTCATTGATTTTTTCATGGTTGTCTTCCTGTAGAGGCTTATAAAGGAAATAAATGATGCTAGTGCCAATACCTAATTCAGCAACACTGAGAAAACTCATGATGTTCATGAGCATGCCCGTCAAACCAATGAATTCAGCACCTAAACTGTCGAGGAATATTTTACGAGAGAAGAAGGCAAGAAACAAGGAGAGGACATAAAAGAACATGCCCACCTTGATATTCATAACACTTCTATGTACTCGTTCGCTCATCGCTTATGTCTTGTCGTGTGTGGTATGAATGAAGTCTGTATTCTTGCGGTCTATTTTGAGGATATTCAGGATCATTTTCCATACTAGTAAGGGTAAGGAGAAGAGTTTTCCAAATACGGAATGTTTGCGCAACTGTCGGGGTGTTGATACATAGAGGGAGATGCAGATAAACAGGAATAACAGCCACCATTTTAAACACCATTCTCGAGAGAGTAGGGTGATGAAACAGGCTAACATGAAGGTAAGGACAATGAGCATGGAGCGTGGAATCAAAGCCTGCTGTACGGTCTTGTCTATAAAGTCGATATTACCCGTGGCGATGGCATGTGGAATATATGGGAGCATTCTGAATAAGCTTTGAATCTGAGCGGTCATCCAACGCAGACGTTGTTTCTGAAAATTATCCTTGTTGCTGACCTTCTCGTCGAAGACGGGGATGTTTTCTTCATAATGGATATAGATTTCTTGCATAAGCAACAGAGCTTCCAACTCTCGGTCTTCACCTGCCGTACTCAGCTTATAGACGTTCTTCTTAAACCACTTGAAATCGAAGCACATGCCAGAACCAATCAATGCAGAAGACAAACCGATTCGGTTGTGTGCCTTGCGGAAAATGGTGTTGTTGATCTCCTCGCTGACACCATCAAGCACAGCAATATCGTTATTGCTGTTTTTTGCACAGCGATGGCATTGGATGGCTTTATAGCCCTTGGCACAGACTTGGTTGAGCTTTTCCAAAAAATCGGATTCCACAACATTATCCGCATCAAGAATAACAACGAAATCGTAGTCTTCCTTGATTTGATCCATGGCATATTGCATAGCCTTAGCTTTGCTACTTTTTTCAAAAACAGGAGTCAATAGGGTGATGGGAAGTTCGCGAAGCTGGTTGTTGGTTTCCTCTGTCATGTGGTCGGAGATGACTGCCACGTGGAATTTGTTGTATGGATAGTATTGTCCCAGGGTTTTGCGTACAGATGGAACAATGACCCGGTCTTCGTTATATGCTGGATACAAAATAAGGAATTTATATTCCAGATTCTCACGTGATGCTGCAAGTTTTCCAGAGAAATAGGTAACCAGACGAGATATGGGTTTCTTCCACATCACGGAAACGAGTGCAAAAAACAAAATGTACGCTCCTGAAGCAGCTAAGAGTAGCCAAAGGAAAATCTCTACGATATGAATGATTAGCCAGATCATGATTGATAGTTATAGTTTTTGATTTGCGTATACTTTGAGACGCCTGCCAATAAAAGTTTTGGAAAGTATTGAACTGAGGAAGATAACGGGTAGCATATAGAATGTCTTGTCCCATTTGTCATCGACCAGATAATTGGGCGTTGCTATTGCAAAAATTAATAATACAAAGGCAAACAGCGCCCACCATTTCAGTACTAAAGTGAAATAGATGAAGGGCATTACAACGCCCATCAGTATGATAATAGCCATCATAATCATACGAGGAAGTATCATCCACTGGATAATCTTATCAGTTAGATTATAGTGCTTGGTGAAAATAGCAACGGGTAGATAGTGGATATTACGGATGATATTCGTGAATTGGGAGGCTATCCAACGGCCACGCTGACGGTTGAAATCTTCGGCATTACGGTATTTTTCTTCAAATACCAGAATGTCATCGAAATAATCGATGAAGATATGTTGGCGAAGGAGTCGGATTTCCAATTCCTTATCGTCGAAGATAGTGTTGATGGTCATGATGTTCTCCTTGAACCATTCAAAATCGAAAGCCATCGCAGAACCTGCCGATGCAGCGGAAAGACCTAATGCAATATGGCCACGACGGAAAATGGTATTGTTGATTTCCTCAAAGGTAGAACTCAGACGGGCAGATGCAGTATCGCGGTTTTGTGACAAACGATGGGCCTGAATAGCTTTTGTTCCAGCGGATTCGTAGGCATCATTCATCTTCTCTAGGAAATCGGGTTCCACAATGTTGCCTGCATTGAGAATCACTACAATATCATAAATCTTAAATTGGGGAAGGTTGTTGATGGCCAATTGCAAAGATTTTGCTCTGGAACTTTTCTCAAAGTTTGGCGTAAGGAGTGTGACTGGCTGTTGAGCCATGCGGAAGTTGCTGAGTTCGTCGATATGATCGGAGATAACCGTAATGTCAAAAAGTCGTTGGGGATAGGTCTGTCCCAAAGCTGCTCGTACTGTATGTTCTGCGCCAATTCCATTTTTATAGACAGGAATGAGGATGATAAAACGATTCTGAGTTTTGGCTTTGGGTACATCAGTATGTTTGCTAAACAACGATGCCAAAGCAAATACAGCCAAGTAAAGAACGGTGGCTGACACAAATATGAACAGTGTAATATCGATAATATATATTAATCTCCAAAAATCCATAATTCTATAGTTTTATAAAACTGACAACACCACGAATTGGGGCTCGAACTAAATCCCAACGTCGTTGGACAGCAAATTTAAGTATGTCCCTTATAGCAACAATACTTATTAAATATAAATAGGTAAAGTATTTCGTCATACCAGATTGGTTGCGTTGGGCAAACAGTAGCCTATTACGAGTAATATAGTAGGTCCTCAGTGGACTGTTTTGGCCTGTTGTCTGACTCTCTTTGTGGAAAACGGTGCATGCAGGCTCATACCAAATATCATAACCTGCACGACGAATCATCATAGACCAATCAAGTTCTTCGTAGTAGAGGAAGTAGCACTCTGGCATCAGTCCTGCTTTCTCAATAACTTCTCGTTTGACCATCATGGCAGCACCATGAGCATAGGGGGTAGAATGAGACGTATTGTATTGCCCATGGTCAACTTCCCCACATCCAACGGCTTTGTTGCGCATGGTGATGGGGGTGAGTGGGGTGTAACCAGCAAATTGAATTAACTGATTGCCCCATGAGAATCTGATTTTAGGACAGACTATACCTATCTTGGAAGAAGACTCTAAACGGGAAATAAGAGGTCTGAGGTCTGAGGCCTGAGGTCTGAGTAAAGTGTCGTTGTTTAAAAAGAATAAATATTTGCCTTGAGCAGCTTTGATGCCCCAATTGTTGCCACCAGCAAACCCTAGGTTATCTTTAGAACGGATGACTTTTACTTGAGGGTATCGTTTTTCAATGACAGTGGCTTCATCTTGAGTGGAAGCATTATCTACCACGATTACCTCTATGGACTCATCTCCTAAAGGCAATGTGTCAATCAATTCACAGGTATCTTTTAACCCGTTATAATTGATGGTGATGATAGATAATCGTACTATATCCAATTAAAATACGTTTTAACGCGTGATTGCTTCTTTTTCTCTAATTTTATCCTTTTTTTCTCTTCTCGTTCAGCAAGATATTTATTCTCGTATTCAATCCATTCCTGCTCTATATGTGGTAGAATATATACGATAGATAAGCCTCCATAGAATACCAAACAGTTAGGGAATTGCATTAAAACCTGATTTCCGTATCCCCCTAATTGTTGTGATACGAAAGCACAACAGAAGCCAGCGCCAATACCTCGCAGAGAAGGGCTTTTTAATGTGAAGAAAACAATTCTACATGCCCCGAATAGCATAATAGCTGTTATGATGAGAAATACTGTTATTCCAATGACACCTGTTCTTAACCAAATGAATACATATTCAGAATCTGGAGCAATAGTGGACATTAAGCGGAATTTGTTGTTTGCAGGAACATTGTCCGCTCCCATTCCAAGTCCTATACCCCATGGCGCTTCTTTCATGTATTTTTTCATAGTCTGCTGATTGATGGTTCGCTGATTGGCTGATGCGTCATTCTTGTCGAAAACAGAGCGCATACGACGTATCATTTGGTTACCGTTGCCGATGGTTGTAAAAGCCAACATAAACACGAACAAACCAAATAAGACAGTAAATGGAATGGCGATTTTGATAGATTTAGATAAGAAAATAAAAGCAATAAAGCCTGCCATTAAACAGGCGATAGCAGTTCGTGTTCCAGAAAGGAACAATCCCCAAACACATGCGAATCCCACGATAAGGAAAAATATACGGTATTTTGTTATTTTATTTGTTATACCGAATATGATAAAAGCAACAGCTGTCGAAGCTATTCCAATACCGAAATTAGCCGCATCGCTATAAATAGAAAAATAACGAATCAGAGTACCACCTTGTAATATATGCGTAGAATAGCCTCGGCCATGAACCCAGACATCTTCAATATGTGTAAAACCTATATATTTCTGCTTCCATGCCCAGAAGACTGCAAACATGGCAAAGGCTCCCCATACAAATATGTATTGAATTAATATTTTCGGTTTTGAAATATAAATAGAATATACAAGAAATGCATACATGAGTTGAAACCCCATCATACGAGCCCCTGTGAACCAGGCACTAACATTAATTCCTATATTGCATGTGTCGTTTAATAATTCCAGGATACAAAAAAAACACCATGCAGTTAGAGCAAGAAACATGATGTTAATAGTACGTCTCAATAGAAAACTCTTGGCCTCTATAATTGCCAATGCTAATAAAATCATCTCAAGCATCTCGTTGGGGAGTGACATGGGTATTGGCAACGAAATGTTTTTCATTTGTATAATATAATTCACTGCAAATAGAATCCAGAAATATACTATACTGTTATGAAACGCAAATACTATTGCTATTATAATTACGGGAACCATACAGGTAGCCGCAAATGCTGTAAAACCAGAGGCAACAAGCTGATAGATTGCAAGGAAAAACAGAAGAAAGAGTAATGACACTCTTCCTCCGTTTTCTTTTGCATATAATCTTACAGCTTTATTTACCATTTACAATGAATGTTGGTTTTCTGTTGCCGTCAATCCCAATTGTGATATTCGATATACAAAGTTATTGAACTTGGTATAAGGCGGTAATTGTCCCACAAACTCTTCAACAGCGTAGCGGTTGGCTTCAGTCAGATACATAAAGAGGGTGTTCTTATGATCCTCGTCTAACATCGCCTCTAATTCTTTTAATGCTTTCTGATCCACATCTTTCCATGTGCGATTGGCACGAGTGACCATCAAATTGATAGTTCCCATGTTTAATAGAGCAGGAGGTATGGAATTGTCATCCATATTCGGATATTCTATAATAGCAATTTCATTGGGAAGGATGTCAGGACAAAGATCAGTGATATCTTTAGCCAAGATGAATTTGCTATCCTCCGCAAGGAAGTCCTCATCATAGGTCAGGCGACGAACTTCTAGACCAATGGATATCCAATAATTCTCCAATTCCTGTGCCAAATAACTCTTTCCATTGCCGGAGTCCGTAGAAATCAGGTTGAGCACGTTCTGCTGCCCCTCCTTGAAATGAGGAAGGAGGGATTTGCTTAATTGTTTGATAGCCATGTCTGCAATGGTCTTGTTGAAGCGACGATAACGTAGATTGCTCTCCTTGGGGAAACACCCCATAACAGGAACCTGAGTAATACGTTCAGAACGCATGCGATCGCGGAGTGTACGATCGAGCATCTCAATGATGAAGAACCACAATGCCGTAAACATGAATGTCAGCACGAACGCTCCCAGCAAAATCATGATTCGGTTGGTAGGCTGTGCGTTCAATGGAAACATGGGAGGATTCAATACACGGAGCGTTGCTGTGGACATTTGTAAATTACGTTGCCTCATACGAGCAGCGTTCAAGGCCTTCAGCATCTCAATATAATTAGCCTCAATAAAGCTAATATGACGTGATTTTCGATCCAATGTGGCACCAATTGGTGCGAAATAAAGATATTGATTATCCAAATTGTTCTTCATGATGTCTGTGGCAGTCATCTCGGCTTTGGTCTTTTCTAACAACAACAATTGCTCTAGCCATCTTGCCAACATGTCATTGGCCTTAATGCCAGTTTCTGTACTAAATGTAGAAGCTTCAATATCTTTTGTGAGCTGGCTTACTCGTCCTGTTGCTTTTTGCAAATCGCGCTGGGCTTTAGCTAGTTCCTCTTGGGATTCGTTGTTTTGATCACCTCCTTCACTACTCATCAATCGGAGATTGGAAATTCGAGATTGAATACGAGAGATGTCTCGAACCTGCTTGGTGAACTCTGTGTTTGAACGAATGATTTGTGCTCGGTTGCCTAATTGACGCTCTAAATAGTCGAGAAGTGCCTTCGATGTAGTGTAGTTCATCAACTGGTCATTGCGGAAGTTCTGTTGCTGAGCTTCCAGAGCTGTTAAAGCCTTTGTCTGCTCTTCATAATTAATAATCTTCTTAGATATATTATAGCGAATCAGATCATCTTCTGCGTTGCTGAGGACTCGGTACAGACGGGCTACCTCTTTTTCAAAGAATCGGATGACATTATTTGTCTCACCAAAGCGAAGTTGTTGGTATTGACGGGCAAATACTTTGTTGAGAATATCTAAGGTGTTGTAGGCAATACCTGCATCGTTGGCAGAATAGCCAATATCAATAATATCACTTCGTTCAAGTTGCAATACTTTCAAGCGAGCTGTAATGTTGTCTATGCCAAAATAAGGATGATAATTTAGAATGCCAAAGAGATAGTTGCTTTGGGAAGGTTTCTCGTATGCCTTCAGATTAGCATATGTTTGATCCTCATTGTTGTGGTTAATCAGTGCTTTAACTTCAGGGGGTACCGTAGCGTTTAACTGGCGGAAATGATCTGCGGATATATAATTATTATCCTTGTTGGGATTGCCATACATCATACAACGCCCAAAGAGGCGCAATGCCACTTCGTGGATAGTGTTATCCGTTGTGATAATCAACATCAAATTGGTGATATTGGTTTGTGAGTTTGAGACATTTCCCGAACCAGTTCCTTCCAAGTTGTATCCTGTAATCATACCCGTATAAATGGTTGTGTTCGTATCATAGATACGTTCCATGTCACGCGTTGAGAACCAAGCCACAATTAAGGCAATCATTGGTAAAATAATCAGATACCAACGAATCTTATAGAGGAAACGGACAAAATATCTAAATAAATCCATATTTGTTCAGTTAGGTTATTTGTTGCTTTTTAAAGCTTTGGCAGCTTTCTTTTGAGCTTTTATTTCTGCTTCTTCCATTTGGCGATATCTTTTTTCTTCTGCAGCTGCATTTTTCTTGATTTTCTTTTCAATAGCCCGATTTTCTTTTCTGATTTCTTTCTCAGATAAGTGCTCCTCTTCCAATGTAATATCAGTAGTTGTATTTGTTAAAATAGGAGTATGGGTAAGCAGTTCCAAAGTGATGATATCAGTTGTGATTTGTGTTTGTAATGTTTGATACTGGCTTATTACATTGATTTCTCGTAATTTGGTATAGGCAAAATCTTCAATATTCATATTACCTTGATGGAAATCTTCCTGATTCAAAGCACCTGCACCCTGATATATAGCTGCAGCTTCACTGGAAGTTTTGAGGGCAACCAGATTATTTGTTATATTTATGTATAAGGTGGCAATCTGTTGTTTCAGTTCATCAAATGCGATATCTTTCTTTATTCGGGCTTGGTCGACTTCAAGTTTTTTTCGTTTCACAGCAGCACTTAAATCAAGGATGTCTTCCAAGGGTATATTTAGGTTCACACCCACATTCCAATAGCTCTGCTCACTGCCTTGGTATTGCTGTAAAATAGTATTATAAGAAGTAGATCCCTGTCCCCACATATCTGTCTTGCCATAGCTATAGCTGGCATGACCATAAACGTATGAGAAAATATGGCGTTTTTGCTTAGCTACCTCAGCCTGCGCAATTTCCTGTGCTTTGGCATATGAGAGAATTTTTGGATTCTGTTTGGCATTCTCATACAATACCGCCAAAGGAGGGAGGTGGAAAGTAGAGAAATTGATAGTAGAATTTTCACTGGAGTCAAAGAATCCAGCACTGATACCACTATTATTATATTGTGCAAAACCTGTTGCGGTCGTAACTGCAAACAGGGATGTGAGGAATATGTGCTTGAAACTACTCATGCGTATGATAGGATAAATTTATACGTTGCCTTTCTGAACAAAGGCGGTCAACGTACGTAAAATAATCTTCATATCAAGTAAAAAGCTGTAAGTCTGGCCATAGGTGATGTCAAGCTGCTTGCGCTCTTCTGCTGACATGTTACCACCTCTGCCACGCTCTTCAACCTGCCAAAGACCGGTCAAACCAGCGGGGGCCATGAAACGGTCGATGCTAGAGTCTGCAGTCAACTTCTCTGCTTCGTAGAGTGGGAGAGGTCGGTTGCCAACGACAGACATGTCGCCTTTAAGAATGTTGAAAAGCTGAGGGAGCTCGTCAATGCTGTATTTGCGAATGAAACGGCCAACTTTGGTAACACGTGGGTCGTTTTCAATCTTTACAAATGCATTGTTAATCTCTTCTTCCTTTTTCTTAGCGAAATCACTTTCGGCAACCACAAAGTCGTCGCCTACCAGCATGATCTCCTCGTCGCTAATCATCATTTCGGATTCCATGCCAGTACCCATCATGTCCATTTCGGCCTGGTCGCCTAAAGGTGCAGTGATGGTCGTCTTGGGCTCCTCAGCTTCTTCACTGGCTGCATATTGGTTGCGCTCTTTGCTCAATTCCTTCAACCGGTCCTCGGCATCCACATACATACTACGGAATTTGAGGAAGTCGAAGATGGTGTAGTTGGTTCCCACACGTTTTGATTTGAAGAGAATAGGACCTTTGCTCTCTATCCTGATGGCAATAGCTGTCAGGATGAAGATGGGCGACAGGACAATGATGGCCAGCGTTGAGAAAATAATATCGAACATACGCTTCCAAACGGGAATCTTGAATTTCAAGATGCCATATTTGGGAGCCTCATCGTCGAATAATACATTCTCGCGGTCGGAGATAAACTGAATTTTCTTGTTTAACTCGGTAACTGATGCCTCTTGATGAATCGTATCGTTGATGCCGCATTTCATATAAATACGTCGTTCATCTTCCGTCATGGTGTTAGTCATGAGGACGATATAGACACGGGGACATTTCTTGCGCAAATAGGTAATGGCAGTAATGTCTTCACTACGGACATTACGTTCAAAAAACACCAGGAAATGCTCGTTGGCAACGTGCGGAGTACAAATCTGAGCAGCATCCTTGTAGGCATTCGTCATACGAACTAATTGCCCAGGGATGTATCTCAGACGTTCCTGTGTTTTTGAGTTATTACCTAAATATACAACACCTATCATGTCAATTTACTATTTGACAATTTACAATTTACAAATTAATTGGGAAGGATCTTCTTGACACGAATCTTTAACTCCATCGGGTTGAAGGGCTTTACAATATAGTCGACAGCACCAATTTCCAACAGACGGATGCGCTCGCTGGTTGAGTCTTCGCTAGACAGCATGATTACTGGGATGTGGCGGAAAAGCTCGTTCTGCTTAATCCACTCCAGGAAATCGTCACCACGCATGCCTGGCATACGAATGTCAGAGATGATAAGGTCTGGCGTATTACCTGCCTGCAACCATTTTACACCCTGTAAACCATCGGGCAACCACTGTACGTCATAGTCGCTCATCAAGTAGATAGAGAGCACCTTTGCGATGGTCTCTTTGTCATCAAGTATTAGTATCTTCTTTTTCATATATGAAATAAACTATAGTCAATAGAAAGTTATTCTATTGTGCAAAGGTAAAAAAATATTTTTAATTGTAGCCAAATAATGATAAAAAAATGCCTAAAAAGGGCAAAAAAGTTGGTTTTTAAAAATAATTTAGGGAATTTTGTAGTTGAAAACGTACTATAATTAGTGAAACTTTAAATACAGAATTATGGCAAATAGATATTTGTTAGGCTTTGATGTTGGCAGCTCTTCAGTCAAAGCATCATTAGTGAATGCAGACTCTGGTAAATGTGTAGCAACAGCTTTCTATCCTGAGAAAGAAGCTCCTATCATGGCCGTTAAGGCTGGTTGGGCAGAGCAGGACCCACAGATGTGGTGGGACAATGCAAAGCTTAGTTTGAAGAAGATTATGGCAGATGCCAATGTGAAGGGTGAGGATATCAAGGCTATTGGTATTTCTTATCAGATGCACGGCTTGGTATGTGTGGATAAGAATCTGAAGGCGTTGCGTCCTGCAATTATCTGGTGTGACTCTCGTGCAGTGCCCTATGGTGAAAAGGCTTTCAAGGAGTTGGGTGCAGAAAAATGCTTGAGCCATCTGCTGAACTCTCCTGGTAATTTCACAGCAGCAAAGTTGGCTTGGGTAAAGGAAAATGAGCCTAATATCTATAATAGTATATATAAGGTAATGCTGCCTGGTGATTATATCGCCATGCGTCTTTCTGGAACCGTAAACACAACGGTTAGTGGACTGAGTGAAGGTATGTTCTGGGATTTCAAGAACAACAAGGTGGCTGATTTCCTGATGGATTATTATGGCTTTGACAATTCTCTGATAGCAGATATCGTACCGACCTTTGCAGAACAAAGTGTGGTTAGTGCTGAGGCTGCTGCTGAGTTGGGACTGCAAGCTGGTACGCCGATTACCTATCGTGGTGGCGACCAGCCTAACAATGCCTTGTCGTTGAATGTACTGAATCCTGGTGAGATTGCTGCAACAGCTGGAACATCTGGTGTGGTTTACGGCGTTTTGGGTGATGTTAATTATGACCCAAAGTCTCGTATAAACACTTTTGCTCACGTGAATCATGCGGCAGACCAGACTCGCCTGGGTGTTCTGCTTTGTATTAATGGTACGGGTATTTTGAATGCTTGGACTCATCGTAACATTACTCCTGAGATTGGCTATGCAGAGATGAACGACTTGGCTGCACAGTCTCCTATCGGTAGTGAAGGCGTAACTGTTATTCCTTTTGGTAATGGTGCTGAGCGCGTTCTGGAGAACAAAGAGATTGGATGCTCTATTAATGGTGTGAACTTCAATAAACATTCGAAGGCTCATCTGGTTCGTGCTGCCCAAGAGGGTATTGTATTCTCCTTCTGTTATGGTATGGAAATTATGCAACAGATGGGTATGGATGTTAAGAAGATTCATGCTGGTAAGGCCAACATGTTCCTGTCGCCTCTGTTCCGCGATACGTTAGCAGGTGTCAGTGGCGCCACTATCGAGCTTTACGATACAGATGGTTCTGTAGGTGCTGCCAAGGGTGCTGGTATCGGTGCTGGTATCTATGCAAATGCTGATGAGGCCTTCGCATCACTTGAGAAGTTGCAGGTAATAGAGCCTAAGCAGGCTGACCGTGCAGCCTATGCTGAGGCTTATGCCCGTTGGAAAGAAGTTCTTGCAAGCAAGAAATAAGAGGTAAAAAGTAAGAAGAAGGGAGGTAAAAATGGGGCGGATGATAGAATCTGCCCCATTTTATTATACGTAAACTTTAGCTTCACGCTTGCCTTGTAATACCGCTAGGGCGTTGAGGGCAAGGGCTTCCATCTCATCTTCCCCTGGGAAAGTGTAGACGGGAGCCAAGAATCCGATTCGCTTACGCAGTCGGCTGATGATATAGTCGGAATGGGCCATACCTCCTGTGATGAGTATGGCGTCAATATTACCACAAAGAACGGCAGACTCTGCAGCAATGTTTTTAGCGATATGGTAGATCATGGCATCAACAATAAGTTGGGCATGTTCGTCACCTTGTTGGATGCGTTTCAAAATCTCACGCATATCATTGGTCCCTAAGTGGGCATTCAGTCCTGCTTTGCCAGCAATACGTTTAAGAAGTTGCTCCTCATTGTACTTGCCGCTGAAACAAAGGCGGATGAGATCAACGGCAGGTAGGCTGCCGGCACGTTCTGGAGAGAAAGGACCTTCTCCGTCTAATGCATTATTGGCATCAATGGCTCTGCCGTGCTCATGGGCAGCAATGGAGATACCTCCTCCTAAATGACAGATAATTAGATTGAGGTCTTCATACTCTTTTCCGATACCTCGAGCGTAACGTCTGGCAATAGCTCTCTGGTTCAAGGCATGCCAGATGCAGATGCGTGGCATCAGGGGAGAACCGCTGATGCGAGCCATCGGTGAAAGTTCGTCCACCACACCAGGATCGGCAATGAAGGAACGACAATCAGGAATCTGGGCAGCAATCTCATAAGCAAGCAGACATCCCAGGTTGCAGGCATGGCTATGCATGACACAACCATGCAAGGTATCATCGAGCATGCGCTGATTGATTTCGTAAACACCACCACTGATAGGCTTTACCAGACCTCCACGTCCGATGACTGCATCGAATTCTAAAGGAATGTCGGCATTCTTGAGTTCATCTAGAACGAGTTGGCGACGAAAATCCTGTTGCTCTGTGATGTTGCCGAAGGGAGCCAACTCCTCCGCAGAGTGTGCGATGTTACGCAACAGGATGGGAGTCTCGTTTTCATAGACAGCCATCTTGGTGGATGTGGAACCGGGATTGATAACGAGGATTTTCATATAGCGGCCAATGCAAGTGAGTAATACTTGGATTCAGGACTGTCAGCACGTGAAGGAACCACGCAGCAACACTGGGTACCTTCCAATACACCCGCTGTTTTTGCATAACCGAAGAGGGTCAGCGTCTTGTAAAACACGTTACCTGCCACAATATCGGGGAAGATAAGTGCGTCTGCCTGTCCATCAATGACACTGTGGATGCCTTTCTCACGCAGAGAGACACTGTCGAGAGATGTCTTTAAATCGAGTGGTCCGTCGATGATGCAACGCCCAAACGTTCCCGTCTGTGCCTCTGCAATGATTTCTAAATAATCGGTAGTGTAGGGGAATGCTTTGGCACTAACCTTCTCAGCACAGTGGATGAGTGAGATGCGTGGTTCCTCAATACCCAAGCCATGACATACGTAATTGACGTAATGAATCTGCTGGCGGCGCTGAGCGGGAGTAGGGACTGGGATAACAGCTGCATCGGTAAAGAAAAGCAGTTTCTCATATTTGGGAATCTCTGCCATTGCGACATGAGTCAGTACATGACCGGGACGGAGAATGCCATTTTCTTTATCAAGAATAGCGCGTAGCAGTACATCGGTGTTGATGAGACCTTTCATCAGAATGTCGGCTTCACCCTTCTTACAAAGAGCAACGGCACGTCGGGCACAATCTTCTTTGTCGTCACCATCGACATAGATGGGTTCGATAAATCCCATCTCCTTTCCTTTTTCTACAGCATAGCGTGTACTGGCATCTGTACCAGATACAACAGCAACGCGTTTACGGTCGCCCCGCTCTTGCAGGAAGACAATCATGTCATTTAATGTTCTAGTAGGTTGCATAGATTTAAAGTTATAGGTTATATTAGTGGTAGGAGGCAGAGCCTTGCTATTGCAGACTCTGCTTATACCATTCAAAGAGTTTCTTTACGCCTTCGTCAATCTCCACCTTGTGCGTCCAACCCAAGGAGTGGAGTTTCGATACGTCAATAAGTTTACGCATGGTTCCGTCTGGCTTAGAGGTGTCGAATTCTACAACGCCTTCGAAGCCGACAGCCTTCACCACCAACTCGGAAAGTTCGCGAATGGTCAGCTCCTTGCCTGTTCCTACATTGATGTGGCAGTTGCGGATTTCGCCCAAAGCGGGGATAGCGCCACCACGACCAGCACTATGGTTACGGTCTACAGCACCATCAGTACTAGCACCATAATGTACACTTGAATACTTTTCAATGCCAATGACATCTTTAAAGTCTACATTCAACAGTACATGAACGGAAGCGTCGGCCATATCCTCAGACCAAAGGAATTCACGTAATGGAGTGCCTGTACCCCAAAGCGTTACCTTGTTATTTTCGATACCGTATTTTTGTAATATCGTTAGAACGTTATTACAATCAGCCTTACCATCGACGCCCTCCACGGGACGGATGTCTAAATCGCGACGGATTGCCTCCCAGTTGTCTTCGTGAATAAGTTTTGCCAGATAGATCTTACGCATCATGGCAGGCATCACATGACTGTTCTCCAGGTGGAAGTTGTCGTTAGGACCATACAGATTGGTAGGCATCACAGCAATGTAGTTGGTGCCATATTGCAGGTTGTAGCTCTCGCACATCTTCAAACCTGCAATCTTGGCAATGGCATATTCCTCGTTGGTATATTCCAATGGCGAGGTCAAGAGGGCGTCCTCTTTCATGGGTTGGGGCGCATTCTTGGGATAGATGCAGGTGGAACCAAGGAAAAGCAACTTCTTCACTCCATGTGCATAAGCCTCTGAGATGACATTGCACTGGATCTTCATATTCATCATGATGAAGTCTGCACGATACAGTGAGTTCGCCATAATGCCACCTACAAAGGCGGCTGCCAAAACCACTGCATCAGGACGTTCTTCATCAAAGAACTTCTTGACAGCTAGCTGGTCGGTCAAATCAAGTTCCTTGTGGGTTCTGCCCACCAAGTTTGTATAACCTCTCTGAAGGAGGTTGTTCCAAATGGCAGAGCCCACCAACCCGTGATGGCCAGCCACATAAATCTTACTATCTTTACTCAGCATCTTGTTTGTCCATTTGTGCTTTTAGGAACAGTTTCTTCACGAATTTCATGTCGTGCTGTACCATAATCTTAACGAGTTCTGGGAAACTGGTCTTCTGTGGATTCCAGCCTAACTTTGCCTTGGCTTTAGCGGGATTACCCAACAACTGATCAACCTCAGCAGGACGGAAATATTTAGGATCTACCTCAACAAGAGGCTTACCGGTTTTCTTGTCATAACCCTTTTCATCGACACCATCGCCACGCCATTCGAGCTCGATACCCACTTCCTTAAAGGCGAGGGTGGTAAACTCACGAACGGTATGATATTCACCGGTTGCAATGACAAAGTCATCGGGCTCTGGTTGCTGCAGGATGAGCCACATGCACTCAATATAATCCTTGGCATATCCCCAGTCGCGTAATGAATTCAGATTACCGAGATAGAGTTTGTCTTGATAACCCTGTGCAATACGTGAAGCTGCAAGGGTGATTTTACGAGTTACGAAATTCTCACCACGACGCTCACTCTCATGGTTAAAGAGAATGCCGTTGCAACAATACATGCCGTATGACTCACGGTAGTTCTTCATAATCCAGAAACCGTAGAGCTTGGCAACAGCATAGGGTGAACGAGGATAGAATGGGGTAGTCTCCGACTGAGGAACCTCCTGAACCTTTCCGTATAATTCGGAGGTAGAGGCCTGATAGATGCGACAGGTTTTCTCCAGTCCGCAAATTCGTACTGCTTCCAATAAACGCAGAACACCATCGGCATCTACGTCAGCCGTGTATTCAGGAACATCGAATGACACCTTTACATGGCTCTGGGCTGCCAGATTATAGATTTCTGTGGGTTTCACCTCGCCAATGACGCGAATCAGTGAAGAAGAATCGGTCATGTCTGCCCAGTGCAGATTCACCAATCGGGCTTTCTTCATGTCGCGTACCCACTCGTCCAGATAAAGATGTTCAATACGTCCAGTGTTGAATGATGATGAACGGCGCAGAAGTCCATGAACCTCATAGCCTTTTTCGATGAGGAATTCAGCCAGATAAGAACCATCCTGGCCTGTAATACCTGTTATCAGAGCAACTTTTTTGTTCTCCATTTTGAAATGATTGATAATAAATGAGTTGTTTCTTGTTATTTATCTTGTCCGGAGAATTGCTTGATGCGCTGTTCCTCGGAAAGCTTACATATTAATAAGGTGTCGTTGTTCTCTGCAACGATATAGCCATCCAGTCCCTGAATAACCACCTTTTTCTCCTGGGTGGTGTGAACCATGCAGTTGTGGGTTTCAAAGAGATGGATGTCTTGACCGATACATGCATTACCATACAGGTCTTTTTTGGTCTGCTGTTGCAAAGAACCCCATGTTCCTAAATCGCTCCATCCAAAATCTGCAGGGTGAACAAATATTTCCTCCGCTTTCTCCATGATGGCATAGTCGACAGAGATGTTCTCGCATTCTGGGAACAAACGGTCAATGGTTTCCTGCTCCTTGTCTGTGCCATAAATAGGTAACATGCCTTCGAAAATCTTGGAAATAGAGGGCTGATACATGCGGAAAGCGTTGACAATAGTCGATACGTTCCAGATGAAGATACCTGCATTCCAGAAATAATTGTTTTTCGAAATATACTGTTTGGCTGTGGCCAAGTCTGGTTTCTCGCGGAAAGAGTCTACATGGAAGATTTCTTTGTTACGCAGCGAGTTGGCTGACAGGTTAGCCTCAATATATCCATAACCAGTTTCGGGGCGATTAGGCTTCATACCCAATGTAACAATGGCATCACTCTCAGCAGTAAACTTCAAACATTCGCTGATTACACGGCGGAACTCTTCCACATTCATGACAACATGGTCACTGGGAGAAACTACAATATTAGCCTTAGGGTCTTTCGACTTGATGCGCCAAGACACATAAGCAATACAAGGTGCAGTGTTACGACGACATGGTTCACAAAGAATGTGATTGCGAGGCATGTTGGGTAGTTGTTCTGCCACTGTTTCTGCATAGCTCTTGTTGGTAACGACCCAAATGTTCTCTGCATCGACCAGCGTCTGGAAACGCTCAACGGTCAGTTGCAATAGTGATTTACCAATACCCAGTACATCAATGAACTGCTTGGGCTTTTCGGCTGTACTCATAGGCCAGAAGCGGCTTCCAACGCCGCCTGCCATGATGACAAGATGATTGTTGATTTTTGACATAATATACTACTACGCTATAATTATGCTGCAAATATACATAAATATCTGTAAGTAGACAAAATTTATACTTGTTTTTTCTTCAAATATGCTTTAACGACAAAATAAACGATACCAATCAGCACTAAAGCGATGATAAATAGCTTGATGTATTCTGCATATTCGGTAATCTTGTCGTTCAACTGATCCTCTGGGACGATAGCATGAAGATACCACCCTAGAGCAGCCAAAATAGCATGCCACACGCCAGCACCAATAGTTGTGTAGAGCAAGAACTTCCAATAGTTCATCTTTGCAAGTCCTGCGGGTATGCTAATCAGATGACGAATGCCTGGAATCAAGCGTCCTGTCAGGGTTGCTACAACGCCATGGTCGTCGAAGTAGTGTTCGCTTTTTTCGACCTTCTCTTGGTTCAATAGACACATCTTTCCCCATTTGCTGTTGGCAAAACTATAGATAACAGGGCGTCCTACGTAATAAGCTACGATATAGTTGATGGATGCTCCCAAGTCTGCACCAATGGTAGCAAACAAGATGACAAGAAATACGTTCAGGTTTCCACCTGCAGCATGATAGGCTGCCGGGGTTACTACGAACTCTGAAGGCACGGGTATAACGGTACTTTCAAGCAACATTAGAAATAGAATCGTGCCATAATTCAGGTTGCTGAGCAATGATGTAATAAAGTTCATTCTTTTAATTGCTGAGTTATGTAATTGTAATAGTCATTCACATCCATGTCCTTAGGGAAGAGGAAACCTAATATGAATCTGGTTTCTCTGGGATATTTCTCAGTGGCCAGTTTGAGGTAATGTAAGAATTCTTCTTTGTGCCCTAGGTCATGGCAACATAATGCGAGATAGGGATAACCTTGTGATAAGGCATTATCCTCTTCTTTGTAATACTCATAAGCTCGTTTCAATATGTCGTAACAGGCTTCAATATAGTGGTTGTCATAGAGTGATGCGACAATCTGCATCATAATAGTTGCGGAGTAGTTGGAATTAGCCATGGCTTTCCTCCACATTTCTTCAGCTTCGTCATTCAGATTGTTCTCCAACAGAATATGGCCTTTAAGAACCAACAGATGATTGGGGTCGTCCATCGTGGATGCAGACTTCTCAAGAACTTCTATCGCTTTTTTAGGCTGTTTGAGAGAACTATAGCAGAATGCCTGTTCTTGATAGATTTGTGAGATAAATGGAGAATCTTCTCCACTTAAAGCTTCTGCATGAAGTAAAGCTTCTAATGCTTCCTGTAATTTGCCTCTGTAAATCAGACAAACACCTCTATAGAAATGTCCAGCCTCGTCGGAAGGATTAATCTCTGAATATCGTTCGTAATATTTTTCCGCTTCTTCGTAATTCTCAAGCTGCAACAGTGCGTTGGCTTTGGTGAGTAATCCTTCTGGATCATTGGGGTCGATGGCAATGGCATATTCGCTACTGGTAACGGCATTGCTAAACTCTCCGTTGGCAAGCTGAGTACCAGCTAATGCCTTCCAATATTTGGAGGCATAGGGATTGTTGTCTATCAATTCATTGAAAACTCGTTCTGAATCACTGAACTTTCCCAAACAAAATAGGATATGAGCCATCAGTTCCTTAAAGTCATCCGAATTATCGCCAGGACTACGCATCATCCATTCAAGGGCCTTCTGGCTCTCACCATAGTCATAATAAAGGTTTGCACAGTCTTTGACATAATCTTGATATTCATCGGGATCGACCCTCTTCTCATAATCACGAAGATATTTGTCTGCTTCCTTAATATGTCCTTCGGCTATTAGGATTTCTGCTTGTAAATAATGATAGTCAGGATCGTCCTGATCTTCAATGCAGTCTGAATAGTGGCGAGCCATATTATAGTCGCAGTCCATCAACGCTTGTCGTGCCATGAAAACATTCGGCAGGGTAGCGCTAGGATAAAGCTGCAGGGCATGCTCTATCACTTCAATGGCTTCATCAGCTCTTTCATAATGATTATAGTAGTCGGCAATATCTACAAGGTCATCAACATCCATGAAGGGGTGTTCTCCCACCTTCATGGATGCCTCATAATAGTTCAGCAATTCTTTAAAATCCTCGCTGTTAAAATACTCTTCGTTAAATGGCATTATTTGTTAATCTTAGCCCAAGTGTCTTTCAGCCCAACGGTCTTGTTAAATACCAAATGGTCGGGTGTAGAGTCCAAATCGGGTGTGAAGTATCCAATGCGCTGGAACTGCAGGAAGTCACCAGCTTTCTTCTCCTTCAGGTAAGGCTCTACATAGCAATTGTTAAGCACACGGAGAGAGTCTGGGTTCAACAGGTCGCGGAAGTCGCGCTCGTCAGCACTAGGATTCTCGATAGAGAACAAACGGTCGTACAGACGAACCTCAGCCTTTACAGCATCTTGGCAATTTACCCAGTGCAGGGTCTTGCCCTTAATCTTACGATCTGCACCAGGCTGTCCACTGCGAGTCTCTGGATCGTAGGTCGCATAAATGGTGGTTACATTACCTTCTGCATCCTTGTCGCAGGGGTGTTCCTCGTCGCATTTGATAATGTAGGCATTCTTCAAGCGTACTTCTTTTCCAGGAGCCAGACGCTGGAACTTCTTCTCTGCCACCTCCATGAAATCGTCGCGCTCAATCCAAAGTTCACGACTGAAGGTAATCTTGTGTGTGCCGTCTGCCTCATTCTCAGGATTGTTGATGGCTTCCATCTCCTCGGTCTTACCCTCAGGATAATTGTTGATGACCAATTTGACTGGGTTCAGCACTGCACTTACGCGACAAGCCTTCTTGTTCAGGTCTTCACGAACGCTGGCCTCTAACAGAGCATAATCGTTTAATGCATCGAACTTGGTGTAACCAATCGAGTCGATGAAATTGCGAACACTCTGTGATGAATAACCACGACGACGCATTCCGCAGACTGTTGGCATACGTGGGTCGTCCCATCCATTCACCAGATTCTCGTCAACCAAAGCCTTCAGCTTACGCTTTGACATCACGGTATAGGTCAAGTTCAGACGATTGAACTCAATCTGGCGCGTGCCGTCGTATTTGTTCAGGATGTCGGGATTGAAACCTGTGGTATCCGTCTGCTCGTTGATATACTCACGCAACAGGTCTACGAACTTGTCATAGAGCGGGCGGTGAGGCACAAACTCCAACGTACAGATAGAGTGGGTGACACCTTCGAAATAGTCACTCTGTCCATGGGCAAAGTCATACATGGGATAACAGTGCCACTTGGTTCCTGTACGATGGTGGGGAATCTGAATGATACGATAGATAATAGGATCGCGGAAGTGCATGTTGGGGTTAGCCATGTCCAGTTTGGCACGCAGCACCATGCTTCCCTCTACTGCTTCTGGGGTGTTCATCTGATTGAACAGACGCAGGTTCTCCTCAATGGGACGGTCGCGGAAGGGACTGGGACGGCCAGGCTGTGTGGGCGTACCCTTCTGCTCGGCAATCTGCTCTGAGGTCTGCTCGTCCACATAGGCCAGTCCTTTGTTGATAAGCCAAATGGCAAAGTCCCACAACTTCTCGAAATAGTCAGAAGCATAGTAGATGTTCTCCCAATGGAAGCCGAGCCACTTGATGTCGCTCATGATGTTCTCTACGTATTCTGTATTCTCCTTCGTGGGGTTGGTATCGTCGAAACGCAGGTTGCAGATGCCGCCGAATTTCTCTGCCACACCGAAGTCCATGCAGATAGCTTTTGCATGTCCGATGTGAATATATCCATTAGGCTCTGGTGGGAAACGAGTCTGAATACGTCCACCATTCTTACCTGCTTCCAGGTCTTCCTTTACAAACTGTTCTACGAAACTGAGGCTTTTCTTTTCCTCGCCCTCGGTCATAATCTTTTCTTCCATATATTAATAATGTATATTATGGCTGCAAAGGTACGAATAAGTGAGCAAAAATCCAAATAAACCCATTAAATTTTGGTGCCGAGCTTAGGTTTGGAGCTAGCTCAGATTCTACTTCTTGAGCAAAATATGTTATATAACATAAAAGAATATTTGGAAAATTGATATAAATCAAGTAACTTTGCCAACGTTATCCTGAATACAATCTTTTTACCTTAAAAAAAGACTAATACCTAATAAGGTGAGGTGCCCTCCACTGTGAAGTGGGTGGCATTTTTTTTTATTGTATACCTCTTTCGTTCAGGGCTTTCGTGTATTTATCCGCATTCTTCAGGTGCTCCTGATAGGTACGGGCAAAGTTGTGGGTTCCAGAGAAATCCTCTTTAGCACACATGTACAGATAGTCGTGGCTTGTATAGTTTAATACGGCATCAATGCCCTTGATACTCGCTATCTTGATAGGACCAGGAGGCAGTCCTTCGTTACGATAGGTGTTATAAGGACTTTCTGTATTCAGTAATTTGTTATAGATGCGTTTCAGCTCAAACTGTTTCAATGCAAATTTGATGGTGGGATCAGCCTGCAGAGGCATTCCTTCTTTCAAACGATTCATGTACATGCCTGCTATCATCGGCTTTTCTGCATTGTTGGAAGTTTCCTCATCAATGATGCTCGCCAGGGTACAAACCTCTGTTGGCGTCATCTGCATCTCGGCAGCCTTTGCTTCTCTGTCCCCTTTCCAGAAACGGTCGTGCTCTTTCTGCATACGCTGTAGCAATTTGTCAATGCTCATGTTCCAATACACATCGTAGGTGTTGGGTACAAACATAGCAGCAATGGTACAGGTGTCATAACCCAACTTCTCACAAACCTCCTGACTGGTTAGTGCTTCTGCAATGGTAGCAGAGTCGAGCATCAGCTTATTGGAGAGAATGGCTGCCAAGCGATCCATGGTGCGTGACTCTGGAATGGTCAGGTTAAGACTGGTCTGACGTCCACTTCTTAATCGACGAAATATGGTAATGGGACCATCTCCTGGCTCAATGGCATAGCGACCTGTACGAATGTTTTCGCTATAGCCACTATGGCGAATCAGCGTGTTGAGCGTAGTCATGCCAATGAGGTTGGCAAAGGGCTGTATCTTGGCAATGACGGAGTCTTGGGTGTCGTCTTCGTCAATATAGATATATTGCGTTGTTGCTACGTTTGAAACAGAAGAAAACGCATAATATGTCAACAGTCCGAGAATCAATAAAAGTCCACAGACAGCTAATTGTAAGTTGATACGTGGGCTAAATTTAAACTTTTTCATTGTTTCTTTTCATTTATTGGGTGCAAAGTTACGAAAAACTAAATAAAAAATGCTATCTTTGCAGAAAAGTTCTGCGAACATGAAATTAAAATTCACACTACGATATAGAACCTCTTGGGGCGAAAGCCTGCATGTTGCTATCGCTTTTCATAGTCAAGATGGTTCAGTACGCCAACAGAATCTGCTGATGCAGACAGAAGATGGCGAGCTATGGACTTTGGAAACAGCTGCCTTGGTGGGGCGCCAGCATCCGCTCTCACATATCATCTATCATTATCAGGTAGAGAATGCCGATGAACAGGTATTGCGAAAGGAGTGGGACATGGTTCCCCGCATCTACTACTTCGATACCTCGAAAGACTATATCTTCCCAGACCAGTGGCGCGACCGTCCCTTGCCTTATCATCTGTATAGCAATGCTTATCTGACTACCGTACATGGACATCGTGATGAACAAGTTGAGGCATTACGTCTGCCCTTGTTTCGTCGTACGATCATCTTCCGAGTGTCTGCTCCCCAACTGAAACCAGGTCAGGCTGTGGCTATCTGCGGCTCTCATCCAGCTATTGGCTCTTGGAATGCTTCCCGCTATCTGCAGATGCAGTATGTCGGGCAACATGAATGGATGCTGTCTGTCAATGCCTTAGGGTGGTTGATGCCTATAGAATATAAATATGTGGTGGTTGATGAACAGACTCATGCTTTGTTGAAATGGGAAGAAGGAGACAATCGTATCATCGAAGAAGAGGTTGTCGATGGACAGGTGCTGGTGCTCTATGGCGAATCCCTTCGCTTGTGTGAAGACACTTGGCGCGCTGCTGGTGTCGTGATTCCAGTATTCTCCTTGCGCAGTGAGCATTCTTATGGAGTAGGCGATTTCGGAGACCTTCGTCGTTTTGTCGATTGGGCTGTGGCTACCGGTATGAAAGTCATTCAGGTGTTGCCAGTCAATGATACTACGATTCATCATCAATGGTCAGAATCCTGTCCTTATAATATCGTCAGTGCTTTTGCTCTTCATCCCCATTATGTAGATTTGGAAGCAGCTGGTACACTTCGCTCTAAAGATCACATGACACAATTTTTGCGTCGTCGTCAGGAGTTGAATGCCTTGCAGGATAGCGATTATGAATCGGTGGATCGAGTGAAGAACGAGTATCTACGAGAACTGTTTAAGGAACAAGGTGACAAGGTGATGGCTTCAGAAGACTTCAAGACGTTTGTTCATGAGAACGAGGAATGGTTGAAGCCTTATGCCTTATGGCAAATGGGAAATGAGAAATTAGAGGATAATGAAGAAATGAAGGAATGGTATTTCTCGTTTATTTGTTATGTTCAGTATTTACTTCATACCCAACTGAAAGCTGCTGCAGACTATGCTCGAGAAAAGGGTGTTATCCTGAAGGGCGACTTGCCCATTGGCGTATATCGTGATAGTGTTGAGATACAGGAGCATCCAGAGTTGTTCTATCTCGATTCCTTGGCAGGTGCCCCTCCAGATTCCTTTTCGCAACAAGGACATAACTGGGGATTCCCTACTTATCGCTGGGGTGAAGAACTGGTTGCTTGGTTCCAACAGCGCATGAAGCACATGGAGCAGTATTTTGATGCCCTGCGCATCGACCATATTTTAGGCTTCTTCCGCATTTGGGAGATTCCTGCTGATTCCATTTCTGGTCTGTTAGGTCATTTCTCACCAGCATTGCCTTTGACAGTTGATGAGATTGAATACTTTGGATTGCCCTTCCGCAAGGAACTCTATACCCATCCTTTTATCAACGACCGCTTATTGGATCGCCTCTTTGGCGTTCATGCCCAGTATGTTCGCGAACATTTTCTAGTCAGCAAGGCTTACAACTTCTACGACTTGAAGGATGAGTTTGCCACTCAGCGTAAGGTGGCCGACTATTTCGCAGATCGTCGTGATGAGAACAGCCTTTGGATTCGTGATGGACTGATGCGTCTGATCAGTGACGTTCTCTTTGTGGAGGATCCTCGTCAGACAGATATGTATCATCCTCGTATCGGAGTCCTTTCTGAGCCAGTCTTTGAAGTACTTAGCGCTGAGGAAAAGGATGCCTTTGTGCGACTTTATAACAACTATTTCTACCAACGCCACTCCTTCTTCTGGGGACAACAGGCCTTGAAGCGCCTACCTGCCGTGATGAAGAACTCGCGGATGTTGGTATGTGCCGAGGATTTAGGTATGTTGCCCGATTGTGTGGAACCCGTCCTCGACCAACTGCGCATCTTGACACTCGAAATCCAGCAGATGCCTAAACAACAAGGCTTTGAATATACCCATCTGGAGTCTAATCCGATACGTTCAGTCTGCACCATCAGTACTCATGATATGCCTTCGCTGCGTCAGTGGTGGCAAGAGAATCCTGAGCGTCGTCAGCGCTATTATGTCACAATGTTGCAAAAGGAGGGTAGGGCACCAGAGCAGTTGCCTGCTCATTTGGCTGAGGAAATCATAGCTCGTCATCTATATTGTCCATCCATGTTCTGTATGTTGTCGTTACAGGATTGGTTGGCGATGGATGGAGAACTGCGCTCAAAACATCCGCAGAATGAGCGCATCAATGTGCCCAGCGATCCATTCAACCGCTGGCAGTATCGCATGCACCTTACCATCGAGCAATTGTTGGCTGCAACGAAGTATAATAATAAGGTACGTACGATGATAACTCGTAGTAAAAGGTAAAAAACGATGTATTCGACTTATATTTTCGATTTGGATGGTACGCTGTTGGATACCCTGCAGGATTTAGCCAATTCTGTCAATTACGCCCTGCGTCAACATGGGATGCCTGAACATTCGATAGATGATATCCGTCGTTTTGTGGGCAATGGTGTACGACTGCTGATGGAGCGGGCTGTACCTGATGGTTCTCAGAATCCTCTGTTTGAAGCAGCCTTTGCCACCTTTCGCCAACATTATATGCAACATTCGCTCGATACCACTCAACCATACGATGGCATCTTGGAAACGATTCACGAACTAAAGGATCGTGGCTGTCACATGGCTGTGGTTAGCAACAAGATGATGGCTGCAACGCAGGAGCTCGTTCGTTATTTCTTCCCTGAGATAGAGGTGGCTATTGGAGAAAACGAAGCTGCAGGTATTCGCAAGAAACCAGCTCCCGATACTGTCGTTGAAGCCCTTCGGCAATTGGGCGTTGGCAAGGAAGGGGCTGTATATGTGGGCGACAGCGATGTGGATGTGGCCACTGCTTGTAATAGCGGACTACCTTGTATCAGTGTACTGTGGGGATTCCGCTCTCGCGAGTTCCTGCTTCAGCATGGAGCCACCACTTTTATCAACCATCCTAGGGAACTGTTTGAATAAAAAATCATCGGGACACCTCAGAGGGCATCCCGATGATGATAGTATCAAGAATTCTGTTTCTTTACTTGTTTACCTGGAACTTGGTGTCACCATCCTTGAAGAAGGCGTTGATTTGCTTGGCAGCAGCGATACCAGCGTTGATGTTGGCCTCAGCTGTCTGAGCACCCATCTTCTTGGGGGTAGAGAAGTAGCGACCTTCGAACTTCAGGAACTCGTCGTTAGCATCAGGCATGATGTCGGTAACGAACTTCAGGTCCTCACGCTCAGCCATCAGCTTAATCAGCTCAGGCTCGTTGATGACTTCCTTACGGGCTGTGTTCACCAGCACGCCACCCTTCTTCAACTTACCAACCAAAGCGGCATTGATGCTCTGCTTGGTCTCAGGAGTAGCAGGGATGTGGAGTGAAACAATGTCGCAGGTCTCGAACAGAGCGTCCTGATTGGCAACGGCGTGAACGCCAGCCTTCTCGATTACCTCTGCAGGGCAGAAAGCATCGTAAGCATAAACGTCCATACCAAAACCCTTGGCGATGCGAGCCACATTGCGACCTACATTACCGAAAGCCAGAATACCCAACTTCTTGCCCAGCAACTCACTTCCGCTCTTACCGTTGTAGAAGCCACGAACGGCCATCACCAACAGACCGAATACCAACTCGGCAACAGCGTTTGAGTTCTGACCAGGAGTGTTCTCAGCGACAACGTTGTGAGCAGTAGCAGCGGCGAGGTCGATGTTGTCGTAACCTGCACCAGCGCGAACCACAATCTTCAACTGCTTGGCAGCGTCCAGTACCTCTGCGTCCACCTTATCCGAACGGATAATCAGCGCGTCGGCATCCTTCACTGCATCCAGGAACTGAGCCTTCTCAGTGTATTTCTCGAGCAGCACGAGCTCATTGCCTGCTGCTTCAATCTCTGCCTTGATGCCATTGACAGCAGCTGCTGCAAATGGCTTCTCTGTTGCAACTAATACTTTCATATACCTTATTAATATATAATTAGTGATTAGCTTCGAACTCCTTCATGCAAGCTACGAGAGCGTTGCAGCCTTCGATGGTCTGGGCATTGTAGCAAGATGCACGGAAACCACCCACTGAGCGGTGACCCTTCACGCCAACCATACCCTTTGAAGTAGCGAAGTCGAGGAAGTCCTTCTCCAACTCTTTGTACTCGTCGGCCATCACGAAGCAGATGTTCATCACTGAACGGTCCTCTACGTTAGCTGTTCCACGGAACATCTTGTTGCGGTCGATCTCGCCATAAACAATCTCTGCACGCTGCTGAGCCAGCTTGTCCATAGCCTCTACACCACCGTTCTTCTTAATCCAACGGAGGGTCTCAAGAGCAGAGTAGATGGGCACTACAGGAGGAGTATTGAACATAGAGCCCTTATCAACATGTGTGCGATAGTCGAGCATGGTAGGAATCTCACGAGGAGCCTTGCCCAACTTCTCGTCCTTTACAATGACGATGGTTACACCGGCCATAGCTAGGTTCTTCTGAGCACCAGCGTAGATGGCGTCATACTTCTTCACGTCGATAGGACGGCTGAAGATGTCTGATGACATATCGGCAATCAGGGGAACATTCACGTCGAGGTCCTTACGAATCTCAGTACCATAGATGGTGTTGTTGGTTGTGATGTGCAGATAGTCAACATCAGCGGGAACACTCCAGTCCTTGGGGATGAAGGTATAGTTGGCATCAGCAGAAGAAGCCACCTCTACTACTTCACCAAACAACTTAGCTTCCTTCATGGCCTTCTTAGCCCAAACACCTGTGTTCAGGTAAGCAGCCTTCTTAATCAGGAAGTTGTAGGGAATCATGCAGAACTCCAAAGAGGCACCACCACCGAGGAAGATAACGGAGTAACCCTCAGGAATGGAAAGCAGCTCCTTGACGAGCGCTACAGCCTCGTCAACGACGGGCTGGAAATCCTTGGCACGATGGCTGATCTCCATCAGAGAGAGACCAGAACCGTTGAAGTCTAAACACTGCTGTGCGGTCTTCTCAATCACTTCGCGTGGAAGCATTGAAGGACCTGCGTTAAAGTTGTACTTCTTCATTTTTGATTGTGATTTAATTTATTTGTGATACGTTGTTTTCTTTTTTGCGGTGCGAAATTACACTTTTTATTTGAATTGGGCAAATATTTCGAGCAAGAATTAAGCATTTGGCTTGTTTTTCTTTCTTTTTGTCAAGTCTGCCTTGCAATTTTATCGCACGGGTTCAATGACTGTTCGTATGCCCTTTATCTTTTCTCCTTGAGTTTGGCGCAACACTTGTTTCAGTTTTTCCCGTTTGATAGCCACGTAGGCATAACGGTCTTTCACGTCGATGCGTCCTATCTCGTCGGCCTTCAGTCCACCATTCTTGCAGAGGAACCCTACGATGTCGCCCTTTGATATCTTGTCCTTCTTGCCCTTACCTATATATAAGGTGGTCATCTTGGGCAGGGCTGGTTCTGTTTGCTGAGTCTGAGCCTCTGCATATGGGACTACATCGCCTTCGACATAGGTAGGGATGTGCTCCTCGCTATTCAGGATGAAAAACGAATGGCCTGTGGCATCCCAACGGGCTGTACGACCCACACGATGGATGTAGCCGTCTTCGCTCTCTGGCAAGTGGTAGTGGATGATGTTTTGGATGTTGGGGATATCAAGACCTCGCGATGCCAAGTCAGTAGCTACCAGCACATTGGCAGAGCCGTTGCTGAAGCGATATAGTTGGTCTTCGCGCTGTCGCTGGTCCAATCCTCCGTGAAAACTGCTGATGGTGAAACCCTCCTCTTTCAGATAGTCGCTTACACGCTCTACCGCATTGCGATAGTTCAGGAAAACGATGCTGCTTTCGTCGCCAAAGCTCAGCAGCAGTTGCTTGAGGGTTCCTAACTTGTCCTTGTCAGCACTGCGCACCTCATACAAGGTTACGCGCTCAGAGGTCTGCTCCTCTTCGGGCAGGAAGTCAATCAGCGTACCTTTCTTCGACATGTTGACGAATCCAGGTATCTCTTCGGCATTGGTGGCAGAAAGCAGGATTCTGCGTTGCAGTCCAGGCAGACTCTTGATGAGTTTCTGCATCTCTGCCTGAAATCCCATTTCCAGACATTTGTCGAACTCGTCGATAACGAGCCATCGGATGCCGTAGCGCGAGATGTTCTCCTTGTCCAGGTGGTCGTTCAAGCGTCCAGGTGTTCCAAAGACAATCTGTGGTTTCACCTCTTTCAGCACTTTGTGCTCGTCCATAGCTGCGCGTCCACCATAGCAGGCTGTAGAGCGTAGTCCGCAACCCATGCTTTTCAGCACGTTGTCAGACTGTAGGGCAAGTTCACGTCCAGGAGTGATGACGAGGGCCTGAACGGTATCGGATGTGCCGTCCAGCAATTGTACGAGGGGTAGGAGGTAAGCCAGTGTCTTGCCCGAACCTGTGGGAGAGAGTAAAACAACATCACCGTCGGAGCCCAGTATGGCTTCGGCGGCGTGTTGCTGCATCTCGTTGAGTTCTGAGATTTGGAGCTTATTCAGAATCTTCTGTATAAATTCTCCACCCTTCATTCTTCACTCTTCACTCTTCACTATTCACTATTCATATTCACTAGCGAAGCGTTTCACTCTTCACTAGCGAAGCGCTTATTTCTTTTCTTCCTTCTTCTCGGTCTCTACCTTCAAGGTTGACTTGTAGTGCTTGTTCAGACCGTTGATGACGTCGTTGGTAATATCGTAGCGCTTGTTAGCCAACAGGATGTTGTCGCCCTGCTTCGTCAGAATCAGGTCATACTTCTTATCCTTGTTATAGGCAGCCAGGAAGTGCTGCAGCGAGTCGCGCAGACCCTCGTTATACTTGGCAGTCTCTTTGCCGAGCTCGTTCTCCAGACGGGCCTGTAGCTCCTGCAAGCTCTGCTGCTGGCGCTGGATGGCAGCCTGCTGGCTCTCAGCCTGTTCGCGACTGGTAAATCCGTTGTTGTTCAACTTCTGCTGGAAGTTAGCCATAGCGCTCTGCAGAGCCTGACCTTTCTGGTTCAGGGTGTTGCGGGCGTTGTTGCTCTTCTTCTGCAGAATCAGTGTGAACTCTTTGCAGAACTCATACTGAGTCATCAGGGAATCAACTTCCACATAAGCGATTTTCACTCCGCCTGTGGCGTTGTCGTTAGCAGTGGCGGGCTGTTCATCCATCTTAGGACTTGCGTTGTTGCACGAAGCCAGTGCTACGATGGCAGCAGCGGCCATAAACATGTACTTTTTCATTTTTCTTGTTTTATTTTCGTTATGATGTTATTTCGATGTTTCGATTTTCGTTATTTCGATTTCTCACTGACGGCAAATCTGCTCTTGCGTCGCATCTCTCGGTCCTGGTCCATCACGCAGTGGATGCCTCGTTCCCTCATCGCCTTGCTGTCGTGGATATGTTGCGACGAAAACGTCCCGTTCTTGCGCGACAGCACCTTGACAAGCAGTAGCAACATACCCGCTGCAATGATGACTATACTGACAACCAGCGTCTCTACCATATTATATTTTATATAAGCGACTGCAAAAGTAAACAAAAAAAGTGAGCTGACCAAACCTCAGCCCACCTTTTAGCATTTATTAGTCCTCTTTACTTATATAAAAGGGTTGGGGTGGAAATGCGGCAAAAACTAAACTTCTAAATAACTAAACTACTAAACGGACATCGCCTGTTAAGATATTTCAAAATCTTCAAAAGACGCGGATTTGTGGCATTACGAGAAAAAATTTGCTACTATACTAGGGCGCAATTTTTTCCTAGGCAGGGCGCAAATTTTTCCTTTAATAGTAGTCTTTTTGCCCGATTTTCCGCTGTATGTAATGTAAAGAAAAATAAAAGGTGTTTGCGCTGATAATTTGAATACTTCTCGCTGGTGACTTGAATACATGTTTAGCAAGTTTAGATGTTTAGAAGTTTAGATTTTAATATATATGTAAATATAAAAATTATAATTTTTTTCTTTTTTACTATAAATGCTAAATATCTAAACTCCTAAACTTCCAAATTCTTCGCCATCATTTTGCTCGTCTCATTTTTTTTCGTACACATGTTTTTTTTAATTCACAGTCGGTGAACATAAGTTCGTGGTGCATGAACATATGTTCACGCACTGAGAACATAAGTTCAAGGCGCACGAACATAAAAAATATAGAAGAGAAAAGGACAATGAGATACATAACAGACCAAAGAAAAATCTTCCTAATTGCTTCGTTACTACAACTTTTTTTCGTACTTTTGCAAATTGAAATGTGATAAACAAAATATAAACATCAATAAAATACATTGGAACTATGAACAAGATTGAACTGAAACCGACAGCTGTGTTCGAGGAATTTGCGAAAATTAACCAGATTCCACGTCCATCGAAGCGTGAAGAGAAGATGATTGCATACCTGAAAGAGTGGGGTGAGAGCCACGGGTTGGACACCAAAGTGGATGAGACGGGTAACGTGATTATCCGCAAGGGAGCCACCAAGGGTATGGAGAATCGCAAGACGACCATCTTGCAGAGCCACATGGATATGGTGTGCGACAAATTGGTGGACTACGAGATAGACTTCGACAAAGACCCTATCAAGACGTATGTCGACGGTGAATGGCTGACAGCTGAGGGTACCACGCTGGGTGCCGACGATGGTATTGGATGCGCCATGGAACTGGCGCTGTTGGCTGCTGACGACATCGAACATGGACCCATTGAGTGTGTCTTCACTCGTGACGAGGAGACGGGTCTTACAGGTGCCGAGGGCATGAAGGCAGGCTTTATGACGGGCGATTTCCTGATTAACCTCGACTCTGAGGACGAGGGCGAAATCTTCGTTTCTTGTGCAGGTGGTCGTAACACTTCAGCTAAGTTCACCTTCCAGCGTGAGAATGCTCCTGCTGGCTCCTTCTTCCTGCGTGCCCAGTTGAAGGGCTTGGTAGGCGGACACTCTGGCGACGATATCAACAAGCAGCGCGCCAATGCCATCAAGTTGCTCGGAAGATTCCTCTTTGCTGAGATGCAGAAGTATGAGGGCATCCGTTTGGCACAGTTCAATTCTGGCAAGTTGCACAACGCTATTCCTCGTGATGGAATGTTTGTCATTGCCGTTCCCAATGAACTGAAGGAGAATGTCAAGGCCGATTGGAACATCTTCGCTGCTGATGTAGAGGAAGAGTTCCATGTTACCGATACCCAGATGGTGTGGACGATGGAAAGTACTGATGCAGAGCCCGTTATCGAGGCTCAGGTAGCTCGCAATTTCGTCTATGCCCTCCAGGCTGTCGACAATGGTATCTACGCCATCTGCCAAGACCCTGAGTTGAATGGTATGGTGGAAACTTCCAGCAATATCGCTAGCATCAAGACTTTGGAAAATGAAATCGACATCTTGTCTTCACAGCGCTCTAACGTGATGTCTAATCTCGACAATATGTGTGCCACCATCGAGGCTTGTTTTGCACTGGCTGGTGCCGAGGTAAAGCACTCTGACGGCTATCCTGCCTGGAAGATGCGCGCCCATAGTGAACTGCAGAAGATTGTTCGCGAGTCGTATGTGAAGTTGTTTGGCAAGGAACCCATCATGCGTGGTATCCATGCAGGCTTGGAGTGTGGCCTCTTCTCAGAGCGCTATCCTAACCTCGATATGGTAAGCTTCGGTCCTACATTGCGCTTCGTTCATACCCCCGATGAGCGTTTGCACATACCCACTGTCCAGATGGTTTGGGACCATTTGCTCGATGTTCTTAAGAATATTCCAGCCAAATGAAGCTTATATATATAATAATAGGTGTAGCTCTGTTGCTGTTCGCCTCGTGCGGACGGCAACAGCAGGCTAAGTCGTCTGTCAAGGATTTCGTTGAGCAGCAGTTGCATCGCGACGTCAGCTACCTCGATTTCTCCAGTGTCGACAGCACTCGCGCTATCACCGATTCGCTCATTCAGACCTTGCGCCATAGAGCAGGGCAGGGCGTGCAATACCAAAATCCTTCTGGTGCGACGTTGCTCCACATCCGTGCACAGTATTTGCAGGATGAAGACACGCTTAGCGCCACCTTCTATCTCGACCCTACAACGATGGGTGTTGTAGCTTATAAGGAGAATTAGTTGATGGCTAATTCTCCTTATTATTTTATTGTCTTTGTCTTGTTGTTATATTCTCATTACTTGCTTGACGCCTTTGACGGTGCGTAGCTTCTTCATGAGACCTTCCAGACGGGTGTTGTCGTCAATCATGATGGTAAGGTTGCCACTGAACAGTCCGTCATGAGAATCGATGTTGATAGAGCGTAGAATAAGCTTTTCGTCCTTCGAGATAATGCTGGTCAGATTGTTGACGATACCGATATCGTCGTTGCCGATGACGCGAAGGGTGATGGCATACTGGCTGGAGCCCTTGCCGCTCCACATGGCACGCACAATTCGATAGCCGAAACGCTTCTTCAGCTCGGCAGCATTGGGGCAGTCCTCACGATGAATCTTGATACCTCCGCTTACGGTAACAAAACCGAACACGCGGTCGCCATAGATGGGCTGACAGCAACGGGCCAACTGGTAGTCGATGCCTTTCAGGTTGCGGTCGATAACCAAGACATCGTCCTGAATGGCTTGATGGGGCAGCTTGGATTCGTCCAACACGAAGTTGGCAGCACTCTCAGCCACATTATTACCCGTGACGGGCTGGTCGCCCTGCTGTAGTTCGATGTAGCGATCGATAACGGTGTTGACATCCAATTCGCCCGAGGCCACATGGCGATAGAAGTCGCTGACCTCCTTGAAACCCAGTTTGCGAATGAGCACCTGCATGATGCTTTCGTCCATCTCCAACTTGCGGTTCTTGAACTTGCGCTCCAGTGTTTCCTTGGCAAAGAGTCCCTCCTTGACTTGCGTCTCCTTCAGCGCAAGACGAATTTTCGACTTAGCGCGTGACGTCTTGACCATATTCAGCCAATCCTGCTTGGGCTTCTGATTGGCAGCGGTCATAATCTCCACCTGGTCGCCACTCTGCAGCTCTTGGCGCATGGTCACCACCTTATTGTTGATGCGTGCACCGACACACGAGTTGCCTATCTTGGAGTGGATATGGTAGGCGAAGTCGAGCACGGTGGCACCCTTGGGGAACTTGTAGAGGTCGCCCTTGGGGGTAAACACGAACACCTCGTCTTCGTAGAGGTCCATCTTAAACTGGTCCATGGCCTCCATACCATCGCTGGTCTCGAGCATGGAACGGATATTCGTCAACCAATCGTCCAACCCCGACTCGCTCTTTACACCCTTGTAGCGCCAATGGGCAGCCACACCTCGTTCGGCCACTTCGTCCATGCGCTCTGAACGAATCTGTACCTCGACCCACTTCTGTTCAGGACCTAAAACGGTGATGTGCAATGATTCATATCCATTGGTCTTAGGCACGCTGAGCCAGTCGCGCAGTCGCTTGGGGTTAGGCTGGTACATGGAGGTGACGATGGCAAAGGCTTGCCAACAGTGCATCTTCTCCTTTTCCAGAGGGGTATCGATGATGATGCGGATGGCGAAGAGGTCATAGACTCCCTCGAAGGCACACTTCTGCTTCTTCATCTTCTGCCAGATGCTGTGGATGGACTTGGTGCGCCCCTTGATGTGGAATTTCAGACCCGCCTCCGTTAATCGCTGGCTGACGGGCTGGATAAAGCGCTGGATATAAGCATCACGACTCTGCTTGGTGGCACTGAGCTTGTCCTTGATGTGATAGTAGGCATCGTGCTCAAGATACTTCAGCGACAAGTCCTCCAACTCGCTTTTCAATTTGTAAAGACCCAGTTTATGAGCCAAGGGAGCATAGAGGTAGGCAGCCTCCTGACTGACCTCCATTTTCTCGCGAAGAACAGTAGAAGATACATCGCGTATCTGGCGCATCAGATTGACACGGTCGGCTATCATGATCAGGATGACACGCATGTCCTCTGCAAACGACAGTAGCAGGTTGCGGAAATTCTCAGACTCGACAACGGGATTCTTCTGATACAAATCCTGAATGCGCTGCAAACCATGCAGAATGCGGGCTACAGACTCACCAAAATAGGTGCGCACCTCATCGACTGTCAGCAAACCCTGCTCCACGTTGGGACGCAGCAATACAGCCAACACACCGTCGCGACGCAGCCCAATCTCATCGACTACCAACTGGGCAGTCTGGAAACTGAGCAGGATGGGGTTCAAGCCAAAAACGTTGCGATTGACCTGCTGACTCTCCAGGGCACTCATCATCAGTTGGCGCATGCGTTCCTCGTCACCCTCGTGCAGCGAGGATGCTATCTGTTCGCGAATGTGTTGGTAGAGTGCCAATGTCTCTTCCTTCTCCTGAGTCGTAAATTCCAGTCGTTCTGTCATGATTTAAATTAGTTTTCAATGTGCAAAGGTACAAATAATTCTTAATTCTTAATTCATAATTCATAATTATTTGCTAACTTTGCACCCCAAATGGAAAAAAAGAAGATGAAAGCAGCATTGTTCGACCTCGATGGCGTGGTGTTTGACACGGAACCTCAGTACTCAATATTCTGGGGCGCACAGTGTCGTGAATTCCACCCTGAGCACCCTGGATTAGAGCACGAGATAAAGGGCCAGACGCTGGTGCAGATATACGATGCGTGGTTCTCTGGACCTTTGGCTGACAAGCAGGCATTGATAACTGAACGCCTGAACGAGTATGAACAGCAGATGTCGTACGACTATTTGGCAGGCTTTGAACAGTATATATTAGGTTTACGCGCGCAAGGTGTGAAAACGGCCGTAGTGACTAGTTCGAACCAGCCTAAGATGGAGGCTGTATATAAGAGTCATCCTGAGTTCAAGACGCTTTTTGACGCCATTCTGACCTCAGAAGACTTTGAGCGCTCGAAACCCGACCCCGACTGTTACTTGAAAGCTGCAGAGCGCTTTGGCGTAGAGCCCAAAGACTGCGTGGTGTTCGAAGATTCGTTCAACGGACTGAAATCGGGTAGGGCAGCAGGGATGTACGTTGTCGGATTGGCAACAACCAACCCTGCAGAGGCTATCAAGCCTTATTGTGATGAGGTGATTAATGATTACGTAGATCGTAAATAGATAAATTATAAATCAAGATGGGATATTTAGTAAGCGATAATCGCAAGGTGACAACACACCGTTTTATGGAGATGAAACAGAAGGGTGAGAAGATTTCTATGCTCACCTCGTATGACTATACTATGGCTGGCATTGTGGACAAGGCTGGTATTGACGCCATTCTGGTGGGCGACTCAGCCTCGAACGTGATGGCCGGTAATGCTACGACTCTGCCTATGACGGTAGATTATATGATCTACCACGCCCGTTCGGTGGCTCGCGCTTGTCAGCGTGCACTGGTGGTGTGCGACATGCCTTTTGGCTCATACCAAGTAAACGCTGCCGACGGTGTGACAAACGCTATTCGCATCATGAAGGAAAGTGGCTGCGACGCCCTGAAAATGGAGGGTGGCGTGGAGATTCTGGATACCGTAAAGCGCATTTTGGATGCAGGTATTCCTGTGATGGCTCACCTTGGATTGACTCCTCAGTCAATCAATAAGTTTGGAACCTATGCTGTACGTGCCAAGGAACAGGCAGAGGCCGAGAAGTTGATGAGCGACGCCATCGCACTGGATGCTGCAGGATGCTTCGGCATTACACTGGAAAAGGTGCCTGCCAAACTGGCTGCTGAGGTGACGAAGGCTGTGAAATGTCCCACGATTGGCATTGGAGCAGGCAACGGTACCGACGGACAAGTGTTGGTGATAGCTGATATGCTAGGCATGACACAGGGCTTCTCGCCCCGCTTCCTGCGTCGCTATGCCGACCTGAACGCAGTCATCACAGAGGCTGTGGGACACTACGTGGAAGACGTAAAGAACTGCGACTTCCCCAATGAGAACGAATCGTATTAATGAATGAATACACAGAACACACCTGTTCATATCAAACTGTGGCATCGTGAGTTTTGGCTGATGGCTATCAGCTCGCTGTTGCTGACGATGTCTGTCTATATGCTGATTCCCGTCATGCCGCAATGGTTGATTCATACGGAGAATTTTACAGCAGAGGAGACGGGCTGGTCTATGGGTGCCTTCGCTTTGGGACTTTATCTCTTTGGAGGTCCTTGCTCATGGTTGGTGCAGCGGTTCCGTAGAAATGTGATATGCATGCATGCGGTGATGACCGTAGGATTGGCCATCGGAATGCTGTGGTATATCGATATGCTACGCTCTGAGTTTGTCGAGTTCTGGATAATCGTGGCACAAAGACTGTTGCTGGGTGCTGCCTTCGGATTGGCTCAGATGGTGCTGTCGTCAACGCTGATTATCGATACGTGTGAGTCGTTTCAGCGTACAGAGGCAAACTTTAGCGCATCGTGGTTTGCCCGTTTTGCTTTGTCGTTAGGTCCGTTGGCAGGTTTGCTGACTTATCCCTTTGGCTTTCATGCGGTATTGGTGGCTACCATAGCGATGGCTGCTGTATCACTGTTGCTGATCAAAATTGTGAAGTTCCCTTTCCGAACACCAGAAGAGGGCGTCCATGTGATGTCGCTGGACCGATTCTTTCTGCCTCACGGATTCGTGCTTTTCGTGAATCTGATGTTGGTAAGTATCGTAGTAGGATTGTTGTTGTCGATGTCCCACGCTCCTATGTTCTATGCCCTGATGATGGGTGGCTTCCTGCTGGCTTTGCTGGCTCAGCGTTTCGTATTCCGTAATGCGGAGCTTAAAAGTGAGGTGCTGACAGGACTGATCCTGATGGTGGCAGCTCTGATAATTATGTTGGTTTATCCCGTATCACCAGTGTCTCCTGTTCTAATAGGACTGAGTGCAGGTATCATTGGTTCGCGCTTCCTGCTGTTCTTTATCAAACTGAGTAGGCATTGTCAGCGTGGTACGTCGCAAAGCACCTATTTCTTAGGATGGGAAACAGGATTAAGTCTGGGCGTAGGATTGGGCTATCTGTTGTTCTATAAGCAAACAGAACTGTTGTTGTATACCGCCTTGTCACTGACCATGATGGCGCTGCTGATGTACCACTTCTTTACGCACTCGTGGTATGTGCATAACAAGAACCGATAGGCATTAGCGTCGACAGAGCTGGGCGTATGGGCAGGTGCGACAAATCTTTAAATCGTCAGTAGGACAGAAAGGTATGGTGGATGAGAATATCTCGTCCACTTTTTCGTTTAACAGCTCATTGAAGCGGGCAGAATATTCCGCAATGTCCAGAATAGGTTCTTTGCCAAATTTCAATGTGGGGTCGTAGTCTTCGGCGCCAGCATGTTGAATAAACAGCAGGGCAGGAGAAACCGCCTTACCACGTTGTTCACGAACAATATCTGCATAGAGGCAGGCTTGCAGGTAGTAGTCGCTGTGGTTATGAATCTGCTCAGGGGCAAAGATGGCATCGACATTAGGCATCGACTTGATGTTGCGACTGCTAGTCTTGTAGTCTACCACACGGATACGCTCCAGTGGGGTCCCTTCGTCAACGAGGTCAAGGCGGTCGATGCGCCCTCCGATTCTAAAAGTAGATAGTTGACCGTTTACCGTTGACAGTTGACGATAGACATCACACTCGAGTCCGAGAATAGTAAAGGGAGTCAGACGACGATCAATCATGATGAGTTGGCGCAGGTAATGGATAATTACTTCGCGATTGATGATATGTAGACCGCTCAGCGGACTATTGGGCATCTTGTTGTGGAAGGCCTCATCGACAGCACGCTCTATCTCTACCTTTGTGTTTAGCAGATGGTCGAGTATGTCCTTGGTGATATGTTGAGGCAAGCGGTGATAGATAATGTCGGCCGCATCGTGGAAGATGTCACCAAACATTCGGTTGTCCAGTTCTTGTTCATCGTCAGGAACATCGGGCTCCTGGAGTCCTGCCACATAGCGATAGTAGAACTGCAGGGGACAGCGCATGTATTTACTGATAGCGGTGGGGGATAATGTTATGTTTTGAGATTTGAGATTTGAACCTTGAGACGTGAGGATGCTCATGACGTGTTCAGTCTTCTCAATGGGCTTGGGTGTCCAACGCTCTGCTTGTTTACCAGCTTGCAAAGTGTGTTGTGTGATGGGGTGTCCGCTCTCCACAAGCATCTGTAACATGAAACGACTCATCTCACCCCGTTGTCCGTCTTCTGTGGAATTGTTGTAAAGGATGGTGACATCGGAGGCACGCTGAAGCAGGCGATGGAAATAGTAAGCGTAGATGCTAACCTTGTTTTCCACAGTAGTCAGTTCGTAAGCCTGACGAATGCTATGAGGAATGAAAGAACTGTCGTTGACACCCTTGGGCATGTTGCCTTCGTTGCAGCTAAGCAGCAGTATATGGTCGAAATCTAGGTTGCGAGTCTCTAGCACGCCCATCACCTGAATTCCCTCTGCGGGCTCACCATGAAAAGGAATACTGGCTTGCTGTATAATCTGGGTGGTGAGTCGTTGTAGTGTCTGTTCTGTGACCTGAAGATCACCACTCTCTATCAATCCATTCAAACGATTAACCAAAGTATAGGCGCGAAATAATGACTCTTGGAAGAGTGGGTCTTGGATTTCGTCCTTAGCATTTTGGGCTATGGTACGAAGCATGCTCGAGAGATTGGAAGTGAGTGGAGTGGAAGAGGAAATGGCCTGTTCCAAATCGACAAAACGGGCATAGGGATGGCGCTTGAAAGCACGCAATAAACGAGGAGAACGCCCGCCTAACTGTAGGTTGTAATAGAGTTGAATGAATGAAGCGATAGGTGTCTGAGCCAGAGGATAACCTGTGGTGATGTTGACCTTCTCCGTTTCGTTAGGTAAACAATGGATAACGGTAGGCAACAGACTTTCATCACATAGGACAATGGCTGTTCGACGTCCGTCCTGATAGCGTTCATGCTGGCGTAACCAGCTGCTGACGTAACGAGCCTGGATATGTTCGGTGGGGGCTGCGATATAGCGTATGTCTTTTGGGCGATGGAAATTCTGATAGATTTCTTCATCCGTATTGTCCAGTTCGTTGGGGAAATATTGCAGGTATTGGTCGATATAGCGACCTGCCTCGTGGCGTTGCATGTAGTATTGGTCGAAATCCCAATAGAACTTGGCCTTTCCTTCTTTCTGCAAGGCAGTAAAGAGCTGTTGTTCTACTTTCTGTAGTAGATTAAAGCCTATAAAGAGATAACGATCGTAAGGAAATGCTTGCGTAATGTTTGTTGCCGTGGAACAATTACAAACGGAATCACAAACAGAACGATAGAGGGCTCCCTCATAGGCAAGGCCTTGTTGTGCCAATCGCTGATTGAAATCGTGATAGATGTCGGCAAAATGGCTCCAAAGGTTTAGGAAGCGTTGTTTCAGTTCTGTTTCGTGTTCCTCTGTGAAATGGCTGAAGAAGTGACGCAATAGTTGGCGCTGTTCCTCTGTAAGGAAACTCAAATCATCCAATTCGTGGATATCGCGCAGATTGGCAAAGACACGATTGGCATCAACCATATTCTTGTCGATATCATCAAAATCACTAATGAGCAGCTGTCCCCAGCCATAGAATTTGTCGAGAGTCTCGTCAGAGCCGGTTTCTTGGCAAAAGGACTTGTGCAGGTCGCATACCAGTTTGATTGGGTCGGCTACTTGCAGGTTGCTCTGTTGACGAAATAGTTCACTGATGGTAATATAGGCAGGACTCCAAATAGGACGCTGGGCGATGCGTGCCAGTTGTTCGTTGAGGAACAAGGATGCTCGCTTGTTGGGAAATACGACAGCCGTTCGGGAGAGATTGGTGCCATACTTTCGGATGATATCTTCAGCAACGTATCTTAAGAATTCTTTCATTTTTTCTGTCTACTTTTACCTTCTTCTATCCTCTAACTTCCTCAATTTTATTAGAATAAACGTACCATAGCCAACCTCTGACATTGGGCATTTGCATCTCGCGGAGCAGATGAATATACTCACTGACTTGTTCGCGATATTCATCATGTTGGCGACCGAATTTGAAATCAATGACATGGGTTTCTGTACCATCGGTAATGACACGGTCAGGACGACGTTCTACTAATTGATTATGTTCGTCTAAACGTAGGATACTGCATTCGTTAAATAATTGCCAATGGTCAGAGAACCAATATTTTACGCGATTATCTTCAAGCCTTTGTTTGATAGTTCTTGTTAGCTTCTCACGCGTTACCTCATCATCGTAAAGAATACCCTCACTTTGCATTTGTAATAAGGCTTGAGGAATGTCTTCCGTTGTTCTGATTGTAGAGAATATTTCATGGAGTACGGAACCCATTTTGATATAGCTGAGTGTTTCTTGTTCATCCTCGCCCGCTATGAAATCACGACTGCGATTGCTCTGTCGGAATTCTGTCTTGACCTCGAAACTCTCCATCGAAATGTGCTCAGGGGTAACAGGTTGGAGAAAGGGATTGGGAGATTTAAAATGTTTGATGGAAGAGGGAAGAGTGATAAAGTCTCCAAAGGTGAATTCAAGGGGGCTACGTTCGTCTTCCTTTCCTTGGAGTTTGGCTCCCTCCAGTTGAATTTCAGACAGTACTTGCTCGATAAGTGTCGAGCGATTGTTCTTACTGCCTCGTTGACCGATGACAAACAAATGGCGGATGGCGCGTGTAAAAGCGACATAGAGCAGGTTGAGATTATCGACCGTATTCTGTAAATGCTCATCTAGATAGGCAGACTCATAAATGGTTCCACGCATCTGTTTCTCACTATAATCGATAGGTACAATGGGTAATGCATCAAAAGGAGCGACATCTGGTTCGCACCACAGGATATCGGGCATCTCCAGTCTCCAGTCGCAGAAGGGAATGATTACATGCTGGAATTCCAATCCTTTACTTTTATGAATGGACAGGATGCGTATGCCGTTGTTCACATCGCTTTGGATAGTCTTGCGACAGATGGTCTCGTCCCATTCGCGTACGAAGGCGTCAATATCCGTAGAATTGTCTTGCGTAAATTGGTTCAGTTGGTCGTAGAAGGCGCAGATATATGCACTCTGCTCGTCTAAACGTTGGAGGTCGAAAATGGCATAAAGACGTTCTACGAGTTCATAGAGTGGTAATTGTAACAGTTCTGTGGTATGCTGGGTAAAAGCCTCAGGCAATAAATCGTCCAATGGTTGGTCCTTAATGAGAAGATCTTGCTCGGCGATAGAATCGCTGAGTATGGCGCGATGGTAGAGTATAGCTATTGTAGCTTTCGCCAAAAGGTCGTCGGGGTGGGTGAGTAGATGGAGGGCTTGTACCAATAAACATACTGAGACTGAGGCGTCGAGGCGGAAGGCTTCATCGCTGACAATACGTACATCGGGCAGATGAACACCCAGATAGTCGGCAATGAGTGGAATATGCTTGTTGGTGCGAACAAGGATGGCGATATCGCTTAACGATGCTCCTTGTCGGTGCAACAACTGGATAGTGTCAACAACTTGACGCAAGGTTTCTTCTTGATAGTCATCATCGGGCAATAGGCGAATATTAACCAATCCTGTTGTGTCGCGATAGGCAGGTACCTGTTGTTGAACATCCGCATAAGCGTGTTGCAATTGGAGAGCTCCCTTCGGGTTCTCTTCTTCCATTCGGGCAAACTCCTGTTGGGCAGCCAACGTGAAGAAGGCATTGTTGAAATCAACGATGTTGCGTTCAGAGCGATAGTTGTTTTCCAAAGGACGGATATCTACCATCTTGTCTGCATAAGAGAACTCTTGATCGATGGCATTCAGCAATCTCCAATCGCCTGAACGCCAGCGATAGATGCTTTGTTTGACATCGCCCACAATAAGGTTTTCGGCATGCTGATGACTCATGCATTCCTGCAAAAGTATCTTGAAGTTCTCCCATTGTACAGTACTGGTGTCTTGAAATTCGTCAATCATGATATGTTCCAATTGGGTACCAATCTTCTCAAAGATAAACGGAGAATCGCTATTGCTGATAAGCGCATGTAGCAGTTGCTGCGTGTCGCTGAGTAGGAAACAGTTGGATTCTTCGTTTAGTTCACGCACTTTCTTTTCAATGCTACCCAATAGGCGTAACTGACTGAGATGACGGAGGGTAAGATCGGCTGATTGGTAGAGACGATATTGTCTGGGGCGTTCTTCTATGGCTCTTCTGAGCAATGGTATCAGCGAGGATTCTGCTACCATATAGATGGCTTCTGCTTTCGAATTCGTCTTGGCGTACCATTTGGTGGGGTCGCCCATGGCATCCAGTACACGTTTGCCCACGATGCCTTCGTCCATCTGTCCGTTTTGAAGTTTGAGGAAAAATCCTGCAACGCCCGATTTCCCAAAAAGGAAATCGTCGATGGTTAATCCCTCTGCATTTAGGATGTCAAAGAAAGTGTCAGCGCATTCCTTCATCTGCATCTGGGCGTTCTTACGAATGTCACGTAACTGTTTTGTATAGGCTTCGATAAACCCTTTCTCTTCTAGTTTCTGCTTTAAGACCTTACTATGTTCTTTGTAATAGTCGCGGAAAATGGTCTTGCCAAATTGCTTCACTTGTCCGATGATGTTCCAAGAGCGATCATCGTTTATTTTCTCCATGATATAGCTCAGAAGCCATTGAAGCATTGCATCCGTATGGGTCAGTGAGTCAATGAGTTGGTCGACAGCCTGTTCTTCTACCTGTGTATCGTTGAGTCCGATGCGGAGATTGGCTGTCAAATCGAGTTCGCGGGCAAGATTACGCAATACGCTTTGGAAGAACGAATCGATGGTTTCAACGCGGAAATTATTGTAGTTATGCAACAATAGATGGAGTGATTCGCCAGCACGTTGGCTAATGATTTCATCAGAATAGCCTGTGTCTTCTTGGATACGTTTCAGATAGTTTTCTGAATCGGGAAGATGCTTCCAAATGCCATAGAGTTGAGAGAGGATGCGCATCTTCATCTCTTCCGTAGCCTTGTTGGTAAAGGTGACAGCAAGGATATTACGATAGCTCGTGGGTTCCTTCACAAGCAACTTGATATATTCTGTAGCTAGCGTGAACGTCTTTCCGCTTCCCGCACTGGCTTTATATACAGTGAGTGGCTTTACCATCTTCTGAATAGTTCTATCGTAAATTTACAGCCAAAGCTCTCGAATTTCGTTCCAACGAAACTCGTAAAGAATCCAGTGGATAAGTAACGAGTGGTAAACCCATAGCCTAATTCGAAATATGGTCTTCTGCGTTCGATATTTAGGGCACTGAGATAGAGACGTTCCATCTCGACGAAGTGACCTACGAGGGGTACCCAAGTGAGTGCTAGAATGGGGGATTCAAAGGAAAGATGACCACGAATGTAGTAGTTAGATTCATTATACCATCGGCTATCAAGCAACTGGAACTGACCTGTCCAGTCATCATCCCAACCCGTTGCCAGGTTGTTGTCGCGGAAATTGGTATAGTCGACAAAATAGTCAGAACTGCGCTGGGTATAGAATCCTGTACCTGCTCGCAGATTAATCTGACGCATGCTCTTCATGTCATGCTTATAGGAAAGATCGAACTCCCATCGCTCATAATCAAGATCGGATTTAAAGATACCCTTGATGGCTCGCTCATAGTTGGCTGTTAGGGTAGGACCTTTTTGTTGCCAAGGCTTAAAATGAAATGTTAACAGGGGAGCAAAACTACGAAACTCATCAGGGAAGCCAATGCTCTTCATCAGTTCGCGGTTGGTAGAACGACGACGGTGATATACCAAACCTGTCATAACTTCCACCCAGTCAAAGGCTTCTACATTGTTAACCAATTGGAAGATTTCGTCTTTAAACTCTGGAACCTCGAAATTTTCGCCTTCTTTTTCGATGATATCATCCACCAAAGAAGCATGGTTGGTGCGATTACCATTGGCCCATGTAAATTCGGCATATCCATTACGTTTGGGGTTGTAGGTCATGCGCAAAGGAGCGGTATAATAAAACTGCCGTTGCTTGAAGTTGTAACCCATCTGAGGATTTAGTGTCAGATAACGGTGGGTGTTGAATGTATATTGCAGACCGATGTTTAGCTTATAGGAGAATCCACGACTCTGACTATAACTGAAATAGAGAGGGTTGAAAAGGGGTGAGATACGCATGGAGGCAGGTCCGGAATTAGCGTGGGTGCTGTTGATGAGGTTGTAGCCGATATTCTCCCAAAGGAAATCGGTAAATCGGGCGCTTTTTTTCTCTGGTATTGTATCTTCTGGCTGATTCCTCATCTCCCTTGCCTCTTGATGTCTGTCGTAGATCTCTTGTTCGTTAGTGGTCAAGGAAGTTGGACGGAGGGTTTCCATCAGCTTTATGTCCTCTACATTGTCAATGGAGTCGGGGAGGGTTGTTGGACAATTGTAGTTTGCACGGCAGGAAGCGACAATTTTGTTACCTAAGAAATTGAATGTACTCTCTGTCAAACAGCGGTCGGGTAGCACAATGTCCTCCTCATTGGACATGTTCATGGCAGCTGTGACATTGAATTTTATCATATCGAATTCGCCTTCAAAGCCGATAGAGTTTATGCGCCCGGTTTCTATATTTACAAAGGCGCGCCCTCTGATTAATTGTGTATTGTTGGTTCTTGGCCGGAAACGTATAATGGCTAATTTGTCAGTAACTGGAATGACTAAATATTTATAAAAGAAACGGTTAGAATAATAAAAAGGCGACAACATCTTATTGTCATAGAGCGTCTCATTATATAGATTGGGTGTGAGATACTGTAGCATATTGGGCATAACGGTCCTATTGTGCGGAATCGTACTGCAAATTACTTGGCGATGGAAATCATAGTGGAATGCATCGTGGAATTTCATCTTATAATAAGCCTCACCAAAGAATTCACGGGCTCCTTTGGCGATAGAATACATCGTAGGAACCAAGAAAAGAGTTGGGTTGCGACGTTCAGTCTTGTATGTATATGACAGATACACGTTTCGTTCAACGCCTTTGCTGGTCTGTTGATGGTTTTGGGCATAGTTCCATACCTTGAATAGTACCAGCGAGTCGACAGAACGGTCACGTGCAAAACAAATGCTGGGCATGAGTATCGTCATGCCCAGCATCAGTAATATGATGTGTAGCTTTCGATTCACGACCCCAAAATTACAAATAATTTTTGGAGCCACAAAACTTTAGCCCAAATATTTCATCAGAATACGTGCATTACCAGAATCACGTAATTTGGCAATGCTCTTCTCACGAATCTGGCGAACACGCTCACGTGTCAGTCCCAGCTGATCGCCAATCTCCTCCAGACCTTTTTCGTGACAGCCAATTCCAAAGCACTCGCGGATGATGGTAATCTCACGCTCTTTAAGCACTTTCTGGAGTACTGTGTTCAACTCTTGAGCCATAGACTCATGGTCAACCTGTCGGTCTGTACGAGAATCATCGCCAGAAGCCATCACATCAAGCATACAGTTGTCTTCGCCATCCTGGAAGGGGGCATCAATAGAGACGTGATGACTATCTGCCTGCATAGACTGGGCAATCTTATCTTCATCCATGTTTGTGGCGTCGCTCAACTCTGAAACAGAGGGGTGACGCTGGAACTCCTGCTCGAAACGATTAATCTCGTGACTAATTTTATTTAAACTACCTACCTGGTTAAGTGGCAGGCGTACGATACGGCTTTGCTCTGCGATAGCTTGCAGAATAGACTGACGAATCCACCATACGGCATAAGAAATGAATTTAAAACCACGGGTCTCGTCAAACTTCTGTGCAGCCTTAATTAGGCCAATGTTACCCTCGTCAATCAAGTCAGTAAGCGTCAGTCCCTGATGCTGATACTGCTTGGCAACAGATACTACGAAACGCAGATTGGCAGTAACCAATTTGTCCTTGGCACGCTCGCCTTCAGGACCGCCCTTGCGTATTTTCTGAGCCAGCTCGATTTCCTCATCGATACTAATCAGAGGTGCACGACCAATCTCCACCAGATACTTATCCAGTGCTTCACTTGAGCGATTCGTAATACTTTTCTGAATCTTTAATTGTCTCATCTTTTACTCCTTAAATTCTCTGTAACTATCTGAAATTCAGATATGTGTATTAATTAATACCATTAAAAGCGGTTGCAAAGTTACGAAAAATATCGATTCGTTGTTCTCCGAATGCGAATTATTTTGTGTTAAAAAGGCTTAACGTCCGATTTCTTCTTTCCTTTACCATGATGGGGCTTCCCACCTTTTCCATTACGGTGCCTTCCTCCTTTTCCACGTGTATTCTTACGGGGAGCAACTGGTTTGTATTCAGGTCCCTCACCCAGACCTTCGGGTAGTGGATTCTTTGGAATCTCACGCTCTAGGAAGCGCTCGATGTCTGCAAAATAGCGCATGTCTTGCTCAGACACAAAGGTAATGGCTACACCATCACGCTGGGCACGGGCTGTACGTCCGATACGATGAACGTAATCTTCTGCATCGTGTGGTACATCGTAGTTGATGACCATTAAGATATCATCAATGTCAATACCTCTTGCCACAATATCGGTGGCAACCAGTACATCCACCTGGCCTGTCTTGAAACGATACATTACCTCATCGCGCTCTGCTTGGGAGAGATCTGAGTGCATGGGAGCACAATTGATATGCATGTGCTTCAATTCGCGAGTAATGTCCTTAACCTTGTCTTTCTTGCCAGAGAAAATGATGACGCGTTGCAATTCGCCTGCTTTAAACAAAGAACGGATAATGCCCAGTTTTTGAGCTTCATAGCAAACATAGGCTGACTGCTGAATCTTTTCAGCGGGTTTTGAAACAGCAATCTTAACTTCTACGGGTTTATTTAATAAGGTATGCGCGAGTTGCTGTATCTTGGTGGGCATGGTGGCAGAGAACATGATGGTTTGATGGGAAGATGGCAACTGCTTGGCAATCTGTAGGATGTCATCAGAAAATCCCATATCGAGCATACGGTCTGCTTCATCAAGTACAAAAAAGGAGAGGCGCGACAAATCGAGATGCCCCATGCGAATATGTGAGAGCAGGCGTCCTGGCGTAGCAATGATAACATCAGCCCCCATTTTCAGTCCTTTGGTCTCTACATCAAAACGGTTTCCATCATTACCTCCATAAACAGCTACACTCGAAATCCCATCGAGATAATAACCAAAACCCTGCATAGCTTGGTCAATTTGCTGGGCCAGTTCGCGAGTTGGCGACATAATGATGCAGTTGACTGCATCTTTTGGAAAACCACCATCGTCTAGCATGCTAAGTATGGGCAGCAGATAAGCAGCTGTTTTTCCCGTTCCAGTCTGAGCTACGCCTATGAGGTCGTGTCCATCCAGAATCTCAGGGATGCAGCGTTCTTGTATAGGGGTCATCTCCTCGAAGTGCATGTCGTAGAGCGCATCGAGGATATTATCGTTTAAATAAGTTTCTTCAAATGTCATTTTTTACTCTCACTTTTCATTTTCCCTTAATTGGGTGCTTGCTTATAACAGAAATAAGCAATGAATGAATATAGGATATTTGGAATCCATGCTGCCAGCATGGGAGGTGTATCTGCATTAATAGCAAAGGTGGCGCTGACTGTCTGCAATAGGATGTAGGTAAATGACAGGGCCAGACCGATACCCAAATACAATCCCATGCCACCCTTACGTTTACGTGAAGATAGGGAAACGCCAATGATTGTCAGGATAAACGATGCAAACGAGGAGGCTATTCGTTTATGATATTCAACCTCATATTGTACCACATTGCTGGATCCACGTTGCTGCTGTTTGGAAATATAGCGCAACAACTCAGGCGAAGTGAAGGTCTCCTGCTGTCCTTTTGAGAAGATGAGATCCATCGGCTCCATCTGAATCAGGGTGTCAATCTCTGCACCGCTGGTAATCTGTTCACGCATGCCTTTCAACGTACGAATCTTATAGTTACGGGCCTTCCAGTGATAACGCGAATCAGAAATGGTGTCGTATTGAATCACATTTGCATTCATCTGCGAAACCATCTTCTTGTTCTCAAACTTATACAGAGCGAAGCCATAGCCCGTCTTGCGGGTGTCGTCATATTGTGAAATGTAGGCAACTACCCCCTTATCCACCATAAGTTGGATGTTAGAGGCTGATGTATTCTTCTTGTTGTTCTTGTATAGCGCTTCGAAGTCATGTCTTACTACCGTTCCTTTTGGTATGACATACGAACCCAAATAGAAATTGAGGGTAGCTATGATGGCAGCTGAAATCAGATAAGGACGTAGCAATCGCTTAAAACTCATGCCACAGGCCAGCATCGAGATGATTTCAGAGTTTCCTGCCAACTTCGAGGTGAAGAAGATGACTGCAATGAAGACGAATAAAGGCGAGAATAAGTTGGCAAAGTAGGGTACAAAGTTCGTGTAATAGTCGAATACGATGGCACGCAAGGGTGCGTGGTTGTTCGTAAACTTAGCCAAGTTCTCGTTGACATCAAAGACGATGGAGATAGAGATAATCAGGATGATAGAATAAACATAGGTGCCAATGAATTTGTTGATGATATACCAATCCATACGCTTGATGAAGCGGAAGGGATTGTATGCCTTCAACCACGCTATCTTCTCCCATGGAATACGATTCCAAAGAGCCTTTATCATACCTATTATCTCTTTAAACTTCTCTTTCATCTTCTGCGTCCTAAGTTGTCAATCACTGAACGTTTCCATTGCGTGAAGTCACCTTGTTCTATATGCATGCGAGCATCTGTCACCAATCGCAGGTAGAATGCCAGATTATGGATGCTGGCAATCTGCATGGCTAATAACTCCTGCGCCTTGAACAAGTGATGAAGATAGGCTTTCGAGTGGATTCTGTCGATATCACAACCATCTGGATCGATGGGCGAGAAGTCGTCAGCCCATTTCTGATTGCGCATGTTCATTGTTCCCTCATAGGTGAACAACATCGCATTACGTCCGTTACGAGTAGGCATTACACAGTCGAACATATCGACACCTCGTTCGATAGCCTCGAGGATGTTCTGAGGCGTACCTACACCCATCAAGTAGCGAGGACGATCCTTGGGCAGAATCTCGTTAACTACCTCTATCATTTCATACATCACCTCAGTGGGCTCACCAACAGCCAAACCACCTATTGAGGCACCACCACCATCGTTCAACTTGCCCAACGTATCAACGACATGTTTAGCAGCATCCTGACGCAAGTCTTTATAGGTACAGCCTTGCACAATAGGGAACAATGTCTGATTATATCCATAGAGTGGTTCTGTTTCATTGAATCGCTTGACGCAACGTTCCAACCATCGCTGAGTGAGTCCAAGTGATTTTTTAGCGTACTGATAGTCGCTCTGACCTGGAGGACACTCGTCGAGTGCCATCATGATATCTGCACCAATCACCCGCTCCGTATCCATCACATTCTCAGGGGTGAAGAAATGCTTAGAGCCATCAATATGACTACGAAACTCGCATCCTTCCTCCTTCAGCTTACGGATACCCGTTAGCGAGAAGACCTGGAAACCACCTGAGTCTGTCAGGATAGGACGGTCCCACGTGTTGAACTTATGCAATCCGCCAGCCTTGCGCAGAATGTCCAGTCCTGGGCGCAGATACAGGTGATAAGTGTTGCCCAGAATAATCTGGGCTTTTACCTGCTCACGCAATTCAGAGAAGTGAACACCTTTCACGCTTCCTACCGTTCCTACGGGCATGAAGATAGGAGTCTTAATCTGCCCGTGGTCTGTGGTAATCAAACCAGTACGTGCGTCAGATGCGTTGTCTGTATGTTGTACTTCGAACTTCATTTATTTCTCGCCTTTCTTCTCGTCTTTCTCCTCAGGAATCTCGAAAGTCAGCGGATGTTCTACAATCTCGTCAGTTAGTGCAAATTTCCAAACGTCCTGCACGTTCTCAACATAATGAAACTTAACACCTTTCAGATACATCTCTGGAATCTCGTTGATGTCCTTCTCGTTCTCCTGACACATCACGATGTCTGTAATGCCAGCACGTTTAGCAGCTAGAATTTTCTCCTTGATGCCACCTACAGGCAACACTTTTCCACGCAGGGTAATCTCACCCGTCATTGCTGTGTTCTTGCGAACCTTGCGCTGGGTCAGGGCTGAGGCAATAGAGGTGGCGATCGTGATACCTGCTGAGGGTCCATCTTTTGGCGTAGCTCCCTCTGGTACGTGGATGTGGATGTTCCAATTGTCAAAGATGCGATAGTCGATGCCCAGTGTGTCTACATGTGCTTTCACATATTCCAGTGCAATCACTGCCGACTCCTTCATCACATCGCCCAGATTACCTGTCAGCGTGAGTTTGGCACCCTTTCCTTTCGATAGTGAGGTCTCGATAAACAGAATCTCACCACCTACACTTGTCCAAGCCAAACCTGTGACAACGCCTGCATAAGCATTACCCTGATAGATGTCACGATAGAAAGGTGGCTTGCCCAGCAAGTCCTCAATCTCCGTGGGGGTAATCTTCTCGAAGGGCAGTTCGCCACTTTCCGCTTTCTTGTACGCCATCTTACGCAGTGCCTTGTTGATTTGCTTCTCTAGTTGACGTACACCACTTTCACGTGTATATTGCTCGATAATCTTGTCAATAGCAGCCTTGTTGAACGTCAGTTTCTTGTCGTTCAGACCTGTATTTTCCTTTTCCTTAGGAATAAGGTGGCGCTTGGCAATCTCGAATTTCTCTTCTGTGATGTATCCGCTGACCTCGATAATCTCCATACGATCCAAAAGAGGACGAGGGATGGTGCCAAGATTGTTGGCCGTAGCGATGAACATCACCTTTGACAAGTCGTAGTCCACGTCCAGATAGTTGTCGTGGAAAGCGCCGTTCTGCTCTGGATCCAAGACCTCGAGCAGGGCTGAGGCTGGATCGCCATTATGCGTATTCTGCGTTACCTTGTCTATCTCGTCCAAAATGAAGACGGGATTGCTTGAACCTGCCTTCTGGATGTTCTTGATGATACGTCCAGGCATAGCTCCGATGTAGGTGCGACGATGACCTCGAATCTCAGCCTCGTCGTGCAGACCACCTAATGATACGCGTACATATTTACGTTTAAGGGCATCTGCAATCGACTTACCCAATGAAGTTTTACCTACACCTGGAGGGCCATAGAGGCAGAGAATGGGCGACTTCAGATCACCACGAAGCGACAAAACGGCAATGTATTCCAAAATGCGCTCCTTCACTTTCTCCATACCATAGTGGTCACGATCCAGAATCTTCTGCGCACGCTTCAAGTCCAAATCGTCTTCCGTATATTCTCCCCAAGGCAGACTGACAAGTGTCTGCAGGTAGTTTAGTAACACGTTGAAATCAGGCGAGTTAGGGTTCAGTTGATCCAACTTCTCAGCCTCCTTATAGAAGAACTTTCCAATCTCCTCAGGCCATTTCTTGGTCTTGGCCTTCTCCAGCAGTTCCTTCTTCTCAGGGGTACTCTCGTTACCCATCTCAGCCTGCAGGTTCTTAATCTGCTGTTGCAAGAAGTAGTTTCGCTGCTGTTCGTCAATATCGTCGCGCGTCTTGTTGCGGATGTCCAACTTCAGCGTTTGCAGGTTAATCTCACGATTCACAATACGCATCGCGTTGAACAAGCGCTCCTTGATGGAATCGAGCGTTAGCAGGGCAATCTTCTCCTTCACAGAGAAGGGAAGGTTAGAGCAAATGAAGTTCAGTGCCATCAAATTGTTGCTGACATTCTTAATGGCAAAGGCTGCCTCCTCAGGAATGTCATCGCTCATCTTGATATACTCAGATGTCTGACAGCGCAGGTCTTCCATACCCGTCTGGAACTCCATGTCGCGTTTGCCTGGCTCCTCCTCAGGGGCAGGGGCTACATGACCAATCAGGTAGGGCTTGTATTTCTGAATCTCCATCAATCGCAGGCGACCTAAGCCCTGTATAATAGCTGTGATGTTACCATTTGGTAAGGTAAGCATCTTCAATACTTTGGCATAAACGCCCATATCGTAGAGGTCTGCTCTGATAGGCTGTTCTACCTCTGGGTCGCGCTGAGCTACTACGCCAATCAGTACGCTACCCTTCTCAGCCTTGCGAATCAGCGCCATACTAGACTCGCGACCTATTAAAATAGGTGATACTACACCAGGAAACAATACCAGATTACGAACTGCCAGAATAGGCAGTGTATCAGGCATTTCCATTCTCGTCAGGTCGCTGTAATCGCCCTCTACATCGGCAATCATCTGGAACGACCTATTCTTATTATCCATATACATCGTTATTTTCTCTTCCATAATTGAGGTGCAAAGGTACAAAAATATTTTGGAATAACGTTTATCTAATAAGATATTTTAATATCTTCCATGTGTTCTTTCCTTTTTCTGACCTTGTGCAGAGCGTGTCCTTTTAGGATAGAAAAAGGATGGATTATTTGTCAGTATCTTATTTTTTCGTTACTTTTGCAGATGGAAACCTAATGAACAACAGGGATAAGGTGTATGTTTAAGTTCAAGCATTTTTCAGTAAGACAGGATTTGTGCGCCATGAAGGTGGGCACGGATGGCGTGTTGCTGGGAGCATGGGCAAATGGTGGCGATAGCATTTTGGATGTGGGCACAGGAACGGGACTGATTGCCCTCATGATGGCTCAGCGTTATCCTAATGCACAGATAACGGCTATCGACATTGACGAAGGTGCCACAAGGCAAGCCCTGCAGAATGTGGAGAATGCTGGTTGCCAACATCGGATAAAGGTGTTGCAAGAGAAAGTGCAGGCTCACGAAGGACTGTATGATGCTATTGTGAGTAACCCACCTTTCTTTATAGATTCATTAGGCGCTCCTGATGCTCAGCGCAATATGGCTCGACATGCGGATACATTGCCTTATGCTGAATTGATGCAGTCTGCTTGGCGACTTTTGAAAGACGATGGGGAACTGAGCGTGGTGGTGCCTTTCGATTATCGTCAGCGTATGGAAGATGAAGCTACGTTTGTAGGCTTTTTCCCAAGTCGAGTGTGTGCCATAAAGACAGTGGAGAGGAAGCCTGTCCGTCGTTTCTTGCTATCATTTAGAAAACATCCCTGTGAACGAGTGCTTGAGACAATGACGATGGGTGACGATTACTATCAGCAATTGACTAAAGATTTCTATTTGTAAAATCCAGTTTGTATAAACTCGTCAAATTGTGCTTGGTAGCCATTGAACACATTGATGTCAACGGCACCAGTGATTCCATCAACCTTTCCGTCTGGACATAGTTGCCAGTAAACCAGTTTAACATCAGGCTTATATTGTCCATAGCGGGCTATCCATACGTTGTACTTCTGTTTGATGTTAGAGGCATTGTTCATATGATGATTGATGAAACTCTGACTGATGTAAAGAATTGGTCGCATGCCTGTACGCTGTTCTACGATGCTCATAAAGACTCGAACGCGATTCATCAACTCCTCGTCACCTCCTATCTTGCGAATTTGTGCATCTGTGGGTTCTACATCGAGAACAGGGGGGAAGTCGCCCTTGCGGAATAACGTGTGATTGACAAAATAATTGGCTTGCGCCTTTGCAGGTGATTTCAAGGAGAAGAAATGATAGGCGCCCACGTGAATGCCTTGCTTCTTGGCTTTCATATAATCACTCAGAAAATATCGGTTACGGATGTTCGTACCCTCTGTCGACTTGATATATACAAAGGAAATGGGGAAGGTTCGACCTTCTGCATTATGACGAGCACCCAACGAAGTAATTCGCACCTTTTCCCAATCAATGCCATAACGTTTGCGCCCCTTCTCGTGCTGATGGCGTGAGATGTCAATGCCATAGATGCGCTCAGAAGTGTATCTTAATCGTTCGCCCAGGAATTTCCCGTTTTTCCATTCTCCAGTCTTCAGCTGTTGATAAGGTGAGGAAAGGAAACCAAATCCGTGTGGACGACCATATTGCCAATGTCCTTCGTAGTAATTTCCGTTATGGGCGATGAATACGCCTTGTCCACTGGCTTGCAGATAAGCATCCATCTGTCCTTGATAGATTCCTGTTGAGTCAATGCGAATAGCGGAAACCACAGTGTCAGCAGCATAGACAGCAGATATAATACGCCCTTGGTCGTCACGCGTAATGGCCTTACCATTAAGGGGTGTGAAATGATAATGTCCTGCACGCCAATAACCTTTAGAAAGCTTAACAGCGATGAGAGGACGGTCTTTGGCTGGGATGGTGATGGTTTGACTAGTAGAACCAGTGTGACTAGTTGAACTAGCTAATTTTGCTAATCTGACCTTCCTATCCATCAGTGTGGCATTGTATCGTGCTACCTGATTATAGCCTTCGTCCGTGACATTGTGTACCTTTAAGTAATATTTCATTTCAGACAATTGCGCCTCCGTTTCCTTCAAACAATTTGCAATAGAATCGGTTGGTATTGTCTTTGTATATCGTATTTCTACCTTACCAGGTATGCAAGGTGCCTTGAAAGGATGATAAGGAGTGAGGGTGCTGGTGGGGTTGATGATGACAATGATAGCTAGGATTAGCAGGTCAGTATAGGTTATGTCGCGAACCTTCTTCATCGCGCAACCTCCTCTAACCAAACGTCAATCAATTGTCTTGCAATGCTTAGCTTCTCTGGAATGTGGGGCAGATGGTCTTTGTCGAACCATGCACCCTTTGAGAGTTCTGAGCGTTGCAGGTGTATCTTCCCACTATCATAATCAGCCATAAAGCCAACCATCAGTCCGCAAGGGTAGGGCCAAGGCTGAGAACCAAAATAGCGAAGGTTGGTGATATGCAGTCCTGTTTCCTCCATCACCTCGCGATGTACAGCTTCTTCCAAGGTCTCACCCGTTTCTACGAAGCCAGCTACCAGTCCATAGTGATCGTCGCGGAAATTGTTGGCATGAACAAGCAACACCTCATGGCCCTTGCGAACAAGTACGATAACAGCGGTAGCTAATTGGGGCCATATCTCCTTTCCGCAATGTTCACACTTCTTCGAGATATCTGTGTCGAAACGCATGGGACCTCCGCAGATGCCACAGAATTTGGTGTTCTGATCCCAATATAGCAATTCGTGGCACTTGCCTGCTTTTAGATAATCTTCGTGGGATAGTTTATAGTAACTTTGTCGTAGCGGACACATTTCGTAACGTTCAGACTGAGTCAGTGGCTGGTCTATGCGATATGCCTTTGCTCCGTCAACATTCATTACCGTTGTCCAAGGCTTAGTTTCCGTAGGTGGCTCTTGTGGAATAGCATAGCCATCAGCAGTTTTTTCCAATACGAGGTCGCTTTGACAAAAAGTGAAATATTGCATAGCTTAATCCTTGATAACCAAATCTTTACTCTTTGAATAACAATTTACGATCGCGCTCAATAGCTGGCTTTGCCCACTCTTCAGGAACGAATCGCCAATTGTTCAGTGCCTTGGGTGTTACCTTTCCTTCACGTTCAATCTTTTGAGTCAGATAGTAACGCTGATCACGCTCGCTCATAAAGGTGATACGCAAGGGGATGGAATCCATTGGGATGCCTGCTCCACGTGTCAACAGTTCGCCTCCACCATTGCCTTGATAGCTGTTCATGGCAACAAGATACCACGCGTTTTCGTCGAATTTTCTGCCATCGGAGAATTGCTTGATGTTTACCTTCTGTCCATCAGGTTTTGTTACATCCACCTCATAGTCGATGCCTGCTGCTGAGTCGAAGTTAAAGGTGTAGTTCTTGAACTTTACTTGCTGATTGTCACCAGGAGTCTGTGGCGCAAACAACATAATGTGGTCGTCAGGACTTTTCATGGTGTTTACCCATTGATCGTAGCTCAGTTCCAGCAACTGTCTTACTTCACGTCCTGTCATTCGTAAGGTGTAAATCTGGTTCTCAAAACGATAGAGCTTGAACATGTCGTTCATATATACGGGACCTGCCTTGATTTCTGTGTCGAATACCAATGGGGCAGTCAGTGAGATATCAGCATGACTCTCTTCCAGTTGAAGTTGGTGGATATAGTCTACGAAGGGTGCTGAGCCAAAGAAAACGTCACGTGAACGAATGGAGACAAGGAATGTGCCAATTTGTCGCTCTACATAGCTCTTGATACTATCCATCTGGGGCTGGAAATGACGCACATAGTCTTCGTCAATAGCCTCTTTAGTGACATCAACCAGTTTGCCTTCCTTCTTGGTAACCATCCATTGTCCCTTCTTTTGTGTACATTGGATGGTGGCTTCTGCCACTTTCATGGCATTGCACGAAGGATTCATACAGAGTACTCCATTGTCCAGCAGAACGTTGCGCTCAGTGTGATCATGACCAAAGAATACAACATCAAGGTCATCAACCTGCTCAGCTACTTTCTTGGAGGCATCCTCATCGTAGCGTTCTGTGGTAATGCCACCTTCCCATCCGCTATGGAACAGTCCTATAATCAGGTCGGCTTTCTTTTCCTCTTTCAGGAACTTTACCCACTTGCGCGTGCTAGTAACCATTTCTTCGAAACGCAGTCCTTTCCACAGGTTCTCGTGCAACCAGTTGGGAATAGCAGGGGTTAGCATGCCAAGGATGGCAATCTTCACACCTTCGCGCTCTAGCATCAGATAAGGCAAGACATAGGGGCTCTCTTGACGTGTGTCGATAATGTTGGCACCAAGGGTTGGACATTTCAGGTCTTTAATCCACTTGTCGTAAACAGCATGCCCTGTCTCTACATCGTGGTTGCCAAATGTTTGGGCGTCATATCCCAGATAGTTGATAACTTCTGCTGCGATGTTGGACTGGTCTGTTTTCACAAAGTTTGTATAGTAGCAGGTAGGTTGTCCCTGCAGAATATCACCGTTATCCAATAGAATCAGGTTCTTGCCGTATTCCTTACGTTGTTTTTTTATATATGTACTCACGCGAGCCATAGTTCCCTTCATGGGCTTTTGCTCCGTGAAGTCGTAAGGAAAGAAAGCTCCATGTACATCACTCGTCTCCACTAATTTCAGTGTGACAGTCTTGTCTTTTTTTGCCATTGTCATGGTAGTGAGGCAAAGAAGTGCCAGTGTGATTATCGTTGTCTTTTTCATAGTTGCAAAGGTATATAATAATTCTGACTTATGCAAATTTTGGTACGCTTTTTGCTGCTATTTTTTTAGAAATAGTATAAAGAATTAAATAGGAGAACGTAAGATATGGCATTTATTGATTATTACAAGATTTTAGGCGTCGATAAGACGATACCACAGAAAGATGTGAAGCGCGCTTATTTGAAGCGTGCCAAGCAGTTTCATCCGGACTTGCATCCTGACGATCCTAAAGCCAAGGCAAAGTTCCAGGCTTTGACGGAAGCCTATGATGTGATAGGTGATCCAGAGAAGCGTGCCAAGTATGATAAATATGGTGAGCAATGGAAACAGGCTGAGCAGTTTGAGAATGCTGGTTTTGGTGGAGGTGGCTATGATGCCAGTGGTGGCTTCGGTGGCTTTGACTTCTCGCAGTTTACGGGTAGTGGAGGCTTCTCTTCATTCTTCCAGGACTTGTTTGGTAGTCAGGGTGGATTTAATAGTCATGTGAACTATTCTCGACGTCCCACTAATACAGAGGCTAATGTTACTATTGATATGTATACAGCCCTTTTGGGTGGAACTATCATTGTGACTACAGGAACGGGCGATAAGTTGCGTCTGAAGGTAAAGCCAGAAACGCAACCTGGTACCAAGGTGCGTCTGCGTGGCAAGGGCAGGAATGGTACTGACCTGATTATTACTTATCAGGTCAAGTTGCCTACTAACCTAACGGAGCATCAGCGTTCCTTGTTGCGAGAAATGCAGCAAGGATAGGCGCTGGATGATTTTATTTTCGTGATGCCAAGAACACTTCGGCCCTTTGTAAATCTTCAGGGGTGTCGATGCCTACTGTCTCCACATCGGTAAGTCCTACTCGGATGCGATAGCCGTTTTCCAGCCAGCGCAACTGCTCCAGACTTTCTGCTATCTCCAGAGACGATTGGGGTAGTTGGGTGACTTCCTGAAGAACCTCACGACGATAGGCGTATAGTCCTAAATGCTTGAGGTAGGGGAAATGCTGCAACCATTCAGATTGCTCTTTTCCACGAACATAGGGAATGATGGAACGACTGAAGTAAAGAGCAAAGCCACGCTTGTCTGTTACAATCTTGGGAGAGTTAGGATTCATGGCGGCTTCTATGCTTTCAAAGCGCTTGCCCAATGTGCCAATCTGTGTGCTGGGCTCATCGAATAAATGCATGAGCGTCTCAATCTGAGACTTCTGGATAAAGGGCTCGTCGCCTTGAATGTTGATAATAACGTCAGCCTGAGTGCCTATCTTCTCAGCAGCCTCCTCAATACGATCCGTACCACTCTTATGATCTGCACGCGTCATGATGGCTCGTCCACCAAACTGCTCTACAGCTTGGAAGATTCGCTCGTCGTCAGTAGCTACATATGCCTCGTCCAATATAGCTGTAGCTTGTTCGTACACTCGTTGGATGACAGTGCGTCCACCCAACATAGCCAATGGCTTGCCCGGAAAGCGCGTAGAAGCGTAGCGAGCTGGTATGATTCCAATGAATTTCATAATCTCTAAAATCCTTAATCTGTGTGCAAAGATAGTGAATAATTTTTAAAACGCTTGGCTATCTCGAAAAAAAAAAGTACCTTTGTGAGGTTAAAATATGAAGTAGAAAGAATGAGATTTCGATATATATTCTTAAATGTATTATTATTAGCCTCTTCTGTGGTGATGGCTCAGAAGGTGACTCTGGGCGCTTGCGTGACGAAAGATGGAGGTAATTATCAGGGCGAAATGCAGTCGGGTAAACCTCATGGAAAGGGTGTCACCAAATGGAAGAACGGCAACGTATTTGAAGGTAACTACGAGAAGGGGAAACGTCAGGGCTATGGTGTCTATACTTTCTTCGATGGAGAAAAGTATGAGGGAGAATGGTTCCAGGATCAGCAGCACGGACAAGGCACTTACTACTTCTCTAATAATAATAAATATGTAGGATTGTGGTATCGTGACTATCAACAGGGACATGGAACCATGTTCTACTATAATGGCGACACATATAATGGCGAATGGAAACAAGACAAACGTCACGGAAAAGGTCGTTATGAATTTAAAGGCGGTGCCTATTACGACGGAGAGTGGGCTAATGACCAGAAAAACGGTAAAGGTATCTACAATTGGGGCGATGGTTCCAGCTATGAGGGTCAGTGGAAAGACAATCAACGTTCAGGAAAGGGCACTTTCCAGTATGCTGATGGTGATGTATATATCGGCCAATGGGCTCGTGACTTACAGCATGGACAAGGCATCTACAAGTTCCAGAATGGTGACATCTATGAAGGAGGCTATGTAGATGGTCAGCGCACAGGACAAGGTGTGTTCCGCTATGCCAACGGAGATAAATATACAGGTCAATTCCTGAATGGTGATAAGGCTGGTCAGGGAATGCTTGTATGGAAAAACGGTAATACTTATCAGGGAGAGTGGAAAAATGATAAGCCCAATGGGCGTGGCAAGCTGACAATGAAAAACGGTGATGTGTTTGAAGGTCAGTTCCTGAATGGTCAGATTCATGGCGAGGGCATTGCCCGCTATGCTGATGGATCGAAATTCAAAGGCCATTTCGAGAAAGGCAAGCGTCAAGGTCCTGCCATTGAGGAAGATAAAGACGGAAACCGTTTTGAAGGCAGTTATGTGGACGACCGTCGTGATGGCCGTTTCGTGGAGAAAGACCGCAATGGAAACATCACTGCACAGGGCTCCTATAGCCGTGGGCGTAGGACATTAGACAGATAAGGCAACAATTATAAAAAGTATAACTCTATTAAAACAAAAGCATTATGATTATCGACAAAATTGAAAATCTGAAAATGTACGAGTCTGTGAATCCTCTGTTCGCTAAAGTAGTGGAGTTCCTAGCTCAGAACGATTTGGACAAACTGGAAGTTGGAAAACATGAGATTGTGGGAAAAGATCTCTTTGTGAACATTCAGATGGCAAAGGGTAAAACACCCGATGAGGCTGTAATTGAGACTCACAATAAGATGATAGATATCCAGATTCCCATTACAGCAGCAGAGACCTTTGGCTATACTCAGCGCGACCTGTTGCCTGATGTAGAGTATAATGCCGAGAAGGATATTACCAAGATTCCAGGCATTGCAGCCGATAGCTATGTAACTTGTCAGCCAGGTATGATGGCTATCTTCTTCCCTGAGGACGGACATGCTCCTTGTATTGCTGGTGTTCCAGAATTAAAAAAGGCCATTTTTAAGGTTAAAGCATGAACAAGTAAATCGGTAAATTGTCAAATTGTAAATAGAGATTATGGCAACAACTAAGAAAACAACAGCGGCCAAGAAGGCTGCCCCTAAGAAAGCCACTCCCAAGAAGGCTGCTCCTAAGAAGACTCAGAAAGTTCAGGAGCCACAGCATATCGGGTTAGTTCGCGACGACTCGTGGTTGGAACCCTTTGAGCAGGCTATTCGTGGTCGCCACGACCATGCCGTTTGGAAGATAAACCAGTTGACACGTAATGGCAAGTCAACACTCTCGCAGTTTGCTTCTGGTCATTTGTATTTTGGACTCCATAAATTGGCTAAAGGTTGGGTGTTCCGTGAGTGGGCTCCCAATGCTACAGAGATTTACCTGATTGGTGATTTCAACAATTGGCAGGAGTCTGAGAAATATAAGTGCAAGCGCATTGAGGGTACTGGCAACTGGGAATTGAAACTCAGTGAGAAAGCCCTCAAGCACGGACAACTTTATAAGATGAAGGTGAAGTGGAATGGGGGAGAAGGCGAGCGCATTCCCGCTTGGTGCCGTCGTGTGGTTCAGGACGACCAGACAAAGATTTTCTCTGCTCAGGTGTGGAATCCAGAGAAACCCTATGAGTGGAAAAAGAAAAATTTCAAACCCAACAAGTCTCCCCTGTTGATTTACGAGTGCCACGTGGGTATGGCTCAGGATGCCGAGAAGGTCGGTACTTACAAAGAATTTACCCAGAATGTATTGCCTCGCGTCAAGAAGGACGGCTACAATGCCATTCAGGTGATGGCTATTCAGGAGCATCCCTACTATGGCTCGTTTGGATATCACGTATCTTCATTCTTCGCTCCCTCCAGTCGTTTTGGTACTCCTGAGGACCTGAAGGAGATGATTGACACAGCTCACAAGATGGGCATCGCCGTCATTATGGATATTGTGCATTCACATGCTGTGAAGAACGAGGTAGAAGGTCTTGGCAATCTGGCTGGCGACCCCAATCAGTTCTTCTATCCTGGCGACCGCCATGAGCATCCAGCTTGGGACTCTCTTTGCTTCGACTATGGCAAGGACGATGTATTGCACTTCCTGCTTTCTAACTGTAAATACTGGCTCGAAGAGTTCAAGTTTGATGGTTTCCGCTTCGATGGTGTGACCTCTATGCTGTATTATTCACATGGATTGGGTGAGGCCTTCGGAGGCTATGGTGACTACTTCAACGGACATGAAGATGACAATGCCATCTGCTATCTGACGTTGGCTAACTGTTTGATTCACGAGGTGAACCCTCAGGCTATCACCATCGCTGAGGAAGTGTCAGGTATGCCTGGTCTTGCTGCTAAGTTCGAGGATGGTGGCTATGGCTTCGACTATCGTATGGCGATGAACATTCCTGACTACTGGATCAAGACCATCAAGGAGGTGCGCGATGAGGATATCAACGTTTGCTCTATCTTCTGGGAGGTCAAGAACCGTCGTCCTGACGAGAAGACCATCTCTTACTGCGAGAGCCACGACCAAGCTTTGGTGGGCGACAAGACCATCATCTTCCGTCTGATTGATGCTGATATGTACTGGCACTTCGCCAAGAAAGATGTCAACGACCTTGCACGGCGCGGTATCGCCCTGCACAAGATGATTCGATTGGTAACAGCCGGTGCCATCAACGGAGGTTATCTGAACTTTATGGGTAATGAATTCGGTCATCCTGAGTGGATTGACTTCCCACGCGAGGGTAACGGCTGGTCGTACAAATACGCCCGTCGTCAGTGGAACCTCGTGGATAACAAAGACCTCTGCTACCACTGGCTCGGCGACTTTGACCGTAAGATGCTGGAAGTCATCAAGTCGCAGAAGAACTTCCAGGCTACTCCAGTTCAGGAGATTTGGCACGATGATGGCGACCAAGTTTTGTGCTACATGCGTGGCGACTTGGTATTCGTCTTCAACTTTTCACCTACACGTTCGTATACCGATTATGGATTCCTTGTTCCTACGGGTTCTTACGAGGTGGTATTGAACACCGATGCAAAGGAGTTTGGTGGCAATGGTTTTGCAGATGATACAGTAACCCACATCACCAACTACGATCCGCTTTATGTGCAGGATAAGAAAGAGTGGCTCAAACTCTACATCCCTGCTCGTTCGGCTGTGGTTTTGAGAAAGATGTAAGGCCCCCTTTTTAGGACTACACCTTATTTATTATAATGGCTATGCTGGTGTCTTGTTTCATCAGTATAGCCATTAATATGATGCTAATTTGTGTACAGAAGATAATTTTTTTTGTAAATCAGTAACATTTTACAATTAAAATGTGTAATTTTGCAGTCATAAAAGAAAGAATTCTTATTTTTTATGGTACATAATATCTTCAAGGGTTTAGGTATTGCGCTGATAACCCCTTTTCAGGAAGACGGTTCAGTGGACTATAAAGCGCTGATCCGTTTAGTGGAGTTTCAGCTCAAAAATGGAGCAGATTTCTTCTGCATTCTCGCTACGACGGGCGAAACACCTACGTTGACTGCAGAGGAAAAAAAGAAAATCAAAGATTTAATAGTTGACTTGGTTGGTGGACGAGTGCCCATCCTGATGGGATGTGGTGGTAATAACACTGCAGCCATTGTGGAGGAACTGCAGAATGGCGACTTCAAGGGTATTGATGGTGTGCTGAGCGTTTGTCCATACTACAATAAGCCTTCTCAGGAAGGTCTCTATCAACATTTCAAGGCTATCGCAGCAGCTACCAAACTGCCTGTGGTGCTTTATAACGTTCCAGGACGTACTGGTGTAAACCTGAAAGCAGAGACTACAGTCCGTTTGGCTACTGACTGCAAGAATATCGTAGCCATCAAGGAAGCTTCTGGTAATTTGGAGCAGGTTGACGAGATTATCAAGAACAAACCTGCATCCTTTGACGTGATTAGTGGCGATGATGCCCTGACATTCCCAATGGTTAGCTGTGGTGCTGTGGGCGTTATCAGTGTGATAGGCAATGCTCTGCCTAAGGAGTTCTCAAAGATGATTCGTCTGCAGATGAAGGGTGAATACGATGGAGCACGCAAGATACACCATCGCTTTACTGACCTCTTTTCGCTGCTTTTCGTTGATGGCAACCCCGCTGGTGTGAAGGCAATGCTCAGCGAGATGGGCTATATCCAGAATGTTCTGCGCTTGCCTTTGGTGCCTATGCGCATCAAGAATATGCAGCGCATGAGTGAGATACTGAAAGAACTTAAGATATAAGGGATAGAATGTAGTTACTACTTATCCTATACAATGTCAAACCAATATATGAAGAAAGAACTAAAGCTAAAAAACCAGATAAGTGAGCTGGAGAGGGTCAACCAGTTCGTCGAGGAGATTGGCGACGAGCTGGGACTGGACATGGAGCTCCAGATGAATCTGAATCTGGTGATGGAGGAGATGGTCAGCAATGTCATCTTCTATGCTTATCCTCAAGGCACAGAGGCCGAAATTGAATTAGTGGCTGAAAGTGACGGAAAGGAAGTGACTTTCGTGTTGAGTGATAGCGGAAAGGAGTTTGACCCAACGATGAGAGAGGGTGTCAACACAGATATTAATCCAGCAGAAAGAGAAATTGGCGGCATGGGTATCTTTATTGTAAAGAACATCATGAACAAGGTCACTTATCAGCGTCTGAAAGGCAAAAACCTGCTGACAATGAAGAAAGACATCAAGTAAATTAACAAGAAAAATAGAAATAATAAATAAAAAAGTAAGACTATGACAGAGATTATCAAAGAAGATGGCAAGACCATCATTAAGACAGGTGAGCGTATTGATACAATGAATGCTTCACAGTTTGAACAGGACATCCAGCCCGTTCTTGTTGATGGTGGCGTCAACGTGGAAATGGACTGCACGAATCTTACCTACATGGCCAGCTCTGGTCTTCGTATCATCCAGAAGACTATGCGTACCGTTACCCAACAGAAGGGTGTGTTCAAGATGACCAACGTTAGACCTGAAATCTATAAGGTGTTGGCTATGACTGGCTTCACAAAGTTTATTAAGGTAGAAAAGATAGCTGAATAAGATATGTTATACGCTTTTATCATTGTACTTGTAATAGCCATCGGATTGGCTACTGGACTCTATTTCCAGATGAAAGCCAGTCACGGGCAGGCTGAGGAGCAACAGAAATTGCTCAATGACTACCAATATAAAGTGGACGAACAGCAGAAGCTGTTGGACGACTATCGTGCACTGGAGAAGAACTTTGATAACATCGGCGAAGGCTATGAGCAAGCCCTGCTCTCCTTTGAGAAGATGGAGGCAGAAACCAACAAGGCAAAGTCGGCTAACGAAGCCCTGCAAAAGCATTGCAATAGTCTGCAGGCTGAGTTGGACGCGATGAGAGAGAGCGATCAGAAGAAAAGTGAGACTGCCAAACAGGTGGTTAAGCAGATGTTGGCAACAGCAAAAGCCAATGGCGATATACGTGCTATATCCATGATTCTTAAGCTGACCGATTTGGACGATATTCAGCCTGATATGCCCCCCATTGAGCGTACAGACAATATTATGGTAGCTCAGGTGTCTGACGAGGCCATCAAGATTTCTGGCGTTGAGAAATCGCAGTTTGCCAATTTCGCCTATAATGTGGCTCCTGATGCTGCGGCTACTATGCTTTCCACCAATCAGCAGAAGGCTGTTCGCGCGTTGACTCATCTGTTGGACAATGCCCTGAAGTTTACCAGCGAGGGCACCATCACTCTGAATGTCTCTGTGGATATGGACAAGATGCAGATTATCTATGCCGTAGAGGATTCTGGAACGGGCATCGAAGCAGCTGACGCTGAGCGCATCTTCGAGCCCTACACCAAGCTCAACCAGTTCTTTGATGGCCAGGGCATAGGTCTGACCGTTGCGCGCAACTTAGCTCGTCGTCTGGGTGGTGATCTCACCTACGACTCAGCTTTTGCAGGCCCAGGTTCACGCTTCGTGCTGACCCTGCCCATGTAATCTATCAGCAATCATAAGAATAATGCGTCAGGAAAACCCTCCTGGCGCATCTTTCCTTATATCCCTGATTACAATTTTTATTGTCATACAATGCAAATATAGGTAATTATTTCATAACCTTCAAACTTTTAGCATGTTTTACTGATTTTCTCTTTGTGACTGAGTGAAACAGGTACCAGTCCCTGCGTCTCATGAATGCTACGAGGTCCGGATTCCAGACGATATATAGTAATTGATTCATATAACCTCCAAAGTGCAAGAAGATTGCTTTATACGAAATAATAAGCAGAGAAGATTCCCAAGAGATTGCATGTGACATGCGTAATCACACAATAGCGAACATCTCTGGTTCTCATATACATCAGGCAAAGAATGACCGCCATAATCAGTGTGTCTAATCTCCAAACGCCTGTACCCACATGCGCCGCGTAAAAGATGAGTGCATTGGAAACGACAATTGCTATCTTGCCGAAAGAGGCTCTTTCCATCACGGATATGTACCATTTCCGTAAAAACAGTTCCTCTGCAATGGGGCCTATGATGGAGAAGGAAAAGATATGCAGGATAAGGGTCGCCAGAGTGTAGGGCTCCCGAGGGTCTGTATTGGCCGCGTCAAACAAAGAGGTCAGCAGAAGTGTGATGAACTGCCAGAGGACTCCCAATGCCAGGGATAGAATAGCTGTTTTCAGGTTCATTCCAAGGCTCGGATTACGCCATATTCCCAACTTCCCTTTCTTGTCTTCGTAAAGTAAGACGGCAAAAATTGCTAACGGCCACAGAAGGTTTCCGATATCCAATGTTGTACGACTGAATGGGATGTCCCGACCGAAAATATAGGCGAAGTAGGGCAACAGGAAAACACACATCAAGATGAAGGAAGCAAGAAAGACTCTTGTCATCTTGAAAATACATTCTTTTTTAGAATACGTCATAAAAATAGTTTAAAATGAGACAAAATTAGGATGCCTTAATTCCGCAACACTATAGTTTAACATTATTTATAAGTGCCTGAGCAACAAAAAGTTGCCCAGGATTTTGCCATGTCAGAATTTTCACTTACCTT